>DAIRCY010000051.1:0-17526 GCA_036796435.1 Acidimicrobiales bacterium
CGAGCCCGACACGCCCACCGCGGTGTCGCTCGATGCGATCGAGCACCTCGTCGAGGCTCGGCTTCTCTGCCAGGCGCTTCAGTTCCGCCGCGAGATACTGCTGGAGCGATTGGCCGCGCCGCTCAGCCTGCCGCTGAAGCGCAGCGTGGACATCGGGTGGGAGATCACGAACGAGCACGTTGGCCATGCTTTCATTATGATATCATACTGGGTCCCGGGTCGAGCCGTCTCCCGGGACGAGGGCGAGCAGGCGACCGCGCAGTTCGCTCAGGTTCGAAGAACGACAACACAACAGCTCCACTCCACTCTCCTCTCCTCTCCTCTCCTCTCCTCTCCCTCTGGTCTGGAGTTGGGTGCCTTCATCGCCAAGCTCGTTGTCACGCCGGCGGTCCCTCCGCCTTGCTCATCGCCAGCGCGTCGGACAACCCCTCGGGCTCGCTCGCCCCGCCGACCACTTGAGACGAGGGTCTGGCGTACAGCTATCTGGCGTGCAGCGTCGCCACCATGGGCTACTTGTCAGCGTCGGGCAGCGCGTCCAATGCCAGTTGGGCTTCGACCAGTGCGAATCGCTCGCCCGGCACCGCGCGCATGAAGTGGAACCCGGCTCTCTCCAGGAGCTCGACGTACTCCTGCAAGGTGCGATCCCGGCCACCTGCCCGGACCATCATCTCGAGGTCGAGCATGGCCAGCCCGAGGTGGTCGGGATCGTGGACCATCCGGCCGGGCAGAAGGCGCTCGATGATGACGATCCGAGCGCCCGCGCGCATGCTGCGCCGGCAGGTGGCCAGGATCCGCGCGGCATTCTCGTCATCCCAATCGTGGAGGACCTGCTTCAGCAAGTAAGCATCGCCGTCTGCCGGCAGGGACTCGAAGAAGTCAGCCTCCACCACTTGGCAGCGATCGGTTACGTCTCTGCGGGCGAGGTATTCGGCCGTCCCGGCCAGGCCCGGCGCCAAGTCGCACACGATGCCGCGCAAGTCGGGGCGAGCTCCGAGAAGGCCAGCGACCAGGGCGCCGTTCCCCCCGCCAACGTCGACGATCAGAGAGTTCTGCTCGAGGTCCAGGTTGGCCGTCACGAAGCCGATCGCGTGCTCGGTCTGGGCGACCATCGCCGCATTGAAGCGGCCGGCCTCTTCCGGGTCGCGGGCGAGCGTCTCCCAGTGCGCTTCGCCGTACTCGATCGACTGGCCCGTCCGGCCGGTCCGCAGCGTCTCCAGGAAGTGCCCCCAGGCACGGTAGCCGTCGAGCACCATCAGCATCATTGGGCGAACCGAGTGGGGCGTGCTCTCGCGAAACAGGTTCCCGAGCTCGGTGTTGGTGAATCGGCCCTGCTCGTCCTCCTCCAGCACGCCCATCGACGCGAGCGCGCGGAGCGTCCGTCGCAACCGTCCAACCTCGACGCCGGTGGCGTCTGCCAGTTGCTCAACCGACGCCGGACGGGCTTCGAGCAGATCAGGGATGCGGAGCTCCACCGCAGCCCTGAGCAGCTGTGCGATCCGGAAGCCGGCGATCAGCTCGAAGGCGCGCTCGTGGGCGGACGCCACCGCGGAGGCGGGCTCCCTCACAGCTGCTGGCCGCCCGCCAGCCGCTGATGCCGCTGACGGAGCGCCCGTAACCCTGGCACGCAGGGAATATATGCCGGTGGCGTCAACTGTGGCCGACGAAACCCTCTTGGAACTGCTCAACGAGGAGCTGAAGCGCAGGTGCAACGTGGTCCGGTCATGGCCGGTCATCTCCCTGCACGTCCTCGAGGTAACCGTCCAACCGGTCGCGGAGCTCGTTCAACGCCCGCTCGTACTTGGTCAACCACTCCTGCAGTGGACGGAGGTGGCCCGCCTGAAGCCGGTAGAAACGGCGGCGACCAGCCGCCCGACACCGGACGAGCCCAACTTCGCTGAGGACCCGCAAGTGCTTGGAGACCTGCGGCTGGGGCAGCGAGAGATCGGACACGATCGCCCCTACCGACTTTTCGCCTGTGATCAGCGCATCCAGGATCTCGCGCCGTGCGCATCGGCGAGGGCATTGAAGACATCCGACGTCGTGGAAGACCGACGCCCCGTCACGCTCCATCGCTCCCTTCGACTTGGCGGAGCCCCTTGAGGGTCAGCGTGAGGACCGTCGCCACGGCGAGCACGCACGCGAACGCGATCATCGCCCAGCCCGAGGAGGCCTTTGCGACAAGCAGGCCCGAGAGAAGCGGTGCGAGCGCAGCGAGGCCGGTCGCCAACTGCAACAACGCGTTGATGGCGCGCCCGCGCATCTCCTCGGCGGTCCTGCGCATCAAGGCGGCGATGAGGGCGGCGTTGACCGTCGGCGAAAGGACCAGGGGCACCGCGATCGGCAGTCCCACGAGGGGCGACGGCATGAGGAACGCGGCCGCAACGAAGGCGAGCGTCCCCGCCGTCGTCAGCAACGCCGCAAGGTGCGCGAGCGACATTCGGCCTTGGATCCGCGGTGCGAGAACGGCGCCCAGCAGGCCGCCCACCATGATTCCCGCCTGGACGAGACCGATGTCCAGCGGCGTCACCCCGTGGCGCCGCAGCCCGAGCGTCACGGTGAAGATGACACCGGTGAACGCGAAGTTGGTGAGAGGGCTGATGGTCACCACTGCTCGCAGGACAGCGTCCGTCCAGATCGTCCGCACGCCGTCGAACGCCTCCGCCCAGAGCCCCTTTCGCGCTGCGCTCGCTTTCGGGCGGAAGCTTCCGCGCATGCAGGCGGACGTGACAGACGAGACGGCATAGGAAATGGCGTCCCCCACGAACGGCATGGCCCGGCCGACTCCGAAGAGGAGCCCCCCGAGCGCCGGGCCCGCGAGGTTCGCGCCGTACTGCCGGGCCTCCGTCGCCGCCCACGCACCCTCCAGCTGCTCGTCGGCGACGATCGCGGGGAGCACCGCCGTCGAGGCCGGCGTGAAGAGGGTGTCCCCGACCCGGTCGCACACGGCCACGACGAGGACCACCGGCCACGTGACGTCGTGGAGAGCGACGCCGGTGGCCAACACCGCGAGGGCGATGGTCCTTGCGGCGTCGCAGGCGATCATCATCCGGCGCCGGTCCAGCCGGTCGGCCAGGGAGCCCGCCGGCAAGCGGGTCACGAAGGCGGCGATCGAGGTGACCGTCCCGACCGCCCCGGCGATCACCGGTGAGTGCGTCAGGGCGAGGACGAGGAGCGGATAGGCGAGCGTCCCCACGGTGGTGCCGAGGTCCGAGAGAACCTGACCGATCCACAGGAGCTGGAAGTTGCGGTTCCTCCGGAGTGGAATCCGTGGTGGCGCTGGCAGGTGTAGCGGCGTCGAGTCGACGGGCTGCCCAGCGTCACCCGGAGCGGCGGTTTCGTCGCCGGGAGTTGTCATCTCGTGAATGGCCGCTTCCCTCGCAAGTGCGCCGCCCGGATCGCTGCGGACAGAAGATGAAACCTCCGCACTATGTCACTCGCCCGGAGGCGGGCCTCGTGCCAGCGACGGGACGCCCCGGATGGGGTCGGTGCTCGCGGGCCAGTTCAAGGCACCAATCGGAATATGCCCGCGGCCTATAGTCATCGCAATGGGGGCGACTGCGACGGACGGTCCATGCTCAAATATTCGCAGACCATTAGTGAACAAATCCGGCGCGCACTATCCGCATAGTGGACGAATATTGCGAAACAGAGTCCGCTGGAAGCTCGGTGCATCGATCTCGCCGCGCTGGCGACAGCGGGTGAATCGCGCCACGGGCGCAGCCACCGTGCCCGGCGACCTGCTTACCTGTCTCGCCGACCGCTACGTGCTCCTCGAGACCAACGGGCAGGACGGCTCCGACACGTTGCTCGCCTACAGGATCGATGACCCCTCGGACTTCGACGTGCTGGAACGGGCCATCGTCGAGAACGGCTACTACGAGATCCCCCACGTCTGGTCACTGCGGCCGGATCGCGACAAGCGGGTGATGGCGGAGCTCGTGGCGTCCCTCTGCCAGGGCGGCCCAGTGCTGGAGCTCGGATGCTCGAGCGGCGGGGTCCTCGAAGGCCTCGCACTGCGGGGGATCGAGTTCGCCGGCGTCGACATAAGCCGCATGGCCGTGGAGCGCGCCCCGGCACAGATCCGCGGCAAGATCCACCTGGGCGACCTCCTCACGGTCGACCTGAGCCCAGGCTTCGACACGATCTTCGGCCTCGACATCTTCGAGCACCTGAATCCCAACAGGCTCGGCGCCTATCTCGCCCGGGCGCGCCGATTGCTCATCGACGAGGGGCTCCTCTTTGCGAACATTCCGGGCTTCGGCGACGACGACGTCTTCGGGGAGGTCTTTCCCCGTTACATCCGCGAATGGGACGTGGACGCGACGGCGGGGCGACCCTTCCACTACCTCCACGCCGGACACGACGGCTACCCGATCAACGGTCACCTGATCTGGGCCGAAAGCAGCTGGTGGGTCGAGCAGTTCGAGGCGGCGGGCCTCATCCGGCGCCCGGTCATCGAGGCCGCGCTCCATCAGAAGTACGACGACTACCTACGGGCGCAAAGTCCGGCGCGGAGGTCCTTCTATGTGTTCAGCGCTGGCGAGTGCCCGAGGGCGGACGAGATTGCAGCGCGAATCACGGCTGAGCCTTCCCTGGAGCTCATGACACTCCGGAGCCTGAGGGCCCTCGCCATGCTTTGGCGTTCGCGCCCCAGGCGCCCAAGGGGTCGATCCCCTGACTCGGCGCCGTTGCGGCCGTAGCCTGGATCCGGTGGAGGGCACTCTCGAGCTGACCGGGCTTTCGCGTCGATTCGGCAGCCTCGTCGCACTCGACGACCTCTCTTTCAACGTCGGAAGCGGTCGCGTCACCGGCTTTCTCGGCCCCAACGGAGCCGGGAAAACCACGACGATGCGGGCGATCTTCGGCCTCACGGAGCTCGACGCGGGCGCCGTCCGGTGGAACGGTTCGCCGATCGTTCCCGCACAGCGGCGGCGCTTCGGGTACATGCCGGAGGAGCGCGGCCTGTATCCAGGGATGTTGGTGGGCGACCAGGTCCGCTACCTCGGGCGGCTGCACGGAATGCCGGAGAGAGCCGCGGCGGCGTCGGCTCTGCACTGGCTCGAGCGGCTCGGCCTTGCCGATCGCACCTCGAGCAAGGTCGAGTCCCTCTCTCACGGGAACCAGCAGCGGGTGCAGCTCGCCGCGGCGCTGGTGCACGAACCGGACCTGTTGGTGCTGGACGAACCGATGGCGGGACTCGACCCGACAGGGATCGACGCCATCGGCGACGTGCTCACCGGACAAGCGCGGGCGGGACGCTGCGTGCTGTTCTCCAGCCACCAGCTCGACCTCGTGGAGGAACTGTGCGAGGTCGTCGTGATCATCGACCGGGGCCGAGTCGTCGCCTCGGGGGACGTCGACGAGCTGGAGACCGGCGGCGCGCCGCGCCTGTCGGTGCGGGTGGAGGGGGACCGCGACGGCATGTGGGCCCGCGACATTCCAGGCATCCAGATCTCCGAGGTGAAAGGCGGCGCCGTTCGTCTCGTCCTCGACGACGGTGTCAGCAGTGATGCGGTGCTGGATGCGGCGCGACGGTCGGGGCGGGTGCTCGAGTTCGCGTTCGAGCGTCGCAAGCTCTCCGAGGTGTTCCGGGAGGCCCTCGGCACGTGAAGCCGGTCTTCTACGTGATCGTCGGCGTCGTCGTGGTCGTCGCAATCGTGCGGCGGGTTCGAGGAGGGCGGCGATCCGACAACCGGAGCATTTTCGCCGGAGCCGGCCGCGCCCTCGCCGGCCGCCTGGCCCTCGGCGACACGGGACTCGTCGCCGGGCGCGAAGTTCGGGAGCGGCTGCGCGGCCGGTTCTTCAAAGTCATCACGTTGGTTCTCCTCGCCGTGGTGGCGGCTGCAATCGTGATCCCCACCCTGCACTCCCGCCCGAAGTCGCTTTCCGCCGCCAGGATCGGCGTCGTCGGCACGCTGAGCGCGGCCCAAGCGCGCGCGGTCGCGGCGGCCCTCGTCCACGTGCACGTGACCGGCAAAGCGAAGAGCGAGCCCGGCCTGCCAGCGGCCGAAGCTGCGCTGCACGCCCACCGGTTGACAATGGTGATCGACCGCGGACGCAGCCTGCTGGTCGACTCGGCGGTGTCGGCAGGGGACTCCACAGCGACGGCCGTCACCGCCACCGCGATCGCCACCGCGCTCGGTCTCGAGAACGCTTTCACCGCGGCGCGACTGAGCACCTCGCAGGCGCGAGCCGTCGCAAGCGCCGCGCCCATCCCAGTCCGCAACGTGGCCGCGAAGAAGGCCGGTGCGGCGACGGGGGCATCGGTCATCGGACTGATCTTCACCTTCATCCTGTTGACCCAGTACCTGACCTGGACTCTCATCGGGGTGATGGAGGAAAAGGCGAGCAGGGTCGTAGAAGTCCTCCTCGCAACGGTCCGGCCAATCCAGCTGCTCGGCGGCAAGGTGCTCGGCATCGGGGTGGTAGCGCTCCTTCAAGCAGGCCTGGTGGTGGCCTTCGCTCTCGCACTTGCGGGCGCGGTCGGCTCCGACGTGCTGCACGGGACTGGCCCGGCCGTCGTCGCGGCTTCTCTCGTCTGGCTCGTGCTCGCGTACGCGTTCTACTCGTGGGTCTTCGCCGCGGCGGGCTCGATGGTGGAGCGTCAGGACCAGGCGCAGAGCTTGAGTCTCCCGCTCAGCGTGCCGATCATCGTGGGCTACGTGCTCGCGCTGGTGAACGCCGGCCCCGGGCAGGCTTCTCTCCTGCTCAAGGTGCTCGCGTACCTTCCCCCGACCGCTCCATTCGGGATGCCGCTCCTCGTCGCCAAGAGCGAGGTCAGCTGGTGGCAATTCGGCCTCGCCGCGCTGCTCAGCATCGCGTGCACGGCCGTAGTGGCCCGCTTCGCGGCCACGTTCTACCGGCGGGCCGTGCTGCGGACGGGGCGGCGCCTCCGGATTCGCGACGTGCTCACGGCCCACGGGTGAGCGCGGGGACATCCGCAGGTTCGACCGTAAGCTCTCGGGCCATGCACGGCGGAGCGGCGGGCGTCCTCGGCAACCTCGTCTTCTCCCGCGCGCTCGAGCGCCCGGAGCTCCTCGCGCCAGCTGTCTACGCCGCATTGGAGACCATGGAGGAGCGCGACCGGATCGGTGTCGCCGAGATCGACCCGGAGGTCGCGGACACGGTTGCGTTCTGCGAGCGTTACGGCGTGCGCCAAGGCGAAAGCGCGAACTGCGTCGTCGTGGCAGGCAAACGAGAGGGCGCGACGCGCTTCGCCGCCTGCGTCGTTCTCGCGACGACGCGGGCAGACGTGAACGGCGTGGTACGACGGCGACTCGACGTCCGGAAGGTTTCGTTCGCGCCCACGCAAGAAGCGACGACTCTCACGGGGATGGAGTACGGAGGAATCACGCCCGTCGGGCTTCCGTCGGGATGGCCGATCCTTGTAGACGAGGGGGTCGCCCGCCATCCGCGCGTGGTCATCGGGAGCGGCCTCCGTACCTCCAAGCTGTTGGTCCCCGGGGGGCTCCTCGGGTCCCTGCCCTTCGCCGAGGTCATGGTCCAGCTCGGCAGGTAGTCGGTCCGACTCCGCCCCGGTGCCTGGGCGAGGCGTCGATGATGCGGACCCGCTGCGCGCCGACGGAGCGCCCGTGACAGCGGCCGAACGCGGCAGCGCCGGACGTGCGGCTCCGGCGGCACTGCGGCTGCGCATCTGCACCACGCCCCGGGGCGACGAGCACGCCGTCCGCCTCGTCGGTGAGCTCGAACATGCAATGACCCTTCCGGTTGGTGCTCAGTCCGGCGGGGTACCGCCCGCGTGAGCGATCACCGATCGCTGTGGTCCGGATCGGACGGACGAAGCGACTGCGGAAGGCGCCGCTGTCACCTGCAAATGGAGGTCGTGGCCCATGTTCCGAGGCAGTCCCCTTCTCTACGTCGTCGCCCGGGACCGATGCGCCGCTGCCCGCGCGGAACCGAATCGTGCCGCTGGGACACGAGATGGCGCGGCAGACGGCGATCCGAAGCTCGGGTGAGTCCGCGGGTGATCCCTGCCCAGGGCGCGAAGCGGCCGGTCTTCCACGGAGTAGTCCTCTACGAGGACCCCCTCGAGCTCGTCCGCGCGCTCGGGGAGTTCGCGACGGCCGCGCTCGACCGGGGTGGCTCTCTCGTGCTCATCGCAGAGCGCGGGCATCTGGAAGCAGCGGACCAGTGGATCCGGCTTTCCCGAGCGGCGGCCACTCTCCCCGGCGAGCCAGCGGTCCCCGGCCTCGGCCGCTATCAGGCGTACGACGCAGACGATCTCGTCGACCCGCTCTGCCTCTTGACAGACCCGGTCGGCGCATTCGAAGGTCTGCTCCACGAGGTCTGCCGTCACGTCCCCCCCGACACCGAAGGCGTCCACTTCTACTGGGACCTGGTGGGGAGGCTGTGGGCACGCGGTCAGTCCGACCTCGCGCTCGCTGTCGAGCAGGTCGGCAACCGGCTCGCAAGCGACGGGTCGGTCGCGATCCTCTGTGCGTATCCGACCGGTGCGCTGACCGATACAGCCCAATTGGCGTCAATCCGGGACTGTCACTCCGAGGTGGTCGAGGGATCCGTCGTGCACGCGCTCCCTGCGGCCCCGGACGACCCGCGCGTAGAAAGGACGAGGACATTCGGTGCTCGCGGTCCGTCGAGTGGAGCGTCGGACGATCCCATCGTCAGTCGGGCGAGCGTGTTTCCCTCCTCGATTCCGGCGTGCCGGGCCGCTCGGCGGTTCGTACGGCGGGCGGTCGAGGAGTCCGGCAACGACGACGAGCTCGCGGATGCCGCGGAGCTCATCTGCAGCGAGCTGGCCGCGAACGCCGTCCGCCACGCGCACTCGGTGTTCACGGTCCGGGTCGACTGTGACCCCGACGCCGTGCGTGTCTCAGTGACCGACGAAGCGCCCACCTCGACAAGCGGCTCCGACAGAGGGCCGATTTCCTTTCCAGTGGGAGCCGCCCGGGGGCTCGGGATCGTCTCAACGCTCGCAGTCGACTGGGGCGTCGATGACGAGGAGTCGGGGGGCAAGGTCGTCTGGGCGAAGCTCGGTCGAGCGCAGGGGGCTGCCTGAAGCACGCAGGGGCCGGCCTGAATTACGCAGCGGCGGCCTGAATCAGAGGTCGGCGACCATTGTCGAGACCGCCGACGGGTTCACCGCCTCGGGGCCCCCGAGGATCGTCAACGCGAGGACACGGTCCGCGGCGTTGCCGTCGATCCCAGTACGTCCGGCCGAGTACAAGAACGCCGACAGGGACTCGCCGACGGTCGATGGGCCTGTGCAGAGGAGAAGCGGCTCGGGCGTGTGCCCGGGTGCTCGCCCGCCTCCCGCGGCGACGACCGCGCCTGCGAGTCCGTCGGTGAAGAAGTCTCCCCTGGCCACCGTCACTCCACCGCTCCCGGACCAGCCGGCGCCCAGACGACCCGCAGTGGGTCCCATCTCGAAGTCCGCGAGCTCCACCGACGTATCGCTCGCGCTCTTGCCCGCGATCCGCAGCACCGAAAGACCCAACGACTTGAGCGAGGAGACGACCCCGTTCGAGACGGCGAGCGGGCCGCCCATCACGACGACCTGCCTGATTCCGAGGTTGCTGATGGCGGACGCCGCCTGGGGGGCGAGCGCCGTCGGTGGGGTGAGGAGGATCGGAAGGCGGTCGGCGTAGGAAAGCGCGCTAGCCGATTCCGCATCCTGGAAGGTGGTGCCGGTCGCCAGGATCGCCGTCGGGAGTGTCGTCGCCGTGCCGGGAGCCGGGGTGCCGGTCCCCGCGGTGTCGTTGTACCGTCCGGCTCCGCCTGTCGGGTTCGTCCCCCCGTAGGCGCCGGCGACATCCAGCGTGCCCACGTCGCCCGCGGCCGGGTACTCGGCGATCCACTGCGCGGTGTCGTACTGCGTGGTTCCGGCGATACGGGTCACGCCGATGTGCACCGGCCCTGCCGATGTGAGGGGAGTGGAACCTCCGCAGTTGTAGGCCAACGTGGACTCGAGGTGCTGGGCGACGGCTGTGCTCACCGCCAGCGGGCCGCCGACGATATACACCTCGGTGATCCCCTCGATCCGGATCGCGTTGGCAGTGGCCGCCGAGAGGGCCCCCGGGGGCGTGAGCAGCTCGCCGGTGCCCAGGGTGCTCGCGAGGTAGGCGCTGGCGAGCGCGTCGGGGAACCTGCCGTCGGTGGCGAGGACCACTGGCCGCGCCCCGGGTCTTCCCGGACAGGCTGTTGCTTGCGCGTCGAATTGGTGCTCGAGCTCGGCTGCGGCCGTCGCATCCGCTGTCGTCCCGTAGATGCGGGTCACGGGTGTCGCGGCCACCGTGTAGACTGTCGCCGAGCCCGCGAGAACCAAGTCCTGCGTACAGGACGCGCTGCTCCCGATGGTCACCTTGAGCCCGACGACTCCCACGCGTGTCGGCGCGTCGACAGCGAGTCCCGAGACCGAGTAGCCGCCTCGGACGGTGGACGGCTTCGTGACCTGGAACTCCACCGTGCCAGCCCCTGTAGGCCCTGCACTTTGATAGGTAGCCGTTGCGCCGACGGCGCCGTTGCCGGAAATGACGGCCACGGTCGGGTTCGTCGCCGTATCGAACGCCCCGGATGACAACGTGGCACACACAAAGCCGGCAGGAACCTGTGAGGTGGTCGAACCAAGTACCTCTATCGGGCTTATCGGTGCGTCGTACGCGTCCTGCACCACCGTCACCGGTGGTGTGTTTGCCTTTATGACGAAGCGTGTACCGCTCTGGCTGGTAGATGTACCCGAGGGTGTGGGCTGTGTCTCGCCTGAGCCTTGCGGCGCGCCGACGACTGCATTGGACGCGCGGGACGCGTCGACCGCGGAAAAGGGCGTGCTCCCAGTCACGGAGAAGGATCCGCTCACCCCTACGGCTCCCGTCCCGATGGCCGTCGCTGTCGCACCCACGGCGTAGCGGACACCACTGACGGTGATCGTGACGGAGCCGGTCGTCGAGAAGTAGTCCGCCTTCGTGAAGGAGAGCTCCAATTCGTTTGGCTGGGCGGAACTACAGGGTCCGCTGTACGAAAGGGATCCGGAGACGGTGGGCGAGGCTCCGGTCCCCGTGGAACTGTCGACGGTGACCGTTGGCACTCCAGCGAAATAGAGGTACGCCGAGCCGGCACAGTTGGACCCGGACGGTGGGGCAACCGTCACCGTCAAGCTCGCACCGGCGTTCCAGCCGCTCCCTGTGGTGCTGCTCCCCGACATCGTCAGGGTCCAGTCGCCGACGGCGACTGTCGTCGTCCCAGCGCTCACGGTCGGCTGGCTCGCTGCGATCACAGTGACATGTGGTGCGTTCGGCGGTGTCGGAAGGATCGTGGCGTCAGTTGCGGACGAAGGAGAGAAGGTGACTGTCGCTGCTCCTGTATGAAGTTTGGGTGATATCGCGACGCTTCCCGAGGCAGATGTAGTTGTGAAGGTGATCCCAGTGACATAGATGGTCGCGGCATGACTCGTTGTCTTGGGCCCGAGCTTGATGTTGAGCGCATTGCCGAGGTGAGACGTTGCCGAATAGCTAATGCCACTTGAGACTGAGACTGAATAGCTATTCCAGTGGACCGTTCCGCTTGAAGCTGTGACGAAAAGCCCCAACTGCCCTCCTGTCGGTAGGGCAACGGTCGCGCTCAGGGTGATCTTCAGCGATCCCGCTGAGACCGCCACTCCGGTCGATGGAATGCCGGGAGAACTTGTCGCAAAGATGGCGCCGGTCGGCGCCGTTGTGGCGCCAGCCAGCGGAGCACCCGCCACCAGAACTGCAGTACACAAGGTCGCGGCCGCAAGCGTTGCAATGGCAGCAGCAAGCCGAGACGCGTAGGCACACCTTCCCAACGGTCCATCCCCTCCCGATCGCTGAGCTTCCCTGTCCCCCCTGCCTGGGGCTGGAGCCCAAGGCCACGGCCGTTGCAATGCTACCGCGACGCAAAGGTTCTTTGCCACACGCAAGTGCGGCGTACAGCCCCTCCCGCTACCTTCCTGGCGTGACCCCGGAACGGAGGACGGCGAACCGCTCGACCCGGCGCCAGGTCGCAGGGATCCTCCTTTCCCCCGGCGCCGGCGGGAGCGCGGACAGCCCCGCGCTCGTCGTGCTCGCGAGCGCGCTCGAGCGAACCGGGGTGACCGTCGAGAGGATGGACTTCCCTTACCGACTTGCCGGCCGGCGCCGGCCCGACGCGCCGGCTGTCCTCGAGGAGGCAGCCCGTGAGCGGGCGTCGGCCTTCGCCGATCGACTCGGAGTCACCACGGGCGACCTGGTGCTCGGCGGACGGTCGATGGGAGGGCGCATCTTTTCCCAAGTCGCTGCCGCGGGGCTCCCGGTCGCCGGATTGGCGCTGGTCAGCTACCCGCTCCACCCTCCCGGACGCCCGGAGCGTCTACGGACGTCGCACTTTCCCGCGCTCCGGGTCCCGTGCCTCTTCGTGTCAGGGACCAGGGACGCGTTTGGCGCGCCCGTGGAATTGGAGGCCGCGGCAGCCACCATTCCGGGCGAGGTGACCCACGCATGGCTCGAGGGAGGCGACCACGGTCTGGCGAGGAGAAGCGCGGACGCGGCGGAGGCGGTCGTCAGCTGGCTCGCCACGACCTTCCGACTGGCGGCCACGACCGAGGCCTCACCCTCTTCCAACACCCCGGCGTGCGGCTGACGCACAGGCCAGCCGTGAGGGTATGGGAGGAGCATGCGCTTCGTACGACGGATTCCCCGGCTGGTCGCGGTGGCCGTGATGGTCTTTGTCGCACTCGGCGTGCTCACGCTCGTCATCCTGAGCGCCCTGGGCGTGTTCGCAGGGACCGGCGGAGGGGGCTCCTAGGGAGCCCCTCGGCTACGAGAGCTCCTCGATCACCCAGTCCACGAGGACTGCCAGAAGACAGGCCGTCGCCCCGAGCAGAAGTCCTATCCGTGCCTCGTTGCCCATCTCAGCCTCCTTGCTGTCTCGGTTCTTGCCTTGGACCCAACGTCCATACCACCGTCAAGTGCCGACAAACTCCCGGCGCGAACCGGCCCGGGGGTCCGCTGAAGGACCTGGCCCGTGTGCGGCGACCGCTGCGGCATAGCCGCCCCCGTCCGTCGACGGCACCTCGCGTGCTGCAAGGACACCACCCCCTGCAGAGGACGCACCGCGCTTTCGCCCCGTCCCCATGACCAGCATCGAGAGCACGACCAGCGCGCCTCCGAGGACGAGCCCGACCCCAAGGCGCTCGCCTGAGAGCCATGCGAACAGCGCGGCGAAGACGGGCTCGGTCGTGAAGACCACAGCCGCAGAGATGGCGGACAGATGCGACTGCGCCCACGTCTGGACGACGAACGCGAACGCCGTCGCCGCGACGGCCGTGAGCACGATGGCGCCCCAGAGGGCCGGCGTCGACGGGAGGCTGACCCCTGCGGGCGCGGCGGCGGCGAGCGACACGGCGCCGACCGTGAGCAACTGCACCGCGGCGAGCCCATAGGCATCCTCGACCGACGCCCACTCCTCGAGGCCGACGATCTGGAGAGCGAACAGCGCAGCCGAGGCGACGGTCAGCCCCTCGCCGACCCCGAACGAGACCCCACGCAGCGTGAGCAGCGCGAGACCCGCGGTCGCGACGAGCACCGCGATCCAGGTGCGCCTCGCCGCGCGGTGCCGGAGGAGGCACCAGCCGAGCACCGGCGTGAACACAACCTGCAATCCGGTCAAGAACCCGGACACGGCCGGCGGCGTGAGCCGGAGTCCGAAGGTCTGGGTCATGTAGCCAGCCGCGAGCGCCAGCCCGAGGAGCAGTCCCTGACGCCACCCCCGACGGCCGAGCCTCACAAGCGCACGAGGGCGCAGGACCACCAGCAACGCTCCTGCGAGGACGAAGCGCCAGGAGAGAAAGTCGAGCACCGGGGTGCGGGCGATGGCCTCCTTCACGACCACGAAGGTCGAGCCCCAGATCGCCGAGGCGAGCAGGAGGAGCAGGACGGCCACCAGGCGCGGCCGGCGCCGCAACTTGTTCACCATGTCCCTCCTCCCTACGGACCCACGCGGGCGTGCGCCCTGCGTCGTGCAATATCTTGCAATGCAGTATATTGCCCGTCGTGCCATCCCGACGCGGGTCGCAACGACGAAGGGAGCCATCGGGCGCAGGGCCCGGTGAGGGGGAACAGCAGACGCCAGCCACGGCGCTGTTCAAGGCGATCGGGTCGCGGGTGCGTGCCCGGCGGCTGGACCAGCACCTCACCCTGGACGAACTGAGCGCACGGTCTGGCGTGAGCCGCCGGATGATCACGATGCTCGAGGCCGGAGAGACGAACGTCAGCCTCGGGACGCTCGACAAGCTCGCCCGCGCGCTCGGGCTCGACTTCGCCTCGCTCGTGGCGGTGCGTCCCGTCCCGTCGCTCACGCCCGAGACGGCCCGGTCGCTCGAGCCCGTGTGGGAGGACGGCAGGGGCAGCACCGCCCGGCTGCTCGATTCGCCCTCCCCCGTGAGGGTGGTCGAGCTCTGGCACTGGGAGCTCGTCGGCGGGGCGCGGTACGACGCGGTGGCGGATCCGCCCGGGAGCGAGGAGCTCCTGCTCGTCCACTCCGGACGGCTTGTCGTCGAGGTCGACGACGAGCGCTACGTGCTCGAAGGCGACGCCCATCTGCGGCTCCCGACCGACAGGCCGTACTCCTACGTGAACCCGGGCCGAAAGACCGTCCGGTTCGCCCGGGTGGTCGTGATCCCCTGATCGCGGGGCGGCCGAGGTTCTGGGTGTCGCAGCGCGGGGGTCCGGGTAGCGTCCTTCACGTGAGACACCGTGCACGAATTTCCAACGTTCCTGTCCGTCTGGCGGCTGGCGCGTTCATCCTCAACTCGGGGCTCACGAAGCTCCAGGCCGAAAAGGAGACGCACCAGCAGCTCCACGGGTTCGCCTCGGGCGCGTACCCCTTCTTGGAGAACGCCCCGCCCGAGCAGTTCGGCAAGGCACTCGGAGCGGCCGAGGTCGCGCTCGGCGGCGCCCTGCTCGCGCCGCTCGTCATCGGCGATGGCCTTGCGGGTTTGGCCCTCACCTCCTTCGCCGGAGGCCTCTTGGGTCTGTACATGAAGACCCCTGGCATGCGCCAGGAGGGAAGCGTCCGTCCGAGCAAGGACGGGATCCCCTTGGCCAAGGACATGTGGCTCGCGGGGATCGGCTTGACGCTGATGGCCAGCTCGATCGGCGCCCGGAGGGTCGCGCGACTCGAGCGCAAGGCCAAGAAGCAGCACAGGAAGAACAAGAAGCACGACAAGGCGAAGTCCGACAGCACCGTCGTGAAGGCCGGCAAGGCGATCGGCGCCGCCAAGCTGGCCAAGGCCGCCGCGTAGACCTCGTCGGGCTGGCTCAGCCGGGGCCGGCCGCCGGCCCGAGCTTGCGGTGGTCCCAACTGACCGTGCGGTCCACGTCGAGGACGAACGCGACGCGCTTTTTGAGCATCGTCTCCACCGCGGTGCGCGCGTCCTCCGTGTACGGCGCGACGTAACGATCGAAGACGCTCGCGCCCACGGAGAACAAGCCCTCGGCGTCGTCGACGAGCACCGCCCTCCCGACGAGCTCCACGCCGCGCAGCTCGTCGTAGCGCTCCCCGGCTTCGACGAGCCACGTCATCCGGCAGTCCCGAGCGAGGTTGCGCGCCTTCTGCGACTTCGCCTTGGTCTGGACGGCGAGCCGGCCCCCGACGAAGCCGTACCACATCGCTACGGCGTGGACCGACCCGTCGGGGTTCAGCGTGCACATCGTCGCCTTGTGCCGCTCCTCGAGGAAGGCCGCGACCTCCTCGGGGGTCATGGCGATCTCTCGACGCTGATTTGCCATCGATGGGCGAGCGTACCGGGGGCTGCGTCGGGCGTCGAAGGGTGCCGCGCTACACCTGCTGGAGGTTGTCGAAGCGCGCGTACTGGCCCAAGAAGACGAGGTGCGCTGAACCGGTCGGCCCGTTTCGGTGCTTGGCGACGATGATCTCGGCGAGACCCCGGCGGTCGATCGGCGTCTCGGGGTCGTAGAGCTCCTCGCGGAAGATGAACAGCACCACGTCGGCGTCCTGCTCGAGCGAACCCGATTCCCTCAGGTCCGAGAGCATGGGCCGCTTGTCCTGGCGGGCTTCGAGGTTCCTCGAGAGCTGCGAGAGGGCGACGACGGGACACTCGAGCTCCCTCGCCAGGATCTTGAGGCCGCGACTGATCTCGGAGACCTCGACCTGGCGGTTCTCCGCCCGGCCACGTCCGGTCATGAGCTGCAGGTAGTCGACCACCACCAGGCCGAGATCACCCTCGCTCTTCTTCAGCCGGCGGGCGCGCGCCCTGATGTCCATCACCGTCAGGTGCGGGTTCTCGTCGATGAAGATCGTCGACTCGCTGAGCCGGCTCACCGCCGCCCCGACCTTGCCCCAGTCGCTGTCGTGGAGGTGCCCGGTGCGCATCCGCTGCGCGTCCACGCGCGCTTCGGAGGCGAGCAACCGCTGCGTGAGCTCCAGGTGGCCCATCTCGAGCGAGAAGAGGAGCGCCGGGCGGCGGAGCACGGCGCCCACGTGCGCGAGCATCCCGAGGGCGAAGCTCGTGTTGTGGGTGGGCGTCATGCACGGCCCCGCGAGGAACAGCCGGGAGGGAGAGCTCACGGCGATGCATCGCACCGGCCGGGTGGCGACCTCGTCGACGGCGACCACCGCCCGGCGCGTGTGCCTGCCGGTGCGCCGCCGAGGGGCGCTCGACGCCAGAACCGCGGCTTTGTCGGAGGCCCGGAACACCGGGTCGAGCGGCGTCCACGACATCCCCCACATCCGAGCCACCGGTCCGCCGGAAGGCGACGCCACGCGCTCCTCGATGGCGGGCGGCTTGTGGCCGAGCGAGAGGACCAGCTCCCGGACCTGTTCGAGCAGGGCGCGGTCCGCGAGCCACAGCTCTACGGCCCCGTTGCGGCCAACGAGCGCCCCGCGGGCGTCCATCAGCCCCTGGAGCAGCTCCAGCCGCTGCTTGGGGGCGGGGCGGAGGGACGCCGCCGGGGCCTGCGCGGGCACGGCGCCGTCCCCGCCGAGCCGGTAGCCGAGGACGTAGGGGTCGACCGGCAACGGAAGCTCCGGCCCGTCGAGCGGGCCCGCGAGGGGCATGTACCAGTTCGGGCGGCCGTTCGGCGACCGCAGCCCCTCGGCGCGCATCTGTGTGGTCGTGACGACCCGCGCCGCGGCCCGCGGCGAGGACCGGTCCGCGGGAGAAAGGGGGCGTGCCGGCAGGCCCCGTTCGACCCTGACGGCCTCCTCCCGCAATGCCTTCCAGCCGAAGAGGTCGTACGCGAGCCAGCGGTGCTCCCCGTCCGCCACGAGAGAGCTGCCGTCGTCGAAGGTCAACCGGTAACAGGGGCGGCCCACGAAGACGGGCGAGGTGTACACGACCCTGCACGGGCGGCCCTTGTCGTCATAGACGTCGTCGCCGGTGCGGAGCTCGGCCATCGTCTTCCAGCCGCCCGGCGTCGGGATCGAGGTGTCGACGGCGAGCGCCTTGCCCATGGCGGGCCTCGCGCCGACGATCGTCGGTCAGCTGCTCGAGCGTGTCGTTCAGCTCCGACTGCAGCAGCGAGCCGCGTTCCT
>DAIRCY010000052.1:0-1583 GCA_036796435.1 Acidimicrobiales bacterium
TCGCCTACCTGGACGAACCACCCCGAGGCGAGACGTCGTCGATCGGGAAGCGGTGGCTCGTGCCGGTGCTCGTCCGCCCCATCGGCGACGGGGCCCCGGGCGAGGTGCCCGTCGGCGACGGCGACGGGGGCGAGGTCGCCCGGGTGCTCCTCACCGGGGACACCGCCCAGCTCCCGGCGTCGACCGGCAGGGACGCCCGGCTCGTCAACGCCGGAGGCTGGGGCGTCTACCGGGTCGGCTACCCGCCCGGGACACGGGCGCGACTGGCCGCCCACCTGGGCTCGCTCGGCACTCTCGAGCGGTTCGGCCTCCTGTCGGACACCTGGGCGCTCGTGCTCGCCGGGCGCGCGGAGCTCGGTGACCTGCTCGAGCTCGCCGCCAACCTCGGCGACGACGAGGACGGACCCGAGAGCTTCCAGGTGGTCGTCGGCGCCCTCCGCCTGTGCGACCGTGTCGTCCCCGACGCCGAGCGGCCGACGGTGCAGGCCGCCGCGCGGGCTCTGCTCGGACCGCGCGCGGCGGCCCTCGGCTGGGACGCCCGGCCGCAAGAGGGCGAACGAATCCCGACGTTGCGAGGCCTCCTCCTGGAGACGCTCGGGACCACCGGCGCGACAGACGACGTCCGCATCGAGGCGACTCGCCGGTTCGACGCGTGGCGACGCGGGGAAGACAGCATCGACGCCGACATCCAGTCCGCGGTGCTGAGCGTCGTCGCAGACCACAACCGGCCCGCCGACTACGACGCGATGCTCGACCGCTACCGGCACCCCGCGAACCCCCAGGACGAACGGCGGCACCTGTTCGCGCTGGGCGCGTTCAGCGACGTCGACCTGTGCCAGCGCAGCTTCGACCTCGCGATCGGCGAGGTGCGCCTCCAGGACGGGCCGTTCCTCATCCGCGTGCTCCTCGGCAACAGGGTCGGCGGCCCCGCCATCTGGGAGCGGGTCAAGTCCGAGTGGGGGCTCCTCATCGACCGGTTCCCCGACATCGTCCACGACACGATGGTCTCGACGGTGCGGACGCTGTGTCGCGAGCGCGCGCTCGCCGACGACGTCGCACGGTTCCTCACGGACCACCCGCTCGCCGTGGGCCAGCGCCACGTGGTCCAGGTCCTCGAGCAGCTCGAGGTGAACGTCCGGTTCGGCGAGCGGATGCGCGAAGGCGGCAGGCTCGGCGAGGAGCTCGGAAGGGTCGTGGCGCGCTGAACAACGGCCTGTTTCGATGAGCTTCGGCGTCGTTGCAACGGTCTTCGCGCTCGTCGGGGCGGCGGAGCTCCCCGACAAGACGATGATCGCGACCCTCGTCATGGGCAGTCGCAGCCGCCCGATCCTCGTGTGGTTCGGCGCCGCCGGAGCGTTCCTCGTCCACGTCGCCCTGGCGGTCGGCGCGGGACGTGCGATCGAGCTCCTTCCCCACCAGGCGCTCGAGATCGTCGTCACCGCCCTCTTCTTCGCCGGAGCAGTCCTCCTGCTCGTGGTGCCCGAGCGCCGCGCGGAGGAGCTCGAGCGCGGGCAGGCGTCGCCGCGTGGGTTCTTCGCGGACTACGCGGGCTTCGCCCCGTGGTCGCCGAGCCGCCGCGAGCT
>DAIRCY010000052.1:1593-17257 GCA_036796435.1 Acidimicrobiales bacterium
AGGAGCGGGGGGAGAAGGAGGCCGACGACGCGAAGCCGGTGCCCACCAGGCCGTGGAAGATCGTCGGCACGTCGTTCGGCGTCATCCTCGTGGGCGAGTTCGGTGACCTGACCCAGCTTTTGACCGTGAACCTCGTGGGCAAGTACCACGAACCCTGGGCCGTGTTCGTGGGCGCCTACGCGGGCCTGCTCGTGGCATCGGCGGCGGGCGCGTTCGGAGGCCGCGCCCTGCTCCGCGTCCTCCCGCTCGAGTGGATCCGTCGCGCGGGCGGGCTGGCGCTGCTGGGCTTCGCCGCGTACGGGATCTACGCTCTCGCCGCGTGACGGCCCGGAGCGACGCGTTGCTCGCGCTCGCGCGCGCGACGCGCGGGTTCATGCCCGACGACGAGGGTGCGGCTCTCTACGACGCCGCCCGGCGCGCGGGCGCGACCGCGAGCACGCGCGCGGACCGGTCCGCTCGCCCCCCCGTCTTCGTCGAGATCGGCGCGTGGTGCGGCAAGTCGACGATCTACCTCGGCGCCGCAGCGGAGGCCACGGGCGGGGTCCTCTTCAGCGTCGACCACCACCGAGGATCCGAGGAGAACCAGCCCGGCTGGGAGCATCACGAGCCCGACCTCGTCGACCCCGGCGACGGGCGTATCGACACGCTCCCCCACTGGCGACGCTCGGTCGCCGCGGCCGGGCTCGAGCGCGTCGCCGTCGCGGTCGTGGGCGACTCGCCGACCGTCGCCTCGTGCTGGACGACGCCGCTCGACTTCTGCTTCATCGACGGCGGCCACGGCGAGGCGCCGGCATGGGCCGACTACCGCGGCTGGGCGCCGCTCGTCGCGGTGGGGGCGCTGCTCGCCATCCACGACGTCTTCCCGGATCCCGCAGACGGGGGACGGCCTCCCTACGAGTTGTGGTGCCACGCCACGGGATCGGGTGAGTGGGCGCAGGAATCGGCCTGCGGCAGCCTGCGGGTGCTCCGCCGCGAACGGCCGCCGGCCGGCGGCGGCTGAGCGCGGGACCGCTGGGGCACCTGCCGCTGGGGCTCAGAGCTGCTTTCGCACTCCCGCCTCGTTGTGCGCCTTGTCCACCTGGTGCGCGAGGTCCCCCGTCATGGCGACGGTCCCCGCCCGGCGACGGAACGTCGGGAAGACCGTCTCGCGCCGCTGGTCCTCGATCTCGAAAGCCAGCGCCGCGTACAGCGAGAGGAGCCCCAGCGCGAGGCCGACCGCCCCCGCCGCGGTCTCCCACCCGTGCGGCGCGCCCCACTCGTAGACCGCCGTCACCCAGAACCGCACGGCCGTCGCGAGGTTCACGGCCGCCGCGAGCACCTTCGACTGTGCCGCGGCGAAGGCGGGGATCGTGAGGGTGGTGCCGGCGAGCACCAGGATCCAGGCGAGCCCCGCGCTGCGCGATCCCGGCGGGGAGAAAAGGACGACCAACGCGATCGTCGCCCACGAGCCGGCGAGGAGCCCCATGCCCGTCCCCGCCACGAGGTCGCGCACCAAGAACCCGTAGACGCACGCGATCAACTGGACCGGCACCGTGAGGACGAGGATCGCGACGGCGAGGTACTTCTCCTGGCCGAGGGGGACCCAGCCGAGCTGCGCACCGGCGAGGAGCATCGTCGCGAAGAAGAGGCCGAGGAACCCGAGTGGGAGCGGGTTCGCGAGCGGCCGCAGGAACACGCGCGTGGCGGCGGCGGTCTCCGCGCCGTTCGCGGAGAGGCCCTCGTGGGAGGGGAGGCCGGCGGGCGCCAGGTTCGAGACCGGGGAGGCGTCGGCGGTCGCGGATCGCGCGGGCGTGGGTTGCATGCGCCTCGGCCCCTACCCGCCCCAGGCGCGCCTGACGCCTCTCTCAGCTCTGCGCAGCCGGCTCCGTCCCAGCCGGCTCCGTCCCGGCCGGCTCCGTCCCTGCCGGCTCCGTCCCGAGCGCCCGGGGGCAGCCCGCGGCCTCCGTGCAGAACGGCTCGGCGAGCTCGATCGTCGCCGGCAGGGTCTCCCCCCGGAACAGTCCCGACGCTGCCGACGCTGCCGACAGGGCGTCTGCGGCGAGCACCATGGCCGCAGCGGTGTAGGTCGTCCGCTCCCCGCCGGGGAAGGTCGCCCTTCCGGGATACACCATCCCCGTCCAGTACTCGCCGTCGGGGAGCCGAAGCGCCTGGGCGAATCCGAGCAGCTCGACCCCCGCGCTCTCCATCCCCACCGCGCTGAGCGCGATCGCACACTCGGCGGTCTCCGCGGCGGTGACCCAGTCGTTGGCCGAGACGCAGCGCACGCCCAACCCCTCCATGACGAAGGTCGACCATGTCGCCTCGAGCCGACGACGGGCGGCCTCTCCGGTCAGCGCCCCCGAGAGCACCGGGTAGTACCAGTCCATCGCGAACTCGTCCTTGCGCGCGAAAGCCTGGGGGTGCCGTGCGACTGCATGGCCGAGCCGGCCCGCGGCGAGCTCCCAGGCGGGGCGCGGCCGGTCGAGGGCCTCAGCCGCCGCGACCGCGCATCGCAAACTGTGGAAGACGGACGAGGAGCCGGTGAGGAGCGCGTATCCCTCCTCATGTCCCGAGGGGTCGAGGGACCAGACGACCGAGCCGTCGGCGCGTTGCCAGCGGAGGACGAACTCGACGGCGCGCTCGAGCATCGGCCAGTGCCGCGCGAGCACGTCGAGGCTGCCGGTCGCGAGGACGTGGTGCCAGAGGCCCGTCGCGACGTAGGCGCAGACGTTGGTGTCGATGCGCGGATCGCGAACGACCCCGTCGAGGTAGTAGTTGAACCAGCTCCCGTCGGGGAGCTGGTTCGCGGCGAGCCACTCGAAGGCGGCCTCGGCCTCTTCCAGGTGGCCGCACAAGGTGAGCGCCATCGTCGCCTCGACGTGGTTCCAGGGATCGCAGTGGCCGCCCGGGAACCACGGGATCATCCCGTCGGCGCGCTGCACCACGGCGATTGCGCGCCCGCTCGCCCGGACCTGCGCGGCGCTCAGGACCCCGGGCACCTCGGGGACGAGGGCGGTGGCGCCGCGCCGCACGTCGAAGGTCATATTCCCGACCCCACGCAGACCTTCTCGGCCGCGGCGGCCGCGGTCGGCTCGGTTGTCGCGGCCACCGCGGGAGCGGGCGCCACGGCGATGCCGGAGTCCGCAATCCGAGCCAAGGCCGGCTTTTGGAAGTAGACGACCAGGCTCTTTCCGATGAGCGGATCCAGCACCCGGGCAGCCAGCCGGGTGAGGAGGGGCCGCTTCACGATCTCCCAGACGAGCAGCCGGTGGTACGCGGCGACGAGGCGGTGCGCGTCGTCCGCCGGGCCCACGAGACACCGCAGCCACCAGTAAGGGGAGTGGAGCCCGTGGACGTGGTGGCGGTCGACGGCGACGACCCCGCACGCCGAGACGCGCCGGACGAGGGTCGATCGCCGATAGATCCGGACGTGGCCCCCGGGCACGTCGTGGTAGGCGTCCGACAGCAGCCAGTTGACGAGCTCGGGCCCGCAGCGCGGCACCGTCACCGCCAAGGTCCCTCCCGGCCGGAGCACGCGCACGAGCTCGGACATCGCGCCGACGTCGTCGACGATGTGCTCGAGGACCTCCGCGGCGATCACCCGGTCGAACGACGCGTCGGCGAACGGGAGCCGGCGGGCGTCGCCGCGGACCGCCCCCGCATGGCACCGGACAGGGTCGAGCTCTCCTTCGGCCAGCATCGCGAGGAACATCGCGCGCACGCCGTGCAGCTCGGTCGCCCCCGCATCGAGCGCGACGACCTGCGCGCCTCGGCGCGCGGCTTCGAAGGCATGGCGCCCGAACCCGCAGCCGAGGTCGAGCACCCGCTCGCCGAAACGGAGGCCGAGCCGGTCGTAGTCCACGGTCAGCACGCAGCCGGCTCCGCGACGGACGGCTCCCCTGCGAGCCCCTCCACCCGGGCGTGGGGCGTCGGACGCGCGGGTTCGCCGTCGAGGGCGGTCGGCGGTGGCGCCGGTGGTGGCGGCGACGGCTGGGACGCCGTGGCGCCGCGTCCCAAAAGAGCCCTGTAGCAGGCTGCGGTCCCTTCGGCCGTCACGCGCCAGGTGAAACGGCGGAGCACCCTCTCCCTTCCCGCCGCGCCGATCCTCGCCCGGGCCCCGGGGTCGTCGAGAAGGTCGCCGATCGCCGAGGCGAGAGCCCCGGGGTCGTTCGGTGCCACGAGCACGGCGGTCTCCCCGTGGCGGCCGACGACCTCGGGGAGGGCGCCCCCGGTCGTCGTGACGACCGGCACCCCGCACGCCATGGCCTCGATGGCGGGGAGGGAGAACCCTTCGTAGAGCGACGGGACCACCGCGACCTCCGCCTCGCCGTAGAGGCGGGCGAGCTCGTCATCGGTGATCCCGCTGACGCAGCGAACGGCGGCGCGCACGCCCAGCCGGTCGAGCGCACGGTCCACCCTGCCGCCGGGACGCGGGCTCCCGACGACGACGAGCTCGACATCCCGCGAGCTGCGCAGCTGCGCGACGGCCTCGAGCAAGGGCACGAGGCCCTTCATCGGGACGTCGCTCGAGGAGGTGACCATCAGCCGTCCGGGGACGGGGCGCACGCCGTCGCGGGGACA
The DNA here is from genome assembly GCA_036796435.1 of Acidimicrobiales bacterium. Classification (GTDB taxonomy): domain Bacteria; phylum Actinomycetota; class Acidimicrobiia; order Acidimicrobiales; family RAAP-2; genus JAJYVT01. Next base: position 6,154 of record DAIRCY010000052.1, read on the forward strand.
GAACACGGCGTGATCGACGCCGACGGGGACGACGGTCATGCGGGCGGGATCCACCCGCATCTGCGCCGCGACGTCGGCACGTGAGGAGTTCGACACCGTGACGAGCGCCGGAAGTCGGCGGGCGACACGCGTCTGCATTCCCAAGAAGCCGAACCACCGGCGCGTCGTGTAGCGCTGCCAGGCACCCGAGGCGTGGTCCAGCGCCAGCTCGCGGTCGACCGTGATCGGGTGGTGCAGGGTCGTGAGCAGCGGCCAGCCGTCCGCGAGGATGCCGAGCATCCCCCGTCCGAGGGACTGGTTGTCGTGGACGAGGTCGAACTCGTGGCGCCTGCCGCGCAGCGCGCGCCGTGCTCTCAGCGAGAACGCCAACGGTTCTCCGAAACCACCCGTCAACATGACCGCGAGCTCTGCCACCCCGGCCAGGTCACGCACCTCGCGCGGGTGGGGCAGGCGGAAGGGATCCGGATCCCGGTACAGGTCGAGGCCGGGCAGGGGGACGAAGCCGACGCCCTCGTCGAGCTCGGGCCACGGCTGGCCGGCGAAGACGGTGACGGAGTGGCCCAGACTGACGAGCTCGCGGGTGAGGTGGCGCGTGTAGACGCCCTGGCCTCCGCAGCGGGGGTTCCCCCGGTAGACGAGGAATGCGATGCGAAGCCCGTCGCCGACCGCAGGGGCCGCAGGGACGGGGTCGGGCACGACGAGGGCGCGGGAGCGGTCCCAGGACTCCCGGACCTCCCCCCACGAGCGGCGAGGTCCCTCAGACAAGGGCCGGACCGGCGGTGCACCCTCGTCGCGTCATGGCTCGACAGCCTTCCCCGCGGCTGGCTCGGGGTGCAAGACGCGAGGCTGCGCCCGCGTCACTTGTGGAGGCCGAGCTGGAACGCCTTCACCGCCAGCAGGGCCACCGCGAGAACGAGGTAGCCCCGAAGCGCGTACATCGCGGCGAGCCGGCCACGCGACCAGACCGGCCGCTCCAGCCGGGCGAGCGGCGGCATCCGCCACCGGTCCCGACGGCCCCGAGGCATCGGCGGCCTGCGCCGCAGGACGCGCCAGTAACCGGCGCCGCCCACCACGTAGGTGAGGCCGAGGGCGCCCCCCATCCCGAGCGAGAGGAGCCGCACGTCGATGTTCGGGAAGACCGTCGTCGCCATGAGGACCAGGGAGAGCACGAGGAGGATCGAGACGATCCCGAAGGCGAGCACGTTCAGCCAGGGGCGGTTCACCCACGGGCCGAGGACCTCCTTGTCGTTGCACAGGAGGAGGAGGAAGACGGTGGCGCTCGGCAGGAGCACGCCCGCGAGCGCCTGGACGCCGGTCGTGATGAGCCCGAGCAGCCGGCCTGTCGCCGCCATGACGATGCCCGCAGCGGCGAGCACCATCGCCGAGAACGAGGCGTAGAAGAACTTGGCGTCCCGCCAGCTCCGGTGGAGCGAGTGACGCATCCCGAAGACGTCGCCGAACGCGTACGAGGTGGCGAGCGTGACGGAGGCGGCGCCGATCAGCGATGCGTTCAACAAGATGACGGAGAACAGCGCGCCGGACGCGTGGCCGACGTAGCGCGACAGGCCGTGGGCGACCGCTTCGGCGTTGTTGAAGTGGCCGAAGAGGGGGTGGCCGGCGAACGCGGCGGCGACGACCGCCATGATCAACGACGCGGCGAACACCGTGATGACCGACCCGATGACGGTGTCGGCCCGCTCGTAGGAGATCCACCGGGGGGTGATCCGCTTGTCCACGATGTTGGACTGCTGGAAGAAGAGCTGCCACGGCGCGACCGTCGTGCCGACGATCGCGATGATCAGCAGGACCGAGGTGGAGGTGAACCCCCGCTGCACCCCCGGGACGAAGCCGCGGATGAACGACGACGCGTGTGGATGGCTGAACACCGCCAACGGGATCACGAGGAAGTTCGCGACGATGAAGACGAACATGAACCGTTCCCAGCGCCGGAAGCTGCCGCTCGCCGTCATGGCGACGAGCGCGACGGCGGCGATCGGCACCGAGATGTACGGGCTCACCCCGAAGTAGCCGAGTGCGAGGTTCACGCCGATGAACTCGGTCGTGATCGTGAGGAAGTTGAGGATGAACAGGTCCCCGACCGAGAAGGCGCCCCAGAACTTGCCGAACCGCTCGTTGATGAGGCGCGCATGGCCGACGCCGGTGACCGCCCCGAGCCTGACCACCATCTCCTGGTTGACGACGAGGACGGGGATGAGGAGAGGGAGCGTCCACAGCAGCGTGAGCCCGTAGTCCTGCGCCGCCTGGGCGTAGGTGGAGACCCCGCCGGCGTCGTTGTCCCCGACCATGACGATGATGCCGGGCCCGATGATCGCGAGGAGCGTGAGCAGGCGGCGCTTCCACGAGCGGCGCGCGTCCGCGTCGAACTGGGGGATGGTGCCGAACGCACCCTGGATGTCGCCGACGTGCGCTGCGTCCAGCACCGCCGACTCGGAGGTGTCGTTCACCGGCGCTCCCCCGGCGGGTGGGGTGCCAGGAGCCTCCACTCCGGAACGGTGGGGGCCCGTGCCCGTCCCTGCCATTGCTCACCTCCTTTCGCTGCTGCCCCGTGGCGCGCGCGCACGCCACGGGGACCTCAGCGCGGAGTGCGAGCCCGCGCCGCTCCCGAGAACGTGCGCACGGGCCGCCGGGCCGGCGGTCCGTCGGTCTTGTCGTGGATGTCACCGAGCGCCGAGCGCTCCGCCCATCCGGTATGTGGGGGTTCCATCGGTCTCTGCACGGTCGCTACGTTCGTCAGTCCTCGGGCGACATGGTCCCGAAGTCGCGCCGCCATCCGGTCGGCAACATCAGCTCCAAGACGTCGTCCACGGTCACGATACCCAGGATGTGCTGGTGCTCGGCGTCGAGGACGGGGGCGACCATGAGGTTGAAGTCCGACATCTTGCGGACCGTCGCGCCAAGGTCCCAGTCCGGGTGCAGGTGGGCGGGGATCGGGCGGACCACCGACGAGAGCGTGGCGCCTGGTGCGGCGCGGAGCAACGCCACCACCGAGGCGGAGCCGGCGACCGTCCCGTCATCGTGGAGGGCGAAGACGAGGTGCAGCGACTCGGGCGAGGCGGTGCTCTGACGCACTGCCGCCAGGGCGTCCTCGACGGACGCCGACTCCGGCAGCGAAAGGAAGTCCGGGCTCATGAGCCCGCCTGCGGTCTCGGGGTTGTAGCTGAGGAGCTGGCGGACCTTGCGCCGTTGGGGCTGGGGAAGCGCCTCGAGCAGCCGGAGCCTGCGGTCCTGGTCCGCCTCCATGATGAGGTCGGCGGCGTCGTCCGGCGCCATCGAAGCGAGGAGGCGTGCTGCATCCTGGTCCGAGCGAGACTCGAGGAACTCCACCTGGTGCTCGGGATCGAGCTCCTCGAAGACGTCCGCCTCGAGCTCCCGGTCCGCCCCGACGGCCTCGATGATCTCTTCCCCCTCCTCGTGGGAGGCAGCCTCCACGAGATCGGCGATCTGCGCCGGGTGCAGGCGGGCCAGCTTGCGGTATGGGATCCGCAGCCTCGCCGTCGGGACGTGCGCGACGAACGGCTCGATGCTCGCCCAGTCGACCAGCTCGGACGGCGGCCCTCCAGAGCCCAGGCGGCCGCGCAGGAGGCGGCGCAGGATGCTCTTTCGAGAGGGGTCGACGCCGATGATCTCCCAGCTGCCGTTCACGTCGGCGAGCTCGATCTCGTTCGCCCGGATCAGCCGGCCCCCCGCCACGTTGATGAGGTGGCGCGCAAGAAGGTCTCGTCCGAGCAGGAGCTCCCCGGGTCGCCGCTCGAAGCGCCGGAGGTCGACACGGTTGCCGGGGAAGCGCAGCTCATGCTCCCCGATCCCGTCGATCTTTCGGATCGCCACGAACAGGTCCCTGCCGCCGATGCGGACGACGGCACCCACGACAGGGGGGTGCGGGGCGCCGAGATGGACCACGAGGTCCTCGACGCGCCCGATGCGCTCGCCCGTCGAGTCGACGAGCGGGCGTCGGACGACGCTCGAGAAGGGCACCAGGCGCACGGCCGGCGCGGTCGCGGTCACCGTCTCGAACGGTAGCGCGGCGCCCGCCGGACCTGCGTCGACGCTCCGGTACTCTCCCGCACAGTGGACCTCACCTACCCGCCCGAGGCCGAGGCCTTTCGCGAGGAGATCCGCGGCTGGCTGAAGGAGAACCTGCCGCCGGGCTGGGGCGAGCCCGGCTTCCACATGACCCCCGAGGAACGGCGGCAGTTCAACGACGAGTGGACCCGGCAGCTCGCCGCGGGCGGTTGGATCTGCGCCGGCTGGCCGGCCGAGTACGGCGGGAAGGGCCTGTCGCTCCTCCACCAAGTGGTGCTCACCGAGGAATTCGCCAACGCCGGGGCGCCGCTGCGGGCCGACTTCTTCGGCGACACCCTGGTCGGTCCGACCATCCTCCAGTGGGGCACCGAAGACCAGAAGCGCCGCTTCATCCCGGGGATCCTGGACGGCTCGATCGCGTGGTGCCAGGGCTTCTCCGAGCCCGACGCCGGCAGTGACCTCGCCTCGCTCAAGACCCGCGCGGAGCTCGACGGGGACGAGTGGGTCGTGAACGGCCAGAAGGTCTGGACTACCCAGGCGCAGTACGCCGACTACGTATTCCTGCTCGCGCGTACCGACCCCGGCGCCGAGAAGCACGCTGGCATCTCGTACCTGCTCGTCCCGATGCGCCAGCCCGGCGTCGAGGTCCGGCCGATCGCCCAGATCGACGGGTCGACCGAGTTCAACGAAGTGTTCTTCACCGACGCGCGCTGCCCGAAGGAGAACGTCGTCGGTGGCGTGAACAACGGGTGGAAGGTCGCGATGACCACGCTCGGCTTCGAGCGCGGAACCTCGGCGACGACCGGGTACCGGCGCTTCGCCCGAGAGCTCGACACGATCATCGAGCTCGCCCGGGCACGGGGCAGGACCGACGACCCCCTGATCCGCCAGCGGCTCGCCGCCGCGTGGAGCGCCGTGAAGATCATGCAGATCAACGGGTTCCGCACCCTGACCGACGTCCTCCATGGCACGCACCACACGGCCAAGCTCGCCGCGTGCAACAAGATGTTCTGGTCCGAGACGCACCGGCGGACCATGGAGCTCGCCATCGACATCCTCGGGCTGGAGGGTCAGATCCTGCGCGGTGACCCCGCCGGCGTCGAGATGGCCGATGGCCGTTCCACCGCCCGGAGGGGGCGGGCGGACTACCCCGTCGACGAGCTGCAGGCGTCCTTCTTCTTCTCCCGGTCCGAGACGATCTGGGGGGGGACCGCCGAGATCCAGCGCAACATCGTGGGAGAGCGCGTCCTGGGTCTGCCCAAGGAGCCCAAGCCAGCCTGAGTGCGTGCCAGTGCGTGCCCTATGAGGCGGCGATCCCGGCGCTGCGACTCCCGGGAAGCCCGGCCGGATTCGCCGCGGCCGCGAGCGACCGCGCCCGGCGCGCCCGGCGAACGAGCGGGACGGAGGCGGCGATCGCTGACGCCGCACCGATGACGAGCGCTACGCGGGGCGACGTCGTGTCGCTCACCCACCCCATGAGCGGAGCGCCGATCGGCGTGCTGCCCAGGAAGGCGATCGCGTACAACGACATCACGCGGCCGCGCATCGTGGGATCGGCCGTGAGCTGCACGGTGGCGTTGGCCGTCGCGATGAAGGCGATCGAGCACACCCCCATCGCCACGAGCGCGACCACCGTCATGGGCTCGGTCGGGAGGAGCCCGACGAGGGCGATCATCGCGCCGAACCCGATCCCGATGAGCCCGAGGAGACCCGTCGACGGGCGGCTCCGGTGGGCGACGAGGAGGCCGCCGACGACCGCGCCAGCACCCATGGCGGAGGAGAAGGTGCTGTAGGTCCCGGCCCCGCCGTGGAACGTGTACTTGGCGAGCAGCGGGAGCGTCGTCGTGAAGTTGAAGGCGAGCGTGCCGATGACCGCCATGGCGAACAACGGGTGACGCAGCCCCGGGGTGCGCCAGGCGTACACCAAGCCCTCCCGGACCTGACCCTTGGCGCGCGCGATCCGCTCGGAGCGGTGGAGCTCCGCGGTGCGCATCAGGAGGAGCGCCACGATGACCGCGACGTAGGACCCTGCGTTCACGAAGAAGCAGGCCGCGAAGCCGGTCGTGTAGATGAGCACCCCGCCGATCGCGGGGCCGATCACCCGAGCGGAGTTCATGACGACACTGTTCAGGCTGACGGCGTTCGGGAGCAGCTCGCGCCCCACCATCTCTGAGACGAAAGCCTGACGGGCGGGGTTTGTGAAGAGATTCGCCACGCCGAGGAGCGTGGCGAGCAGGAACACCTCCCACATCCGCACGACGTGGAGTCCCGTGAGCACGGCGAGCGCGAACGCCAGGAGTCCGGCCGCTGCCTGCGCCCCGACGAGCAGCTTGCGCTTGTCGACCCGGTCTGCGACAACGCCCCCCCAGGTACCGAGGAGGAGCATCGGCACGTACTGCAGTGCCGTCGCCACGCCCACGTCGAAGCCGTTGCCGTGGAGCTGGTCCGAGAGGACGAGGAGGCCGAGCGCGACGGTCTGCATCCAGGTGCCCGAGACCGACACGACCTGCCCCAGGAAGTAGAGGCGGAAGTTCCGCACGTGCAACGCCCTGAAGGTCCGGGCGCCCGCCTGACGAATGCGTCGCCTCACCGTTCTTCGACCAGCCGTTCCAGCAGTGCGACCAGCTCGCCCGCGCTCGCGCGCTCGGCGGGGACGAGCATCGAGATCTGGCGCGCGAGATACGCGTTCTTCAGATTCTTGATGCGCTCGAGCGCCACCCGCCCCGACGGGGTCAGCTCCACGCGGCTCACCCTTCGATCGTCCACGTCGCCGCGCCGCTCGACGAGTCCTGCCGCCTCCATCCCCGCAACGACGCGGGTCATCGTCGGCGGCTGCACCTGCTCCGCCTGGGCCAGCTCGCCGAGCGTCGGCGTGCCGAGCCGCTTGATCGTCGCGAGCGCCGACTCCTGGGAGGGGGAGATGCCGGTGACCGACTCCTGGCGCAGCCGCCTGTTGAGGCGGGTCACGGCGATCCTGATCCGTGCGGGAAGCTCGTCTTCGGACCGTTTGTCCGAAGAGGGGCGGGCCACGCCACCGGACGACCCGCGAGGGCGGCCCGCCTGGCCCCCCGGTCCGCCGTTCACCGTCCCTGCCGCACGCACGCCCACATGCGGGATTCTAGTTAGTTTTTCTAACTAATATCGCGTCCGCCGTCGCCGTCGCCGTCGCTGTTGCTCCGTGCCTGTGCCGCCTCGACGAGGCGCCGCTCCGCCAGGGCGACGTACGCCGGGTCGATGTCGACGCAGACGTACCGCCGGTCCGCCTCGACGCAGGCGAGCGCCACCTGCCCCGCCCCGGCGAAGGGGTCGAGCACGGTATCGCCCCGATAGGTGAACAGCTCGATCGCCCGCCTGGGCAGTTCGACGGGGAAGGGCGCCGGGTGGCCGACGCGCCTCGCCGATTCGGGTGGGAAGTACCAGGTGTCGAGCGTCCACTCACGAAAGTCGGCCGGGATGATGGTGTCCTCGGAGGGAAGCCCCCGCGTCGCGCGCTCTCTCCTCGAGAGCGCGCGGTCGAACCTCCCCTTCGACGCCACGACGATCCGCTCGGTGACGTCGCGCAGGACGGGGTTGGCCGCCGACGCGTAGCTCCCCCACGCGCACGAGCCGTTGGCGCCCTTCCCCTTCACCCAGAGGACCTCCCCACGAAGCAAGAAGCCGAGGTCGTCCTGGAGGATGGCCGCGACGTCGGCGCTGAGGGATCGGTACGGCTTGCGACCGAGATTGGCAACGTTGACCGCGATCCTGCCCCCGGGCTCGAGGACGCGACGGCACTCCGCGAACACATCGCGCAGCATCGCCAGGTACTCGAGATAGCTCGCCGGGACGTGCCCGTCACCGAGGCGCTGCTCGTACTCCTTCCCGACGAAGTACGGCGGCGACGTCACGACCAAAGCGACACACTTGTCGGGGAGGAAGGAGAGATGCCGGCTGTCACCTGCGACGACGAGGTCGCCGACGGGGCACGGCACCACCTCGTCGTCGTCCGAGACGATCGGTGGCGCGAAGCGTGCGTAGAACGCCGAGGCGTCGTGGCTCTCCCGGCGCCCCACGCCGAACGTCGCCGTGCTGGTCGGCCCGCCGCGGGCCGCCCGGCGGTCTTCGGGGGCTTCGCCGCTCATGTCGCCGACCGTACCGGAGGGGTCCGCGGGTGGCGGCGGATACCGGGGTGCGGCCGCAGACTCCCAAGAGCGCGAGGGGCGGCGGGGACCCCGCAGGCTGGAACTAGAAGCGCGGCACGTAGGCGCCGTGGCCGAGAGAGGCGCTCTCGAAGGGGTCGATTGTCTCTGTGAGGCCGCCGACCACCTCGGTCACCCAGGCAAGGCGGTCCTTCAGGATCCGCTCGACGCCGCCCTGCAAGGTGGCGGAGCTGATGGCGCACGAGCTGCACGCCCCCTGGAGCTGGACCTCCACGACCCCCGCCTCTACGTCCGCCGAGACGAGAACCAGGTCCCCACCGTCGGCCGGGACGGCTGGGCGCATGAGGTCCACGAGGCCCTGGAGCTGGGCGAGCCGCTCGGCGCGCTCGGTGTCGCTCAGTCCCGGCGACGGAGGCACGGCACCGCCTTCTGCCTGCGCGACGTGCTCGATCTGGTCGACGTGGTCTTCCACGACCACCATTGTGCCGTGCGCGCCGGTCCGACCGTGCGCCGGGACGGCACCCCGGGCCGTCAGCTGCCGGCGCCGACGACGGGACGGGGGGGCGGCGCCGCCGGCGGTCCGTCGACGACGGCGTTCTCGACTTGTGCCCGAGCGTCGGCTGCTTGCCGACGACGGCGTTCTCGAGCACCCCCACGCCTTCGATCTCGATGCGGACGACGTCGCCCGCCTTCAGCCACCTCGGCGGTGACATCCCCGCGCCCACCCCCGACGGCGTCCCCGTCGAAAGGACGTCCCCGGGCTCGAGCGGGAAGACCGTCGTGAGGTACTCGACCATCTCGTCTGGGCCGAAGATCATGTCGCCCGTGGAGGTCTCCTGGCGGAGCTCGCCGTTCACCCAGGTGCGGAGGCGCAGGTCGCGTACGTCGCCCACTTCGTCGGGGGTGACGATCCACGGACCGAGCGGGCAGTGCGTGTCGAACGACTTGCCCATGGTGAACGTGGGAGAGTGCGCCTGCCAGTCCCGGACGCTCACGTCGTTCACGACGGTGAAGCCGGCGACGACGTCGAGCCAACCTGCAGCAGGCACCGACTTCACGCGACGGCGGAGCACCACGCCCAGCTCCCCCTCGTAGTCGACCTGCTCTGAGACGGGGGGGACGAGTATGTCTGCGGACGGTCCCGTCACGGCCGTGCGCTGCTTGTTGAACCAGTACTGGTGCGTCGGCAGTTCACGGCCCATCTCGAGGATGTGCTCCCGGTAGTTCATGCCGATCGCCAGCACCTTGGGTGGAAGCGTCACCGGGGCCAGGAGCTCCACCTGCTCGAGCCCCCAACGCCGGGCGGAGGTGCTCGGCGCCGTGAGGGCCCGTTGCCAGGCCTCGTCCCCGAGGCCGAGGAGCGCGGTCATGTCGCCTGGCAACCCGATCTCGGGGTCCGTCAGGTCCACGAGGTCGTCCCCGACGACGACGCCGGTGCGCTGCCTTGTCGCAGGGCCGGCGGCCGTCTCGTCGGGAGCGAGGAAGGTGGCGAGTCGCACGCCCGGAGGTTATCGACCCGCCGGCGCGGCCCGGCCCGAGAGGTGCCAGGTCACGCCGGTGGCGAACCCTGGCCTGCGGACTGGGCCGCCGCGAACTCCTCGTAGGCCGCGAGGGCCTTGGAGCCGTAGACGGTGGCGGGACCCCCGTTCATGAGGATGCACACTCCCGCCGTCTCGGCGATCTCCTGGGCGGTCGCCCCCCTTCGGGCGGCGCCGCGAGCGTGGGCGGCGATGCAGCCGTCGCACTGACGGGTGACCGCCACTGCAAGGGCGAGGAGCTCCTTGGTCTTGGCGCTGAGCTCGCCGTCGGCCATCGCGGCGCGGTGGAGTCCCGCGTACCCCGAGACGACGTCGGGGACGGCCTGCCGCAGCTTGGCGTATTCGTCGCGCAGCTCGTCTTGCATCTCGTGGTAGTGCGTCATCGCCGGCTCCCTTCGCAGCCCCGCGACACCCTACGCAGGGCTACGCGGAGCTGCCACGAACCGACGACCGCAGCGCCCGAAGCTGCTCGACGATGTCGTCGAGCCCGTAGGCGGCTTGGAGGCCGCTCGGGTTCGGGAGCACCCAGACGACGGCGCGCCCGACCATCTCAGGCTGGCGCCCCGCCAGCGCCCTCGGCTTCTCGAAAGCGACACGGAATGCGCCCATCCCGAAAAACGCGACCGCCCAGGGCGCGAAGCGTCGCACCTTGCGTTCGAGCGCCGCTGCCCCCTGCCTCAGCTCCGCGGGGTCGAGGTCCGCCGCGGCGGCGGTAGTGCGTTCGACGAGGTTCGTGATCCCGATCCCGTAGCCGACGAGGAGGCCTTCCTCAGCCGGGGTGAGCTGGCGGTCGGTGAAGCCGGCGAGGTGGAGCGCTCTCCAGAACCGGTTGCCTGGGTGTGCGAAGTGGTGGCCCACGGCGCCCGACCAACGTCCCGGGTTGATGCCGCAGAAGAGGACGTCGAGGCCGGGCCGGATCACGTCGGGGACCGTGGAGTGCCGCTCGACCGCGGCAGCGAGGTCTCCCGCGGAAGGCCGGGGGTGGGTCCCGGGTGCGATGGGCGGTCGCCGGCTCAGGCCGGGCGCTGCTCGCCGTCTCGGACGGCCCGCACCATTCGACGGCAACGCAGGCACCAGGCCGCGGGCGCGTCTTGGTCGGCGGGATGGACGAGGGCTCCGCACCCCGCGCACCGCCAGATCGCCGGTGACTCCAACCCCGACTGGAAGGTCATGTGGCTCCTCGCTCGCATGCGCCCCGCGTGGCCCTGCCACGGGCCCCGAACGCGGGTGGCCAACTATATGTGCATTGCACAAGGGGTTCACATTCCGATCCCCGTCCGGAGAGGAGCGCTCCGGCGCGACGGAGCCGGCGGCCCCTTCTCGGGGCTGCGCATCGCGGAGGTGGACGGGAATCGAACCCGCCGGACGGGGGTCACCCGCACC
>DAIRCY010000053.1:0-13967 GCA_036796435.1 Acidimicrobiales bacterium
AGGCGGCCGTCGCTCAATTGACGGTCCCGGTGATCGCAGCGCTGGCAGCGGTCGCGGTGCTGCACGAACAGCTGACGACACGACTGCTGCTCTCCGGTGCGGCGGTACTGCCCGGCGTTGGACTGGTGCTGCTCGCCCTCGTCCTCGTGCTCCTGATCGTGGCGGCCCGGCTCGTGGACATCCAGGTGCTCCACGCGGGGAGCTACGCGAAGCAGGCCGCGCAGGAGCTGACCCAGCCGGTCACGATCCCGGCGCTCCGCGGCACGGTCACCGACCGCGACGGGATCGTGCTCGAGACGTCCATCCCGACCGACATGGTGGTCGCCGACGACTTCCAGGTCCGGCACCCGCTCCGGGAGGCGGCCGCCCTCGCGCCGTTGGTCCATGTGAGCAAGACAAAGCTCGGCCGTCTCCTCGCCGAGCGGTCGGGCTACGTCCCTCTCGTCCCGAACCTGCCCGTCGCTCAGGCGAAGCGGATCTCGGCGTTGGCCTTCCCGGGAATCACCATGATCGACGACTCGGTGAACGTCGCCCCCGACGGCGGCCTCGCGGCGCCGGTGGTCGGGGGCGTGAACGCGACAGGGCAGGGAAACGGCGGGCTCGAGGCACAGTACAACCGGGTCCTCGCAGGTCAGGCGGGTCGCGAGACGCTCCTCGAGTCGCCGCTCGGTGTCCAGCTCCCAGGGACCCCCGTGGCGGAGAAGACGCCCGCCGTCGCGGGCGCCGGGTTGCAGCTGACGCTGGACGAGCCGCTGCAGTACACCGCGGAGCAGGACCTCGCGCAGGAGATCGTGGCTTCGCACGCGACGGGAGGGCAGGCGGTCGTCGAGGACACGGCGACCGGCCAGATCCTGGCCATGGCCAACCTCGTGGCGACGCCCACGCGCACGGCTGCCGGCACGGCGGGACCCTCGGTGCCGGGCAGCTCGAGCCACGGAGCCCAGGGCGCGCAGGGCACGGGGTCATCGGGGGCAGCGCACGGCCCGGTGGTGATCGGGCCGGGCGGCCCCGTCGAAGAAGCGCCGTCGAACGACTCGGTCACCCAGCTCTACGAGCCGGGGTCGGTGTTCAAGGTGGTCCCCTTCTCGGCGGCGCTCGCGGCGGGTGTCATCACGCCGCAGACCACGTTCACGGTGCCGGACCAGCGGAGCATCGACGGCTACTTGTTCCACGACGCGACACCGCACCCGACCCTCCAGATGTCGGCGACCCAGATCCTCGCCCAGTCGTCGAACATCGGGACGTCCGAGGTCGCCCAGCAGCTCGGTGAGACACGGCTCCTCGCCCAGGTGAAGCTGCTCGGCTTCGGCACGACAACCGGGCTGCACTTCCCGGGCGAGTCGCCGGGCCTGACCGTCTCGGCAGCCCAGTGGGCGACGACGGACTACGTGTCGCTCGCTATCGGGCAGGTGGACGCGGTCAGCCCGCTCCAGGTGCTCGACGCGTACAACGCGGTCGCGAACGGCGGCGTCTTCGTCGCGCCGAAGCTCGTGCGCGCCTCCGTCGGCTCCGACGGTGCGATCCACCCGACCCCGGCCTCTCCGGCCCACCGAGTGCTGCCGCCCGGAGTGGACAAGGAGCTCACGTCCATGTTCGAGCAGGTGGTCGACGCCGGCACCGGCGTCGCAGCCGCGGTGCCCGGCTACCTCGTCGCAGGCAAGACCGGCACGGCGCAGGTGCCCGCCGACAACGGCACCGCCGGCTACATCACAGGGGCCTACGACGCAACGTTCGTCGGGTTCGCTCCCGCGAACCACCCGGTGCTCTCGACCATCGTGGTGCTCGACCGGCCCACCCCCATCTACGGCGGGGCGGTGGCCGCGCCCGTGTTCTCGAAGATCATGGCCTATGCCCTGCACCGCTACGACGTCCCGACCTCGCCGGGGCTGAACGGGAAGCCGCAGGTCCAGGCCCCCAAGACACTGACAGCGCTGGTCCGGGAATCCACGTGAGGCGGCTACCATCCGCTGGGGCCGCGGCTCACGGATGGTCCGTGCCAGTGCTCCCCGGCAGCCTTCCGTGCGCATGACCCTTCTCCTCGACGACATCGACGTGCTCGAGACGTCGGGGGACGTCGACGGTGCCGACGTCACGAGCGTCGAGCACGACAGCCGGCGCGTCACGTCGGGCAGCCTCTTCTGCTGTCTCGTCGGCCGGCAGACCGACGGGCACGCCCATGCCGCAGAGGCCGTCGAGAGAGGAGCGGCGGGGATCGTGCACGAGCACCCCGTCGGCCCCCTCCCGCGCGAGGTGGTCCAGATCAGGGTGGCGCCTGGGAGCGGCCGGGCCGTGATGGCGCGCCTCGCGGCCGCCTTCTACGGCCATCCCGCCGCCTCCTTGCTCACCGCAGGGGTGACGGGGACGAACGGCAAGACGACGGTCGCCCACCTCCTCGGCTCGGTGCTCGAGCATGCGGGGCACCCGGCGACGGTGATCGGGACCCTCACCGGGGCGCGCACCACTCCGGAGTCGACGGAGCTGCAGAGGATCCTCGCCGAGGCCCGTGACGCGCACCCCGGCGGGGCGGTCCCGGCCGTGGCGATGGAAGTGTCGAGCCATGCGCTCGTCCAGGGGCGCGTCGACGGGTTCCGCTTCGACGTGGCCGTCTTCACGAACCTCAGCCACGACCACCTCGACTTCCACGGTTCGATGGCGGCCTACTTCGAGGCGAAGGCGACGCTCTTCGAGCCCGAGCGGGCGAAGGCGGCGGTCGTCGCCGCGGACGATCCGTGGGGCCGCCGGCTGCTCGAGCGGTTGGCGATCCCCTCGGTGGCGGTGCGCCGGACAGCCGTCGGCGACGTGAGGCTCGAGGTCGGACGGTCCCGCTTCACCTGGCGCGGCGAAGAGGTCGACCTGCCGTTGACCGGCCTCGTCAACGTGGCGAACGCCCACCTCGCAGCGGAGACCGCCATCGTGCTCGGGGTGACGCCCAAGGTCGTGGCCGAGGGACTGAGCGGAGCACGGCCGGTGCCAGGGCGCATGGAGGTCGTCGACACGGCGAACCTCGGCTTCTCGGCGCTCGTCGACTATGCGCACACCCCCGCGGCGCTCGAGGCCGTGCTCGTCGAGGCGCGTCGGCTGGTCGCAGGCGGCGGCCGCACCATCGTCGTCTTCGGGTGCGGGGGCGAGCGGGACACCTTGAAGCGGCCGGCGATGGGAGCGGTTGCCTCGCGGTCCGCCGACGTGTGCGTCGTCACGAGCGACAACCCGCGCGGCGAGACACCAGACGAGATCATTCACGACGTGCTTCGCGGCGTCGACCGATCAGCGACCCCGGTCGTCGAACCCGACCGCCGCCGGGCCGTCGAGACGGCGATCCGGCTGGCACGCCCCGGTGACGTCGTCGTCGTGGCCGGCAAGGGACACGAGACCGTCCAGGAGGTGGGGGGGGAGCGGTTCCCCTTCGACGATCGTGTCGTCGTGGCCGAGGCGCTCGCCTCCCTCGGGCCCGAGGGTCGGACGAAGGGCGGCTGACCGTGCTGTCGATCATGTCCTCGGGAGCGTCGGCGTTCTGGCTGGCGATACTCGGCACGCCGTTCCTCATGCGCTGGTTGCTGCGCAACCGCATCGGCCAGCCGATCCGCGAGGACGGCCCCGCGACCCACACGGCCAAAGCGGGGACGCCGACCATGGGAGGGATCGCGATCGTGGCCGCCGTCGCGGGCGGCTATCTCATCGGACACATCGGCACCGAGGTCAGCTTCACCCCCGCCGGGATCCTCGTCGTGCTGACGATCGCCATGTTCGGCGGTATCGGGGCGGCCGACGACTGGCTCAAGGTGCGGAACCGTCAGAGCCTCGGGCTGAACAAGCGCGCGAAGTTCGCCGCGCAGATAGTCGCCGCCGTGATCTCCGCTGAGCTGGCGGTCCACTGGGTGCACACGGCCACGACCCTCTCGTTCACCCGGCTGGACTCGCCTGGCAGCCAGCTCGGTGAAGCGGGATGGGTGGCCTTCGCGGTGTTCGTCCTCGTGGGTGCGTCCAACGCGGTGAACCTCACCGACGGGCTCGACGGGCTCGCCGCGGGGTCGTCGACCTTCTGCTTCTCTGTGCTCGCCATCCTCGGCTACTGGATCTTCCGGCACGAGCGCATCTTCCACGTGCTGCCCGCCCACGCGATCGACCTCGCGCTCACCTCCGTCGCGCTCGCCGGCGCATGCCTCGGCTTCCTCTGGTGGAACGCGGCGCCGGCCAAGATCATCATGGGGGACACCGGCTCCCTTGCCCTCGGCTCGGGGCTCGGCGCGCTGTGCCTGATGTTGAACCTCGACCTTCTGCTGCCGATACTCGGCGGCCTCTTCGTGATCGTGACGCTGTCGGTGATCGCGCAGGTGGTGAGCTTCCGGCTCTTCCACAAGCGCGTCCTCCGCATGGCGCCGATCCAGCACCACTTCGAGTTGAGCGGGTGGCCCGAGACGACGGTGATCGTCCGGATGTGGATCTGCGCCGGCCTGCTCGCCGCGCTCGCGCTCGGCATCTTCTACGGCGTCTACCTCACTGTGGTGAAGATCTGATGGCCGCCGTCGTGAGCGGAATCCCCCACCCGCGCGCTCGCGTCGGCGACGATGGTGCACCGGGATCCGCAACGAAACGAGGGACAGCTCCATGATGGCGACCGAGTCGGTGGTGCGCCAGGCACGCGTGGTGGTGCACCTCCGCCAGATGCCCACCTCCACCATCATCGTCTCGCTCGTCGCGTCGCTCTGCGTGCTCGGGACGGTCATGGTCGGCTCCGCGTCGGAGGTCGTGTCGATCGAGACCTACGGATCGGCATGGTCGATCCTCATCCGACAGTGCATGTGGCTCGCCCTCGGCACGGTGGCGATGGTCGTGACGAGCCGGATGGACTACCGCAAGTGGCGGCGGCTCGCGCGTCTCCTCGTGATCGCCGCCGTCGGCGGGCCCCTCTTCGTCCTCGTCCCGCACCTCGCGGTGCAGGCGACAGGGGCGAGCCGGTGGATCGGGTTCGGGTCCTTCGACGTGCAGCCCTCCGAGATCATGAAGCTCGCGCTGTGCGTGTTCGGCGCCGACCTCGTGGTGCGGCGCGAGGAGGCCGGGAGCAGCGAGCGGGCGGTGATCGGGCCGCTTCTCCTGCTCACGGCCGGAGCGTGCGGGCTCGTGCTGCTCCAGCCGGACATGGGCACGACGGTCGTGCTGGGCTTCATCGGCCTGTCCATCCTGTTCGCGTCCGGGGTCTCGTTCCGGCCGATCCTGAAGATCGCCGGCGTCGTCGCCGTCCTCGGCATCCTCTTGAGCCTCGTCGACCCGTACCGTCGCCAGCGGCTGTTCTCCTTCATGAACCCCGGCGCGCACGCCGCCGGCTCCGGGTACCAGGTGGTGCAGTCGCTCATCGGCCTCGGGTCCGGCCACCTCTTCGGCGTCGGGCTCGGCAACGGCACGGAGAAGTGGGGATTCCTGCCCAACCCCCACTCCGACTTCGTCTTCTCGGTGATCGGCCAGGAGCTCGGCCTCGCCGGCGCGGCCGCCGTGCTCGTGCTGATGGGCGCCCTCTGCTGGTTCGGACTGCGCGCCGCGACCCGCGCCCCCGACCGCTTCGGCGGCCTGCTCGCCGTCGCGCTCGTCGCGTGGATCGGCGTCGAGACGGTCATCAACGTGGGCGCGGTGATCGGCCTCCTGCCGGTCACCGGCATCCCGCTCCCGTTCATCTCCTATGGAGGGTCGTCACTCGTGGTCACGATGGCGGGGGCGGGGGTGCTCGTGAGCATCGCCCGCAGGGAGCAGGTGGCCCGCGCGCGGCCCGTCGTCGACCACGCGTCGCGGGGATGACCGCACGTCCATTCGCCGTCATCTCGGGGGGAGGGACCGGCGGCCACGTCTTCGAAGCCCTCGCCATCGCGCGGGCGCTGCGTGGGCTCGGCCACGATCCCGAGACCATCGAGCTCGTGGGGTCGAGGCGTGGACAGGAGGCGGTGCTTCTGGCCGGCGAGGCGTTCCCGTTCAAGCTCCTCCCCGGTCGCGGGTTCGTCCGGCGGTTCGACGGCCGGTCGATCTGGCAGAACCTGCGCGCGGCGGGAGGAATCGGATGGGCGACCCTCCGCGAGATCGTGGACCTCGCCCGGCGCAGGCCCAAGGTCGTCGTCTCGGTCGGGGGGTACGCGAGCTTCCCGGCGGACGCCGCGGCGGTGCTGCTCGGGGTGCCGCTCGTCCTCGTGACCATCGACGCGGTGCCCGGCGCGGTCCACCGCCTGCTCGCCAAGCGGGCCGCCGCGAACGCGGTCGCCTTCGCCGGCACGGGAATGCCGCGCTCGGTGGTGACGGGGGTGGCCGTCCGCCGGGAGATCATCGAGACCGACCGGAGCGACGAGGCGCGGGCAGGGGCCCGCAAGGAGCTCGAGCTTCCCGAGGGCCGCCGCGTCGTCGGGGTCGTGGGCGGCTCGCTCGGCGCCCGGCGGCTGAACGCCGCCACCCTCGGGCTCGCTGCGGCCTGGCGCGCCCGCGAGGACCTCGCGATCTACCACGTCTCGGGCAGGCGCGACGCAGAGGAGGTGAGGCGCGAGGCCGAAGGGCTCGGGCTCCTTTCCGACGCCGGAGGGCTCGTGTACCGCCTCGTCCCCTTCGAGGACCGGATCGTCCGTGTGTACGAGGCGGCCGACGTGATGGTCTGCCGGGCCGGGGCGAGCACGGTCGCGGAGCTCACCGTCGCCGGCGTCCCTTCCGTGCTCGTGCCCCTGCCGGGGGCGCCGGGCGACCACCAGACGGCCAACGCCCGTGCGCTCGTCGAGGCAGGCGCCGCACTGCTCGTCGCCGACGACGAGTGCACCCCGGCACACCTGGACGCGGTGCTCACCGGGCTCCTGGACGACGGGGAGCGGCTGGATCGCATGGGGGAGGCCGCCCGCGCGCTCGGCCGGCCCGACGCGGCGGACCGGATCGGCGCCCTGGTGGTCGGCCATGCCCGCTGACCTCGACGCGACCGCCCCGGTGGCGCTCGACCTCTCGGCGCCGAGCCACGTGCACGTGGTCGGGGTCGGCGGCGTGGGCATGAGCGCCATCGCGACCGTGCTCGCGGGGATGGGCCATCGGGTGAGCGGCAGCGACGTGAAGACCTCGCCGGTGACCGAGCGGCTGCGCGCGCTCGGGATCGACGTCTCGATCGGCCACGACCCGGGCCAGGTCGACGCCGCCGACTACGTGACCTACTCACCTGCCGTGCCCGAGGAGAACGTGGAGCTCGCCGAGGCGCGTCGCCGCTGCGTCCCGGTCGTCCACCGGTCGGCGGTGCTCGCCGCGATCGCCGCGAGCCGCCGGTGCGTGGCCGTCGCCGGCACCCACGGCAAGACCACGACCGCGTCGATGCTCTCGCTCATCCTCGTGGAGGCCGGGCTCCGCCCCTCCTATCTCATCGGCGCCGACGTGAACGAGACCGGCACGAACGCGGTGTGGGACGCCGGCGAATGGCTCGTGATGGAGGCCGACGAGAGCTACGGGTCCTTCGGGGCGCTCCGTTCGGACATCGCGCTCGTCACGAACGTGGAGCCGGACCACCTCGACCACTACGGGAGCTTCGACTCGCTCACCGGGGCGTTCGGCCGGTACCTCGCGTCGTCGAGTCGGCGTGTGGTGAGCGCCGACGATCCGGTCGCAGCGCGTCTGGGCGCCGAAGCAGGCGCGACGACCGTCGGTACCTCGGACAGCGCCCTCTTCCGGATGGGCGGCATCGTGGCGGGCCGCAGCAACATCGGGTTCGACCTCGCGGGGCCTGGCGGCCCTCTCGGGCGGGTCGAGCTCGCGGTGCCCGGCATGCACAACGCGCGGAACGCTGCGCTCGCCGCCGTCGGCGCGCTCGAGGTCGGCGCGCCGTTCGAGGCGGTGACCGCCGCCCTCGCCCGCTTCGCCGGGGTGCCGCGCCGCTTCGAGTTCCGCGGGGAAGCGGGTGGGGTGACCTTCGTGGACGACTACGCACACCTGCCGACCGAGGTGCGCGCGACCCTCGCAGCGGCCCGGGCGGGCGGATGGCAACGGGTCGTCGCCGTCTTCCAGCCGCACCGCTACACGCGCACGGCGGCGCTCGCCGGCTCTTTCGCAACCGCCTTCGAGGATGCCGACCTCGTGTTCGTCACCGACGTCTACAGCGCGGGTGAGCCACCGGTGCCCGGGGTGTCCGGCCGGCTCGTGGCCGACGCGGCCAGCCGAGCGGCCAGCGCTCGCCCGGTCGTCTACGTCTCGTCGCGCGACGAGCTCCGCGCCGCCGTCGCCGCCATGCTGCGGCCCGGGGACCTCTGCATCACGCTCGGCGCGGGCGACCTCACGACTCTCCCTGAGGACCTGATCGGGTTGCGCAGGGAGGGCCGCCGGTGACCGCCGAGCCTGGCGCCGAGCTCGACGAGCTCCTCGCGGGCCTCGCCGCGCGCCTCGGCGCACGGGCGCGCCTCGGCGAGCCGCTCGGCGTGCTCACCACCTACCGGGTGGGGGGCGACGCAGCGCTCCTCGTCGAGGTGGGAAGCGAGGAGGACCTGCACGCGTTGCGCGAGGCGCTCCACACGACCGGCGTGGCCGGCCGGCTCCCGGTCCTCGTGCTCGGGAAGGGCTCGAACCTCCTCGTCGCCGACGCGGGATTCGCAGGCGTCGTGGTCCGCCCTGGCGGCGACCTCGCGGCCTTTTGCGCCGGGGCCGCCGGAGGGGCACCACCCGAGTGCGTGCGCGCGGGTGGTGCTCTGGGGCTGCCGGTCCTCGCCCGGCGGACGGTCGACGCGGGGCTGCGCGGGCTCGAATGGGCGGTCGGGATCCCCGGCACGGTCGGGGGCGCGCTCAAGATGAACGCGGGCGGTCACGGCTCGGACACCGCCTCCGCGCTCCTCCGCTACCGCTCCGTCGACCTGGTCGGGGACGGAGGCGGCGAGGCGGAAGCCTCCCGTCTCGAGCTCGGTTACCGCACGTCGGCGCTCGGAGATTCCGAGGTGGTGGTCTGGGCCGAGTTCGCCGCCCGTCCCGGGGACCAAGAGGAGGGGAAGGCCGTGCTGTCCGAGATCGTCCGCTGGCGCCGCGAGCACCAGCCGGGCGGCAGCAATGCCGGGTCGGTCTTCACGAACCCCCCGGGCGACTCGGCGGGACGCCTCGTCGAGGAGGCGGGGCTGAAGGGGTACAGGCTCGGGACCGCTCGGGTGTCCGAGAAGCACGCCAATTTCATCCAGGCCGACGACCACGGAAAGGCCGGCGACGTGGTGGCGCTGATGGCCCACGTGCGTCGGACCGTGGCGGCCGTGACCGGAGTCCTCCTGCGCCCGGAGGTGAAGATGGTCGGTTTCGGCCCCGATCCGCTCGGGGAGCCGTCAGGCGACGGAGCGGAGCACGGGCACGGTGCGGTGACGCGGTGAAGGCGCCCCCCGCGCCGGCGCCCCGCGCGGCCCGTCGTGCCCGGCCGGCGCCCGAGGCGACTGCGCCCATCGACCCGCGCATCCGCGCCAGGAGGGCCGAGGTCCTCCGGGGCGAGGCGAAGAGGCGGCTCCGGATCGCGCTCGTCGTGCTCGGGGCGGTCGTCCTCGTCGTCGGCGGATGGTACGCGCTGCACTCGCGCCTCTTCGCGGCGCGGGTGGTGACCGTGCAGGGCGCGATCCACACGCCGCGGGCCGCGATCGTCGATGCCGCGGGGCTCGCGAACCACCCGCCGCTGATCGACGTCGGCGCGGCGGCGGTCGCAGGGATCGAACGGCTGCCCTGGGTCGAGTCGGCGACCGTCACGAGGGAGTGGCCCGACGGGGTCCGGATCGTGGTGCGCGAGCGCGTGCCCGTCGCGGTCGTCGCGACGGTCCCGGCTTCGTCGGGATGGGCGATCGTCGATCGACACGGCAAGGTCCTCGCGCGCAGTGCGCAGCCTCCTGTCGGGCTGCCGCGTGTCACGGGGCCGGTGCCGCCGGGCCCTCCCGGATCGACGGACGGTGGGCTCCGCGCGGCGCTCCACGTCGTGGCGACGCTCCCGAAGGCGTTCGCCGCGCAAGTGCGAAGTGTGGCCGAGGATCACAAGGCGGACGTGACCCTCCAGTTGACCTCGCCGCTCACCGTCTACCTCGGGTCGACCGGTCAGCTGCACCAGAAGTACGAGGACGTCGCGGCCATCTTGAAGGGTGCGACGCTCACGTCCGGTTCGACCATCGACGTCGCTGCGCCCGCCACCCCCGTCGTGAAATCGTGAGGCTCGCCACGAGGTCTTCGAGGACCTGAACTGGGCTTTCGTGCGGTGCCGGCGACCGGCGGCTGACGGTGTCACCGCCGCAGCGCCGCCGTGCAAGGGCCATTGTCACGGGGGATTCCACGTTCGTCGGCCGCTTGACCGGGCATGGCGGCTCCCTTATGGTGTCGGCGGGTCGCGTCCGAGTCGGCGTGGACCTCCGCGTCAGGTTGAAGGTCGGCACTGCGGGCCGCTCCCTTGCCGGCACGTGCGGTGATTCGGGGGCACGCGACCGACCGGCGGCCGCCACAGCATCGAGGGAGCACATGACCGTTCCATCCCAGAGCAACTATCTCGCACTGATCAAGGTGGTCGGAGTTGGGGGTGGCGGCGTCAACGCGGTGAACCGGATGATCGATGCGGGGCTGAAGCACGTCGAGTTCATCGCCGCCAACACGGACGCGCAGGCGCTGCTCATGAGCGACGCCGACCTGAAGCTCGACATCGGCCGTCAGCTCACCAAGGGTCTCGGCGCGGGCAGCGACCCCGAGATCGGGCGGCAGGCGGCCGAGGAGCACCGCGGCGAGATCGAAGAGGCGCTCCAGGGCGCCGACATGGTCTTCATCACCGCGGGGAAGGGCGGCGGCACCGGCACCGGCGCGGCGCCGGTCGTCGCGGAGATCGCCAAGGGGATCGGCGCGTTGACGATCGGCGTCGTGACGCGGCCCTTCACCTTCGAAGGGCGCCGCCGCGCGATGCAGGCCGAGAAGGGAATCCAGATCTTGAAGGAGAAGGTCGACACCCTCATCGTGATCCCGAACGACCGGCTGCTCACGGTGTCGACCGAGAAGACCTCGATGGTCAATGCGTTCAAGATGGCCGACGAGGTCCTCCTCCAAGGGGTGCGCGGGATCACCGACCTCATCACGGTCCCGGGCCTCATCAATACCGACTTCGCCGACGTCCGGATGATCATGCTGAACGCCGGCACGGCGATCATGGGGATCGGCGGCGCCAGCGGCGAAGGACGCGCGGTGAACGCGGCCCGGGCCGCGATCACGAGCCCCCTGCTCGAAGCCTCCATCGAGGGCGCGCGGGGCATCCTGCTCAACATCGCCGGTGGCAGCGATCTCGGCCTCTTCGAGGTGAACGAGGCGGCGGAGATCATCCATGGGGTCGCCCACCCGGACGCGAACATCATCTTCGGCGCCGTCATCGACGACAACATGGGCGACGAGGTGCGCGTGACGGTCATCGCAGCCGGCTTCGAACGGTGGGAGGAGCCGTCGCGGGCCTCGGAGCGGGACAAGTCGCTCGGCCTCGAGTCGTCCGTGCCGATGGACATCTTCGGCGAGACGAACGAGAACGGTGCCGACCTCGACGACGACGACTTCGACGTGCCGTCGTTCCTTCGCTGAGATCCCGGCGGTGGGCCCCACGGGGGCCGACGGCCCGTTCGACATCGCTCCCGGCCTGGCCCGGGTTCGCCGACGCATCACCGAGGCGGGCGGCGACCCCGCAGGGGTGCGGGTGATTGCGGTCACGAAGGGCTTCGGTCCGGCCGCCGTCCGCGCCGCGCTTGCCGGGGGAGTCGCGGACGTGGGGGAGAACTACGCGCAGGAGCTCCTCGCCAAGGACGCGTCGCTGCGGGACGGACCCGCCGGCGCGCCGCCGGTCCGCTGGCATTTCCTCGGTTCGGTCCAACGCAACAAGGTCGCCGCGCTCGCGCCGGTCGTCTCGTGCTGGCAGAGCGTCGCCCGGGCCGTCGAGGGGGAGGCGATCGCCCGCCGCCGCGCCGGCGCCTCGGTGCTGGTCGAGGTGGACACGACGGCGGCGCCGGGCCGCAACGGCTGCCCCCCCTCGGCGGTGCCCGACCTGGTGGCGGGGTTGCGCGGCATGGGGCTGGATGTTTGCGGGTTGATGACGGTCGCCCCCCAGGGTCCCCCCGACGTCCGGCGGCGCGCCTTCCGGGAGGTCCGTGCCCTGGCGGACGAGCTCGGCCTCGCCGAGCGGTCGATGGGGATGAGCGACGACCTCGAGCTCGCGGTCGCCGAGGGGTCGACGATGGTCCGCGTGGGCCGGGCCCTCTTCGGTGAGCGGCCCGCCCGTCGCGGGACCGCAACGTGACGGAGTGGTGTCCGCCCGAAGCTGAGTGAAGGCAGTACGCTACGCGGCGAGGAGACATGCGATGCCGACCTTTTTGAAGAAGACCATGGTCTATCTCGGGCTGCTCGACGACGAGTACGACGAGTACGACGACTTCGAAGATCGCGCACAGCGCCCGTTCGCTCCGGCGTCGCGCGCAGAACAGAGCGCGCCGCGCGAGCCCGAGTACGTCGAAGAGGAGCGCACCGCCTCCGTCCCGGTGGGCCGCATCCGCACGCTCCCGCGTGACAACGGGCCGTCCGCGTTCAGCTCCGGCGCGGTCGCGACCCGCCACCCGGTGATCCGTCCGATGAGCGCCGGTGAGGCCACCCGCGTGCAGGTCGTCGCGCCGACGCGTTTCGGCGACGCGAAGGAGATCGCCGACTGCCTCAAGACGAACCGCCCGGTGATCGTGAACCTCCAGGTGGCCGAGCGCGATCTTCAGCGGCGCATGATCGACTTCTGCAGCGGCGTGACGTACGCGTTGAGCGGGGAGATGGAGAAGGTCGCCGACGAGGTGTTCCTTCTGGCTCCGACCAACGTGAAGGTGTCGGAGGAGGAACGCCAGCGGCTGCAGGAGCGTGGTTACGGGCGCAGCTGACCGGATGGAGTGCTGCGCGTGAGTGTGCTCAGCATCCTGGCGTATCTCGTCGAGGTGTACGTCTTCGTGCTCATCGCCCGCGCGCTCTTGAGCTGGCTGCCCGCGCGCCCCGGCACCGCCTTCTACCGCGTCGTCCGCGCGCTCGACGCCGTGACCGAGCCGGTCCTGCGCCCCATCCGCAGGGTGCTCCCGCCGATCCGCGCCGGCGGGATGGGGATCGACCTTTCGATCATCATCGTGGTGATCGTCGCGCAGGTCATCGTGGTCCCACTGCTCCGCGCCTGAGCGGTCGACGGCTCTCGAATTCGCGCCCGCTTCGCGTGCGCACCATCCAAGGTCTGCCAAGGGTGCAGGAGTACACTCCGCGCTCATGGACAAGAACGCCCCGAACCATTCGATTCTCGACACGCTCCGCACCGTCGAATTCCGGCTCGGATTGAAGGGGTACAACGTCGACGAGGTCGACGAGTACCTCGAAAAGGCGGCGATCGAGGCGGAGCAGGTCCAGGAGCGGCTGCGGGTCGCGAACGACCGGCTGCGCCAGGCGACCGAGCGCATCGCCCAGCTCGAGGCCGAGCCGCAGCGGGCGCAGTCGGAGCGGCCCGACCCTTCGCCTCTTCAGACCGGCGCCGCGGGCGCTGAGCCGTCCGGCGGCGGCGCTGTGGCGTCGGAAGACGCCCTCCAGCAGACGCTCCTGCTGGCCCAGAAATTCGTCGAGCAGGCGAAACGGGAGAGCGAGGCCGAGGCGGCACAGGTCGTGAGCCGCGCCGAGGAGCGAGCGCGCACCCTGCTGGCGCAGGCAGAGCAGCGCGCGGCGCGGCTCACGGCCGAAGCCGAAGAGCGGCTGCGCGACGAGGTGACCCGACTCGAAGAAGCACGGACCCGGCTCTCGGGCGAGGTGGAGGCGATGAGCCGGAACCTCGACGAGCAGCGCTCGAAGCTGCGCGCGTCGCTCACCGAAGCGCTCCGCTGGGTCGACCGCGCAATGCAGGTCCCTCCGGCGAGCGACGCGGACGACGCCGCGCCAGACGCACCTGGCAGCCCGCCTGAGGGGCGGGCCGGGGCTCAGGCGCCGCGGCTGATCCGGGAGAGCCA
>DAIRCY010000053.1:13977-14249 GCA_036796435.1 Acidimicrobiales bacterium
GCCCCTCCGGCGCGCTGGTCAGCGGAAACAGAACCCGTACAGCGGCGCCACGCGGCTGGCGCGGCACCTACGGAGAGGGGCGGGCCGGGGAGGCGAGCCCGGCGGGTGGCCGCAGCGGAGGATCAGCGGAAGCCTCGTCCGCGACCCCGGCCGGCGACCGCTCCGCCGACCGCCCGCCCGGGGACGCTGCCGGGACCGGGGGACCCCGCCCGCAGCCACAGCCCTCGTCGGTCAACTCGGCGGGGGGGCTGCTGCTGTCCACCCGCGCCACC
>DAIRCY010000053.1:14259-16761 GCA_036796435.1 Acidimicrobiales bacterium
GGGGCCGGACCGCACCGCGCCCGCGGCGGTCCCCGCGCAGCCAGCCCCGGAGCGGACCCAGGCGCCGGTCGGTGCGCGACTCGGCGTACTGAACGGCGGTCTCTTCGAGGCGCGCCGTCATAGCGACCAGGGGTTCGAGGAGAACCGCCTCGGCGAGTGAGCGGCAGCAGCGCGCGTGGTCCGCTAGGGTCACCGCCTCCCGCCTCGGCGACGGTGAGCCGGCGACGGGGCGAGGGGGAGAGGAGGTCCAGATGACGCCAGCGACGACGGCCGGCGCGTCGAAGGCTGTGCGCAAGGCGAGGTCCACCGCTCGGGCGCCGCAGGGCTCGACCAGGTCGTCTGCCTCCGCCGGCAAGTCGAAGGCGAGCGCGCGACGCGCGGCGGCGGTTCCCCGCTCGCCGCAAAAGAAGAAGGTCTCGGGGGTCGTAGCGAAGGCCGCCCGGGCGGGTAAGGTCCCGGCCGGCCGAACCGGTGCCACCCGCACCGCTCGGAGCTCGAAGATCGCTTCCAAGACGGCAGCTGCGCGCCCTCGCGGGGCGCGGCCTGCGCCGAAAGCCGCTGCGCGACCCGCGGCGGCGAAGAAGGAGCAGCGCAGCGCGTCGCGTCGCGCGGCTTCCAAGACGACGAAGACCGACAAGAAGTCGGCCACGAAGGAGACGGTGAAGAAGTCAGTGACCTCGACCTCTCGCACGACGAAGGAGAAGTCCTCCGCCGCGTCCACCGTCGCCAAGGCGGCGAAGGCGCCGCGGCAGAGCTCGGCGCCGGCGAAGACCGCGGCTTCCGCACGCCCCGCGGCCAAGACGGCCGCGCCCGCCAAGACCGCCACGCCGGCCAAGACCGCCGCCCCGGCCAAGACGGCCGCGAAGACCGCTGCCCCTGCGAAATCGCCGGCCGCCGCCAAGACCGCAACGGCCGCCAAGACCGCAACGGCCACCAAGACCGCGGCCGGCGCCACGTTTTCGACCGTGAAAACGGAGCGCAAGCCCGCACCGGATTCGCCGCAGAAGCAGCAGGTTCGCCGTCGCCCCCGCGCTCCCCTCGGCCCGTACGCGCAGGACCAGAAGTTCCTGAGCGAGCAGCGGGAACTCTTGATCCAGGAGCGCTCCGTCTACCTCGCGCAGGCCTCGGACCTGAAGGCCGAGGCCGACTCGCTCGCCCAGGAGCGCGAGCCCGGGGACGTGCAGTTCGACGAGGAGTCCGGGGAGGGCGGCACGGTGACGGTCGACCGTGAGCGGGACCTCGCGCTCTCGGCGCAGGCGTTGGCCGCCGTCGACGAGATCGACGCGGCGCTCGCCAAGGTCGCAGAAGGGACGTACGGGGCGTGCGAGCGGTGCGAGCAACCGATCCCCAAGCCGAGGCTCAAAGCACTGCCCTACGCCAGGTTGTGCGTGGCGTGCAAGAGCGGGGGCCTGTCGCGACGCTGAGGGGCCGACGCCGGGCACTGCTCACCACCGCATGCATCGCAGCGGTCGTTCTCGTAGCTGACCAGGCGACGAAATCCTGGGTGGTCGCGGACCTCCACCAGCCCGTGCACCTCGTCGGGCCTCTGGGGCTGGCGCTCGAGTACAACTCTGGGACGGCGTTCAGCCTGTTCGACGGAGCGGGCACCTGGCTCGTCCCGGTCGTGCTCGTGGTGCTGGCCGTCGTGGCGTGGTTCGCCTGGCACGCGCGGCGGACCCTGCTCACCGTCTCCTACGGGCTCCTCGTGGGCGGGGCGCTCGGGAACCTTGCGGACCGGGTGCTGCGCGGCCATCACGGCGACGTGATCGACTTCATCACGCTCTCCCACTGGCCCACCTTCAACGTCGCGGACGCGTGCATCACCATCGGCGTCGTGCTCCTCGCCATCGCGATCGTCGTCGGTGCATCCCGGCGTCACCCGGAGAGCCCCGCAGACGAGGACCGGGGTTCTCGGTGAACACCGCCTCGCCTGCTCCTTTCGTCGCGACGGTGCCCGAGGCGCTCGGCGGGATGCGCATCGACCGCGCCGTGTCGACGCTCACCGGCGTGTCGAGATCGAAAGCAGCGTCCCTGGTCGCCTGCGGGCGCGTCCTCGTCGACGGGACGCCGGTGCTCCAGCGCAGTTCGCCCCTCCCTGCGGGGTGCGAGATCTCCGTCGAGCTCGCCGACGAGGGCGCCACCCTCGAACCGGACGCAGCCGTCGAGCTCTCCGTCGTCTACGAAGACCCCGACCTCGTGGTGGTCGACAAGGCCGCGGGGGTCGTCGTCCACCCGGGCGCAGGTGCACGCGGCGGCACGCTCATCGCCGGGCTGCTCGCGCGCTATCCGGACATCGGTGAGTTGGGCTCGATCTCGGACCCGGAGCGTCCCGGCGTCGTGCACCGCCTCGACAAGGGGACCTCAGGGTTGCTCGTCGTCGCGCGTTCTGAGGTTGCCTACCGTTCCCTCGTCCGCCAGATGGGGGCGCGCACCGTCGGCCGCCGTTACCTTGCGCTCGTGGCGGGCGCGGTCTCCGACGACCGGGGGGTGATCGACGCGCCG
>DAIRCY010000054.1:0-1152 GCA_036796435.1 Acidimicrobiales bacterium
CCCCCCCCGCCGCGGCGCCTGCCGGTTCCCCACCGACAAGCGCCGCCGTGAGGGCTAGGCAGACCGCCGCGCCGGAAAGTAACGGCGCGACGGACGCCACTCCCCTTCGCCCCATGCGAACAATCCTCCCCAACGAGGGTGTGAGTTTGCACGCGCTTTCACCGAATCCCGTCCGACCAGGGACGATCTCTCACCGCGAGACCGTTGCCACGGGAGTAGCAGCCACCAGGCTCATCCGCGCACCTTCGGGCTCGTGGCTGCCTGCACCTTCGCCAGCCGGCCAGCGGACCTCCGGCCACGGCGCCCGCGCGGTGACGGCAGAATGGCCGTATGGCACACCCCGACAGCTTCCAGGCCCGGTCCTCCCTCGAGGTTGGCGATCGCCGCTTCGAGATCTTCCGCCTCTCGGCGATCCCGGGCTCCGATCGGCTGCCCTACACGGTGAAGGTCCTGCTCGAGAACTTGCTTCGTCACGAGGACGGGCGGCTCGTCACCGCTGCCGACGTCGAGGCGGTCGCCGGCTGGGGCGAGCAGGGCGCGAGCGGAGCGGAACCGAAGGAGATCTCCTTCAGCCCCGAACGCGTCCTGATGCAGGACTTCACCGGGGTGCCCGCCGTCGTGGACCTCGCCGCCATGCGGGACGCGCTGTCAGCGCTCGGGGGCGACCCCTCGCGGGTCGACCCGCTCGTCCCGTGCGAGCTCGTGATCGACCATTCGGTGATCGCCGAGCGCTCCGGCGGCCCGCGTTCGTTCGAGGAGAACGTCGAGATCGAGTACGAGCGCAACATCGAGCGGTACCACCTGCTGCGCTGGGCGCAGCAGTCCTTCGACCGATTCCAGGTCGTCCCCCCCGGGACCGGTATCTGCCACCAGGTGAACCTGGAGTACCTCGCGCGTGTCGTGTTCTCGACGGATGGCCAGGCGTTCCCGGACACGCTCGTCGGCACCGACTCGCACACCACGATGGTGAACGGACTCGGGGTCCTCGGCTGGGGGGTCGGAGGGATCGAGGCGGAGGCCGCCATGCTCGGTCAGCCGCTGTCGATGCTGCTCCCCCCGGTGGTGGGGCTCCACCTTCACGGCGAGATGCCCGAAGGTACGACCGCCACCGACCTGGTCCTCACCATCACCGAGCTGTTGCGGCGCCACGGG
>DAIRCY010000054.1:1191-8357 GCA_036796435.1 Acidimicrobiales bacterium
CCCGCGCCACCATCGGCAACATGTCGCCCGAGTACGGCGCGACCTGCACGGTCTTTCCGGTCGACCAGGCGACGATCGACTACCTCCGGTTCACGGGCCGCGACGAGGACCGACTGGCCCTCGTGGAGGCCTACTGCCGTGAGCAGGGACTCTGGCACGACCCGGCGGCGCCGGAGCCGACCTACACCGAGAGGGTGGACCTCGACCTCGCCACGATCGTCCCGAGCCTCGCCGGACCCTCACGCCCCCAGGACCGGGTGGCGCTTGCCGGGGCGGGCCGGGCGTTCCGGACCGCCCTCGGGCGGGAGCCGGCCTCTGCGCCGGCGCCGGCCGCGGGGCCGGAAAGCGGCCACGACGACGGCGGCGGGAGGCAGCTCACCGACGGTGACGTCGTCATCGCGGCGATCACCAGCTGCACGAACACGTCCAATCCCCAGGTCCTCGTCGCCGCTGGCCTGGTGGCGAAGAAGGCCGTGGAGAGGGGCCTCTCGGCGAAGCCCTGGGTGAAGACGTCACTCGCGCCCGGCTCACGTGTCGTCATGGACTACCTCGAGCGGGCGGGACTCCTCGAGCCGCTCGAGAAGCTCGGCTTCTGGCTCGTCGGGTTCGGCTGCACCACGTGCATCGGAAACTCGGGGCCGCTCCTTGCGGGAGTGTCCGAAGCGGTCCAGGCGCACGATCTCTCCGTCGTGTCGGTGCTTTCGGGAAACCGAAACTTCGAAGGCCGCATCCACCCGGACGTTCGCATGAACTACCTGGCGTCGCCGCCGCTCGTGGTCGCGTACGCCATCGCCGGGACGATGGACACCGACCTGACGGTGGATCCGCTCGGCTACGACCACGAGGGCAAAGCCGTGATGCTCGCCGACCTGTGGCCCTCCACCCATGAAGTCGCCGAAGCGATCCGGGGTTCCCTCTCCTCGGAGGAGTTCCGCTCCCGTTACGCCTCCGTGTTCGAAGGGGACGAGAGGTGGCAATCGATGGCGGTCGCCGGAGGAGAGACCTTCGCGTGGAACGAGGACTCCACCTATGTCCTTCGTCCCCCGTACTTCGACGGAATGGGAATGGAGCCCGAGCCGCTCGCCGACATCGAGGGCGCACGGGTGCTCGCCGTGCTGGGAGACAGCGTCACCACGGACCACATCTCCCCGGCCGGCTCGATCCGCCCGAGCTCTCCGGCAGGTGAGTACCTCAGCGCGCACGGCGTCGAGCGCGAGGAGTTCAACTCCTACGGGGCGCGCCGCGGGAACCACGAGGTGCTGGTACGGGGGACCTTCGCGAACGTCCGCCTCCGCAACCAGCTCGTTCCGGGCGTCGAGGGCGGGGTCACCGTGCACCTCCCCGACGCAGAGCAGTGCACGATCTTCGATGCGGCGGCGCGATATCGGGAGGAAGGCGTCCCGCTCATCGTCCTTGCCGGCAAGGAGTACGGATCGGGCTCGAGCCGGGACTGGGCCGCCAAGGGGCCGCTCCTCCTCGGGGTCCGAGCCGTCATCGCCGAGAGCTACGAGCGGATCCACCGCTCGAACCTCATCGGGATGGGGATCCTCCCGCTCCAGTTCGCCGACGGAGACTCCGTGGCCTCCCTCGGCCTCACCGGCAGGGAACAGCTCTCGATCGCAGGAGTCCGCGCCATCGGCGAGGGGTCGGCCCCGAAGGTGCTGGAGATCCACGCGACTGCCGACGACGGCTCGGACAAGGCCTTCGAGGCCCGCGTCCGGCTCGACACGCCGATGGAGGCGGAGTACTTCCGGCACGGCGGGATCCTCCAGTACGTGCTCAGGCAGCTCGCGCGCTGAGGAGGTTCACGCGCAGGCCATGCGGGTAGTCGATCAGGTGAGCGGCCCACACAGGCCAACCGACGATTCGTCCGAGGTACCCGCATGTTCCGACGCATTCTCCTCGCCCTCGATGCCGGAACAACCGGTTCCGTGGCCACCAGCTTCACGGTCGCGCTGGCCCGCCAGTGCCACGCCGCTGTGCACGTCGTCCACGTGAACGAGTACCTCGCAGGGGGCAGGGGGCTCACCTCGGAGACCCCCGCCGAAGCCGCCGACCTCGTGGCCGACGCGTTGAGGGACATGCACGCGGCCGGTGTCACCGCGACCGGGATCACCTACCGCACGACCCTGTTCGACGTCCCCGCGGCGATCTGCGACCTCGCCGAGCAGCTGCAGGCCGACGTCATCGTCGTCGGCTCGCGTCGCCGCCGGCGGCCACGGCTGCTTCGGCGCAGCACGCGGGACCGTATCGAACGCAAGACGCCCCTGCCCGTCATCACGGCTCCCGCCCCGCTCCGGGTGGACAAATCGGCGCGCACACTGCAGGAAGCCCCCCCACTCGGAATCTCCGTGGGTTCCTAACGGGGCTGGATCGGGCCTGGTGGAGCGGTAGGGCGGCGGCGGTCGCCAGCGGCGGGATTCAGCCGGTCGCCACCTTGCGGAACGGCTCGGCGAGCGCTCCCTCCTCCATCCCGGCAGCTCGGGCGGCGCCGGCGGCCGCGCCCCGCATGCGCTCGACGATCGCAGGGGGCTCGGCGATCTGGCTTTCGTGGCGCATGAGCGCCGCCATCTTCCGGTCGAAGGTCCGGGTGATCTCGACGACGAGGTTCGTCTCCGGAGACGCCATGAGCCACAGCTCGTCGACCACGTGGGGTTCCAGTCCCTCGTCCAGCAGGTCCGGATGGGCGAACGGATTGCGTGCGTCGGGATAGACCGCGCAGGCTGCGGCGTTTCCGGTCGCCAGGTGGTCGGGGTGGCTGGCGTAGATGCGGTCCCACCAGCGTTCCGGCGACGGCGCGAGGACGAGCTGTGGGCGGAACGCCCGGACGACGCGCGTGAGGTCGCGACGGAGTGCGAGGCTCGTCTCCACCCTGCCGTCGGGGTAGCCGAGGAAGGTGACCTCGCTGACGCCGACCTCGGCTGCGGCGGCCCGCTGCTCCTTCTGGCGCAGCGCGGCCATCTCGTCGCGGCTCATGGTCCGGTCGTCCCCGCCGGCCTCGCCGCTCGTCACGATGCAGTAGGCCACCTCCACACCGGCCTCGGTGAAGGCGGCGACGGTCCCAGCTGCGCCGAAGTCCACGTCGTCGGGGTGCGCCGTCACGACGAGGGCGCGCTCGAGCCCCTCGTGCCTGCTCCACCGCTCGGTCAGACGACGGCCTCCTCGTAGGTGGGCTCCCACGATGCGAGGTCGCGGAGCCGGGGGTCGTTCGAGAAGACCTCGACGATCGGCACGCGAAGGCCGAGCCTCCGCTGGATCACTTCGGCTTCGATGACCTGGTTCCACAGAACGAGCGTCGCGACCACGCCCGTCGAGCCCGCTCGCGCGGTCCGCCCCGAGCGATGGAGATACGCCTTGTGGTCCTCGGGCGGGTCGTAGTGGATGACAACGTCGACACCTTCGATGTGCAGCCCCCGCGCGGCCACGTCGGTCGCGACGAGGGCGGGCAGCTTCCCCGAGGAAAAGTCCGCGAGCGCCTTCTCGCGGTTCGACTGGCGGAGGTCGCCGTGGATGGCGGCGGCGCGCACTCCTTCCTCGGTGAGCTGTTCGACCAGACGGTCGGCGCCGCGTTTGGTCCGCACGAAGATAAGCGTCTTCACCTGCGCGCGAGCGATCGCCGCGGCGACCCGGACCTTGTCCATCTGGTGGACCTGCAAGAAACGGTGGACCATCGCCGAGACGGTCTGGGTGCTCGATGCGACCTCGTGGTGGACGGGGTCTTTCAGATAGCGCCGGACGAGCCGGTCGACCGCGCCGTCGAGGGTCGCCGAGAACAGGAGCGTCTGGTGGGGACGTTCCAGGCGCCTGAGGACCCACTCGACCTGCGGCATGAACCCCATGTCCGCCATTCGGTCAGCCTCGTCGAGCACCAGGATCTCGACGTCGGCGACGGACAGCTCACCACGGTCGCCCATGTCGATCAGGCGCCCAGGCGTGGCGATGATGACGTCGACGCCCTTGCGCAACTTCCTCACCTGCGCGTCCATGTCGGCGCCGCCGTAGATGGCGGCGATGCGCAGACCCACCGTCTTGGCCAGGGGCACGAGCACTGCGTGCACCTGCAGCGCGAGCTCTCGGGTGGGGAGGAGGACGAGGGCCCGTGGCCTCGCGGGGTGTCCGGCGCTCTGTGGCTGGGCCTCTGCGTCGAGGGCCGCTGCCGTCCGCTGCAGCAGGGGGAGGCCGAACGCGAGGGTCTTGCCTGAGCCGGTCTTCGCCTTGCCGCACACGTCGCGGCCGGCGAGCCCGTCTGCGATCGTGAGCGCCTGAATCGGGAACGGGGTGGTGATTCCCTGACCAGCCAGTTCGTCGGCCAAGGGTTGGACGACACCGAGGGACTTGAACGTCCCTACGGTCTCGTAGGTGTCAGTCGTCATTCCTGCTCTCTCACATGGCGGGGCCCGGCGCCGTCAAGGTAAGGGAGAAGGGCCCAGACGACCGGATCACGTCACCGCGTCCCGCTGCCGTCGAGCACAATCTACCAGCGCAACGCAGCAAAACCGTTCATAGGCGCCCGTTCGCCGTCAGACGGGCCGATGCGCGCCTCGAGCGCCGCCGACGCCGCCGGCTCGTGGGCGAAGACGCTGCAGGCTCGTGGGCGATTTAGCCCGGTCGTGTGCCAAGCTGCTCGACATGGCACGGCTCTCAGAAGGTGACACCGCACCGGCATTCACGCTTCCGGATCAAGACGGGAAACCCGTCTCGCTGAAGGACTTCTCCGGCTCGACGGTGATCGTCTACTTCTACCCGGCTGACGACACCCCCGGGTGCACGAAGGAGGCGTGCCAGTTCAACGAGAACCTGTCCGCGTTCCAGCGCTCGGGGGCCAAGGTCGTCGGCATCTCGCCGGACGGGGCGGCCAAGCACGTGAAATTCCGGGACAAGTACGGTCTCGCGTTCCCTCTGCTCTCGGACCCCGACCACCGGGTCATGGAGGCCTACGGCGCGTGGGGAGAGAAGACCATGTACGGCAAGAAGACCGTCGGGACGATCCGCTCGACCTTCGTGGTGGACGCAGGGGGGAAGATCGCCCGAGCCTGGTACGGCGTGAGGGCGGACGGGCACGCCGCCAAGGTGCTCGAGACGCTTCAGGCGTAGGGGCAGCCTCCGGCTCGGGTCCCGTGGCCAGGCAGTCGGCGGTGGACCTGCCCGGTCGCGCAACTCCGCGTATGGTGGGCACGTGCCGCCCGAGAAGCTCCACTGGTCCCACCTCTACAAAGAGGTGGTGACGTCCGGTCTGTGCACCGGTTGCTCTGCCTGCGTCGTCGCTTGTCCCTACGACGTGCTCGGCTACGACCATGCAGCGACCTACAAGCCGTTCCACGTCGAGGCAACAGGGGGCGTCGACGACTGCACGCACGGCGAGCGCGGCTGCACCCTGTGCACGCGGGCCTGCCCGCGCTTTCGAGAGTGGGAACCCGAGATCGACCAGCACCTCTTCGGCCGGCCTCGGACCGAGGAGGAGGTTGCCGGCGTCTCCGAGCAGGTGGTTCTCGCCCGGGCGACCGACCCCGAATTGCACGACGCGGGCCAGGACGGAGGGCTCGTCTCGGCGATGCTCGTCTGGGCGCTCGAGCACGACGTCATCGACGCGGCGCTCGTGAGCGCGCTCGAAGGGGACGGCACGAGCTGGAAGGCGGTTCCCGCGGTGGTCCGGGACCGAGCGGGCGTCATCGGGACGTCGGGCTCCCGCTACACGTACTCGGCGAACCCCCTCGCGTACGCCGAGGCCATCGACGGCGGCGCCGAGCGCATCGCCCTCGTCGGCATGGGCTGCCAGGCCTCGGCACCCGGTGTGATGGCGGCGCGCAAGGCCGGCAAGGTGGCACGTCGCTTCGTTCTTTCCATAGGACTGATGTGCTCGAAGACCTTCGACGACGCGATCTTCCCCGAGCTCTTCGAGGCGCGTTACGGCTTACGGCGCGAAGACATCGCGAAGATGAACATCAAGGGCGTGTTCCAGGTCTGGATGCGCGACGGCGCATACCACGAGATCCCTCTCAAGGAAGCGCACGGCTGGACGCGCGAGGGCTGCATGTCGTGTCCGGATTTCGCGGCCGAACACGCCGACATCTCGACCGGGGGGATCGGCGCGTTCAACGACTGGACCCTCACGGTGATCCGAACCGAGCGCGGCCGGGAGCTGTTCGATGCCATGTCGGAAGGCGGGGCGATCGAAGTACGGCCGGGCGAGGACGACCCTGGCGCCCTCGCGCTCATGAAGCGGCTGAGCAAGGTCAGCCGCAAGCGCTGGCCCGGGACCGCCGTGCCGACCCCGGGTCGCCTCCCGGCCGCTCAACCCGCCTGAGCCACCTGCACGAGGTCGCGCGCCCGCTCGAACACCGCGTCGAGCATGGGCTCGGTCAGCTTGCCGGTGAAGGTGTTCTGCTGGCTCGGGTGGTAGGAGCACACCAGCACTTTCCCGTCACCGATCCGGTGCTCGGCCAGGTGCCCGAACTTGGGTCGCGGTGAGAGCCCGTACACGGATGCGACGGCGTCGAAGGCGAGCTTCCCCAGCACGACGACGACGCAAGCGCTCCCCAGAAGCGAGAGCTCCTCGCGCAGGTAGCCGAGGCAGGTGGACCGCTCTTCGGGGGTGGGCTTGTTCGCAGGCGGCGCGCAGTGCACCGAGGCGGTGATCCACGCGCCGCGGAGCTCCAGCCCGTCGTCGGCTGCCCGGCTCTCGGGGCGATTGGCGAACCCCGCTCGCCACATGGCGCGGTAGAGCCAATCGCCTGAACGGTCACCGGTGAACATCCGGCCCGTGCGGTTCGCCCCGTGGGCGGCAGGGGCGAGCCCGACGATCACGACCGAGGCGGCCGGGTCGCCGAAGCCGGGGACGGGTCGCCGCCAGTAGGTCTCCGTCCGGAAGGCGGCTCGCGCCGGCACCTCTTCTCGCCATGCGACCAGGCGAGGGCAGCGACGACACTCCACGATGGAGGCGACGAGCGCGCCCAGGCGGTCGGATGCCACGGGCTCGGAGCATACGATCATCGTCCGTGCCCCTCCCCCAGCCGACGACGGTCCTGCTCGTCCGTCACGGCACGACGCCGACGACGGGCAGGTTCCTCCCGGGGCGGGCGCCGGGGCTTCATCTCGCGCCGAAAGGGAGGGAGCAGGCCGAACGAGTCGCTTCCCAGATCGCCGCGCTCGACCCGAAACCCGTCGCC
>DAIRCY010000054.1:8367-16649 GCA_036796435.1 Acidimicrobiales bacterium
GGAGACCGCTGCGCCCATCGCCCGAGCACTCGGGGTCCGAGTCCGCACCGAGCGCGGACTGGTCGAGCTCGACATCGGGACGTGGACGGGGATGTCCATCAAGCGAGCAGTGCGCCGGCGCGAGTGGGCCGCCGTCCAACGCTGGCCCGCCGGCTTCTCGTTTCCCGGCGGGGAGTCCTTCACCGAGCTCGTCGCCCGCGCGACCGAAGCCATCGGCCGGCTCATCGCCGCGCATCCGGGTCAGACGATCGTGGCGGTCTCGCACGCCGACCCGATCCGGGCGGTGATCGCGACCGCCGCCGGTGTGCCGCTCGACCTCTTCCAGCGGCTTCACGTCTCGACCTGCTCGCTCTCCGGGGTGAGGTACGCGCAGGACGGGCCGCGCGTGCTGTGCGTCAACTCGTCTGCCGAGGGTCTGGTGCCCGTATGAACGGCGACATGGA
This sequence comes from Acidimicrobiales bacterium, assembly GCA_036796435.1. GTDB lineage: Bacteria > Actinomycetota > Acidimicrobiia > Acidimicrobiales > RAAP-2 > JAJYVT01. Next base: position 8,811 of record DAIRCY010000054.1, read on the forward strand.
TCTCGAAGCGCCCGACGTCTTCTCGGTCGGGGCGAGCGGCCCCGTCGGAGAACGGCTCTTCCTGCTCCACTTCTCCGAAGGAGATGTCGCAGCGACGGTGAAGGTCGAGAAGCAACAGGTCTCGGTGCTCGCCACATACCTCGGCCGCATCGTGCGCCAGCTCGGACGCCCTGGTGAGCTGCCCGACGACCTCGACTTCGACGTGGAGGTGGACCCCGACTGGGTGGTGGGCACGATCGGTGTCTCCTACGACGAGGACGCGGACCGTCTGGTCGTCATCGTTGAGGAAGCGGGAGACGGCGGTGCGGTCGCCCGCGTGGCCATCACCCGCGAACAAGCGGCCGCCTTCGCGATCCGGGCGACGAGCCTCGTCGAGGCGGGTCGTCCCCCGTGCCCGCTCTGCGGCTTTCCCCTCGACCCATCGGGCCACGACTGCCCGCGGACGAACGGCCACCATCCACCGGCGACGTGAAGGATGCGGACGAAGCCGGGGGCGTGACCGCGGGCGAGACGAAGGGCGTGACCGAGCCCGACGTCGAAGACCTTCTCGCCCACGGGGAGATCACCGTCCACGGCAGGATCGCAGGAAGCTCGAACGTCACGTTGCTCGTCACCTGCGCGGCAGAGGGTTCCGAGCTCCTCGCCGTGTACAAGCCGCTCGCCGGTGAACGCGAGCTCTGGGACTTCGAACCCGGACTGCATCGCAGGGAGGTCGCAGCCCGCGTCCTGTCGGAGTGGCTCGGCTGGGGGCTCGTCCCCGAAACGGTCCTGAGGGAGGACGCTCCTTTCGGAGAGGGATCCCTCCAGCGCGTGGTGGACGAAGACGGGGTCTCCCACTACTTCACGCTTCGCGACTACCCTCGCTGGCACGGCGACCTCCGGCGCATCGCCACGTTCGACGTCCTCGCGAACAACGCCGACCGCAAGAGCGGACACGTGCTGCTCTCCGAAGGCAAGCTGTGGGCGATCGATCACGGCCTCACCTTCCACGCCGAGCCGAAGCTGCGGACCGTCATCTGGGACTTCGCAGGAGACCCCCTGGACGACGCCGTCCGCGCAGACGTCGCACGCCTCGTCGACGAACCGCCCCGGGCCGAGCTCGAGGCGCTGGTCGACGACGACGAGCTGGACGCGCTGCTTCGTCGTGCGCGTGCGCTCGTGCGGTCCCGAAGGCTCCCGACGCCCGGCGGCGGCCGCCCCTACCCGTGGCCCCTCGTCTGAACGCCGCAGGTTCGGCAGGGCCGCAGGTTCGGCAGGGCCGCAGGTTCGGCAGGGCCGCAGGTTCGGCGGGGCAGCAGGTTCGGCGGGGCCGCAGGTTCGGCAGGTCCGCGGGTTCGGCGGGGCCGCCGGCCGTCAGTCCGCGTGGCCCGAGTCCGAACCCTGCTGGTGGTCGACGTCGTGAGGGCGGAACTCCTCGCGCAGGAGCGCCGGGTAGCACCCGGCGTCGAAGGCCATCCGGAAGTCGTGCACGACCGGCGGCAGCGGCACAGTGACCGTGGGGCGCCACCACGCGCGGAGATCGACGACCACCGCGTCGGGATCGATGCGGACGTACTTCACACCAGGGTCCGCGCCGATGACCGCAAGGAGGAACAGCCCGATCGGGGACCGTTCGGGGTCATTGGGGGCGGCGCGCACGCCGGCGGCCTCGAGCGCCACCGCGACCGAGCCGCGAGTGGCACCGAGGGTGCCGAGCAACCGGCGCACCTCTCGTGCGAGGCGTGTGTCGAAAAGCGGGCTCCCCGGCGTCGGGGGCGGCGGAGGTGCGGCCACGTAGAGCGGCGGCCCTCCCGCGGCGGCCCTCCCGCGGGGGCCGGCGTCGGCTTGTTCGTGTTCGTCCGGGCCGCGTCTGGCGAGGACATTTCGGATCCCTGCGAACCGCGCTCGCAGGAAGCCCAGCTGCTTCTCGTGAACCGCCGGCTCCTCCGGCCAACCGGCACTCTCGGGCCGTCCGTGGAGCATGGTGCCTCCTCTGGTCACATCCGATCGCGGCTCGCCGCAGTAACACCGGAGGTAATACCGGCGCCGCACGCGACGTACGGAGCGCATGTACCCAAGTGGGGCTCTGCCTCATGCCTGCCCGCATGCGGTGACGCGGTCCCCCGCCCGCCTGTCAGCTCTTGGACTTGAGCGCCTCGATCAAGGCGGGGAGCACCTTGTGCACGTCCCCGACGATGCCCAAGTCGGCGACCGAGAAGATCGGCGCCTCCTGGTCCTTGTTGATGGCGACGATGTTCTTCGACCCCTTCATCCCGACGAGGTGTTGGGTTGCGCCCGAGATCCCGCAGGCTACGTACACTGTCGGCTTCACGGTCTTGCCGGTCTGCCCCACCTGGTGCGAGTACGGCACCCAACCGGCGTCGACGATCGCCCGGCTCGCCCCCGCCGCACCGTGCAGCAGCTTGGCGAGCTCTTCGATCAGCGCGTAGTTCTCCGGTGCGCCGAGGCCGCGCCCGCCCGACACCACGACGGCAGCTTCGTCGAGCTTCGGGCCGCTGGCCTCTTCGACGTGCCGGTCGACGATCTTCGCCGCGCCCGTCGCCCCGACGTCGCCCGCCGGCGCGGCGACCACTTCGGCGGCGCCGCCGCCCGCGGGCGCGGCGGCGAACGACTTGGCACGGACGACGTAGAGCCCCGGCGCGTCGCTCGCGAAGCGGGCGCGCGCGATCTTGGTGCCGCCGAACACGGGGTGCTCGGTCACGAGGGTCCCGCCTTGCTCGGCGAGGCCGGTGATGTTCGTGAGGACGGGCCGGTCGAGCCTCGCCGAGAGTCGCCCGGCGACGTCGCGGCCGTCGTAGGAGGCGGGGATCAAGATGGCGTCGGGCTGCTCGCCTCCCTCGACGAGCGAGGCGATCGCCGCGGCGACCGGCGCGCCCGGCAAGGCGCCCTCCAGGTCGCCCACGTCGTACACGCGTGCGGCGCCGTACTCGCCGAGCGTCGACGCCGCCGAGGCGGTGGAGGTTCCCCATGCGACCGCGTCGACGGTCGAGCCGAGCGACCGCGCGACGGTGAGCAACTCGAGCGTCAGCGGGGTCGGCGCCTCGCCCGCGACCTCGGCGAGCACCCAGATCCGGTCCATGTCAGATCACCTTCAGCTGCTCGAGGAAGGCCACGATGCGCTGCGCGCCGTCGCCCTCGTCCACCACGATCTCGCCCGATCCGCGGGCTTCAGCGTCGGCCACCTCGGTGATCTCCTGGCGCGCTCCGACGGCGCCCACCTCCGAGGGCTCGATCCCGAGGTCCGAGAGGCTCAACGTCTCGATCGGCTTCGACTTGGCAGCCATGATCCCCTTGAAGGAGGGGTATCGCGGCTCCACCACGCCCGCCGTGACCGTCACGACGGCGGGGGGCGGGGACTCGACGTCGTCGTAGCCCGCTTCGGTCTGCCGCTCCACCTTCACCGTCGATCCGTCGGTGGAGACGCGCTTGGCGAAGGTGACCGAGGGCATGCCGAGCAGCTCGGCGACCTGGACGGGGAGCGTCCCCGTGTACCCGTCGGTCGACTCGGTCGCCGCGATGACGAGGTCCGGCGCTGCGCGGCGGATCGCCGCTGCGAGGACCTTCGCGGTGGAGAGGGCGTCGGACCCAGCGAGGGCGTCGTCGCTGACGAGGATCGCCTTCGCGGCGCCCATCGCCAGGGCGGTGCGGAGCCCCGACGTCTCGCCGCCGGGCGCCATTGACACGAGGGTCACCTCACTGCCCTCGATGTTGCCGGCGAGCTGCAACGCCATCTCGACTCCGTAGGAGTCGGAGTCGTCCATGATCAGCTTGCCCGAACGATCGAGCGTGTGGGTGTCCGGCTTGAGCGACGCCGGCGCGGCCGGGTCGGGTATCTGTTTCACGCAGACGACAACGTCCATGGCCGCATTGTTGACTACCCCGCGCGTGCTGCGCCATTCCCCGCGGGGGAACCCGACGGATCTGCGCCATTCCCCGCCGGTGGACTCGACGGCTCGTGCCCGGCAGGCGCAGCCGGCCGAAGGATCCGGATCGCCGCGTCGACCCGGTCCGTGATGACGGCCTCGACCCCGAGCCGGCCCGTCAAGGCGATGTCCTCGTCGGCGTTCACGGTCCAGACGTGCAGCCCGAGACCCGCCTGCCGGGCAGCCTCGACCAGGCCGGTGTCCACCTGGGTCACGAAGGGGTGGAAGGTCGCGCACCCGAGGGCCCGAGCGTGCGCGAGCCCGATCATCGGATCGGTCCGCCAGTCGACGAGGAGCCCAGCAGGAACGGCCGGGGCCACCGCGAGGCAGGCGACGAGCGACTCAGGCACGAAAGACGAGACGAGCACCTCCGGGGGGCGCTCGGCGAGCAGGAACCGGCCCACGAGCGCGCCCTCGGCCGCGCCCCCCTTGATCTCCACGTTCACCCGCAGTCCCCGGCACGAGTCGAGGACGTCGGGGAGCAACGGGACCTCATCCGGCAGTTGGGATGCAGAAACGTTTGCAAGATCTCCGAGGCCGGGTACGTGTCGGTCGTGATGTACGGCCAGTGCGCCGTCCGCCGTCGCGCGGGCGTCGAGCTCCACCCCGTCCGCCCCCGCGCGCCTCGCCGCAACGAACGCCTCGATCGTGTTCTCGCGAGGTGCAGGCACGCCGTGGCAACCCCGGTGGGCGAAGATGGCGGTCACGCATCACTCCTTGCAATTTTGAGACGTTTGCTTATAATCCCTGGAGATCGCCATTCCATCACGACCCTCTTGTCGGGGCGCGTATGTGAAATGGTTCACAACCGGAGGACCGACACATGGCACTGATGTGGAACCGGACGGTCGACTGGGACTCCGGTGACTGGCGCCGCGTTGCGGCATGCAGGAACACCGAGCCCGACCTCTTCTTCCCCGTTGGCACCACCGGCCCGGCGATCGACCAGATCGAGGCGGCGAAGCGAGTGTGCAGGGCCTGCGAGGCGCAGGAGCCCTGCCTGGACTTCGCCCTCGCCACGAACCAGGAGTCCGGCGTGTGGGGCGGCACCTCCGAGGAGGAGCGGCGCAAGCTCCGCAAGGCGTGGCTGGCGGCCCGTCGCAGTTCCGCCGCCGCGTCGTTGGGGACGATCTCTTCGGTGTCGGTCAGGCGCTGAAAGGCTGAGACCGCCCTTCAGCGGGCGACCCCCTTCGGCGGGCGACCCCCTTCAGCGGGCGGCTCGTTCGGCCGGCGGAAGGCTGATCTCCACGAGCGTCCCCCCGGCGCCGTCGCCGCCCGCCCCCATCGTGATCGAGCCGCCCAGCTGGCTCACGACCAGGTCACGGACGATCGAGAGCCCCAGGCTGGTCGTCCGTTCGATGTCGAAGTCCGGGTCGAGCCCCTTGCCGTCGTCGCGGACCGTCAGCTCGAGTCCCTCGCGTCCGTGCGCGAGCGTCACCTTCACGTGCCCGACGGGCTGGGCGCTGGCGGCGCCCTCGTTGGCGAGAGTGTCCTGGCCCAGATCCCCGTCCGTGCCGGCGGCATGCCCAGCGGCATGCCCCACCGCCTGCCCCGCACCGGCGCTGTGCCCTTCGAAGGCGTGCTCGACCGCGTTCTGCAGGATCTCGGCCAGGACGACGGCGAGCGGCGTCGCGGTGTCGGCCGTGACCTCACCGAGGTCCCCGTCGACGGTGATCTCGACCGCCTTGGAGGAGACGACCGAGTCCTCGGCCATCCGCACGAGAGAGGCGACGATCTCGTCGAACGGCACCTGGTCGCTCGGGTCCCTCGACAGGATCTCGTGGACGAGGGCGATCGAGCGAACCCGCCGTTCGGCCTCCTGGAGCGCCGCCTTTCCGTCGGCTGAGGCGAGCCGGCGTGCCTGCAGGCTCAGGAGCGACGAGATCGTCTGGAGGTTGTTCTTCACGCGGTGGTGGACCTCGCGGATCGCCGCGTCCTTCGAGAGCAGCAGACGGTCGAGGCGCCGCACGTCGGTGACGTCGCGCATGAGGATCACCGCGCCGCTCGCCACGTGATCCTCGAGCAGGGGGATGCACTGCACGAGGACGATCACGTCCGGCCGTCGCTCGACCTCTTCGACCACCGGGTGGCAGGTGGCGAGGGCCCACTGGACCGCGGAAGCTTCCACTCCCAGCTCTGTGAACTTGTGCCCCTCGGGCGTCGAGTAGACGCCCATGCGGTGGAAGGCGTTGATCGCGTTGGGCGACGCGAACTCGATGCTGCCTTCGCCGTCGACGAGAACGAAGCCGTCCCCGACTCTCGGCGTCTCCTCGGTCCCCACGTCCTCCTGCGCGAAGGGGAACTCGGCCTTCGTGATCATCTCCACGAGCCGCCCGAACACGGCGAAGTAGTTCTTCTCGTACATGCTGATCGGGGTCGCCACGGCACGCGAGTACACCCGCACCATGACCGCGATCACCTTGTCGCCGAAGCGAACGGGCACGTTCTCGACCGGCACCGACTCGCCGATCAGGGGATGGTGGATCGCGCCGCGCACCACTTCGCCGCGGACGAGGGCCGCCTCGGACAAGGACCATGCGGCCCGGAGCACGGTCTGGCCGACGAGGTCCTGCTCGAGGAGCGTCGGACGGTTGTTCGGCCGGATCTGCCCCATCACGACCAGCTCGGGCTCCTCGCCGGGGATCGGCGAGGTCGGCACGACGAGCAGGAGGTCCGAAAAGGAGAGGTCGGCGAGGATCGACCACGACCCGAGGAGCCGCTGGAGGTGCGCCAGCTCGGACGGCGTGAGGTCCGTGCAGGTGAGCGCGAGCTCGGCGGGCGTGGTCACGGGGTGTTCGTCGTCGTGGTGACCGGCGGCTGGGCAAGGGGCAGGGTGTGCGGCTGGCGCCGCCGGAAGCCGGTGAGGTGGTCCACGCCCACCGACGTCAGCAACGCGTGGAGATCCGGCACGCGGTCGGCGACATAGGAGAGCTCGTGCGCGTCGGACGCGGTGGTGAACGGCACGCCCTTCGCCGCGAGACGAGCGAGCAGCCCTTCCGCCGGGTACTGCTCCCCCGCCGGCTTCCGCCAGCCGGCAGACGAGACCTCCGCTGCCATGCCGCTCACTGCTGCGGACTCGGCGATGCGGTCCCACCAATCCCTCGGTCGCGCCGGTCTTCGTCCCGCGACCTTGATCAGGTCGGGATGCGCGAAGACGTCGCACGTGTGCGTGGCACCGAGCTCGCCCAGCGCTTCGGCGTACGCGTCCCAGCACTGGTCGACGTCGCGCGACGACCACTCCGCCATCGACACCGCATCGTCGATGTCGTCGAAGCGCCAGCCACCGACCCAGTGCACCGAGCCGAGCAGGACGTCGAAGGGGTACCCGGCGAGCAGCGTTGCGACGTGGTCCATCCTCCCGCGGTAGTAGTCGACCTCGAGGCCGAGGACGACGGGGAGCCCCTGACGTCTGGCGTCGAGCACCGTCTCGACGTACTGGTCGAGATCGGCCGCGACGTGGAAGCGCCAGTACGCCGCCATGGACTCGCGCAGGTGCTCGGGGACCTCGTCGTCGTCCCAGAAGCCCCCGAGCAGCCGGTCCGCCTGCACGAACCGGAACAGGTGCTCGGTGATCGCGATCTCCACCACGCCCGCAGCCTGTGCCCGCTCGCAGTAGGCCGCCACCTGGTCGAGCACGAGGGGTGCGTCGTGGCGTGTGTGCGGCCACAGATGCAGGTGGTAGTCCAGCACGCCCGTATTCCAGCCCATTTCCCCGGGTGTGGGTGGTCATTGGGTGCAGCGGGAGCTGGTCTGCCCCGAACAGGCCGGCCAGCCGTGATCTCCCCTCGCCGTGATCTCCCCTCGCCCTCGGCGCTTCGCGCAGAGGGCGACGACTCAGCGCTCTCCCCCGGCGGAGGGCGTCCTCTCTATGAAGCGGGGCCGGCTGTCAAGGGCATGATCGTTGGCGCCAGCGCTG
>DAIRCY010000055.1:0-16518 GCA_036796435.1 Acidimicrobiales bacterium
TCCGTAGAGAACCCAAGGTTCCACCGGGGGGAGGCCCCGCTTCATGGCATTCAGTCCCACATCATGGCGCCGAGCCTGAGGAGTCCTTCCATGTCGACGATGTCGGCGTCGAAGAAGGGCACCGTGGCCAGCACCTCGGGCCTGGTGGCGAGCTCGGCCTGCTGTTCGGCTTCGCGGCGCGCGACGAGCCCGAAATTCAAGAAGCTCTCGGCGACCTCGCTGAGAACCCTCGCAGTGAGGAGCGGGTCGGTGCCGATTTGGCCGCTCAACCGATCCCCGAGCGATTCCGCGCCGTCTCGCAGTTGCTCTGCCAGGATCCCTGCGTCGCGGTCACGGAAGTAGGTCGGCAGGACCTTGTTCAAGATGATGGCGCCGAGCGGCAGCTTGCGCGACACCAGTGCCCGCGCGAAGAACTCCGCCTCGCGAGCCGGCGTCGCTTCCAGCGTGGAGATCACGAGGAACGTGGTGCGGCGGTCGGAAAGAAGGCGCGTGACCGCCTCCGCCCGTTCGACGAACCCGGAGTACATCGACTGGAAGAGGATGAAGAATTCGGCGATGTCGCCCAAGAACTGGGTGCCGAGGATGCGGTCTGCCATTTGGTAGAACGGTCTCGAGGCGAAGTTCACCACGCGCGAGCGGTAGGACGCGGTGAGCCACCGCAGCAACCGGCTGGAGAAGAAGTCTGCCATTCTTGCCGGCGCGTCCAGGAAGTCGATGGCGTTGCGCGTCGGCGCAGTGTCCACGACGATCAGGTCGTACTTTCCCTGCGCGTGCAGGTCGTAGAGGCGTTCCATCGCGATGTAGTCGTGGCTCTGCACGAATCTGCCGGCGACGTTCCGGTAGAGCGGGTTCGCCAGGATCTTGTCCCGCGTGCGCGCATCGGGCGCGTGACGCCGAACCAGCGCGTCCCAGCTTTCCTTCGTGTCGAGCATCGCCGCCCAGAGCTCGCCGCGCGGGGCGGAGCCGGTGGCAGAGACGAACACCTCGTCCGGGATGCGTCGCTCGACGTTGCCGAGGCCGCCCCCGGCGAGGGCGTGAGTCCCGGGGCCGGCCTGGCCGTGGCCCCGGTCGCCATCGACAGCGGCGCGCGCTCTGCCCGAGAGGCCGAGCGCATCGGCGAGACGGCGCGCCGGGTCGATCGTGACGACGAGCACCCTGCCACCGTGGTGGTACGCAGCCATTGCGGCGGTTGCCGCCGCGGCCGTGGTCTTCCCCACTCCCCCCGGCCCGCAGGCGATCACGATCTCCTTCGACGCGACGAGACCGTCGAGCGTCCCTTCCTTCGGACGCCCCGGCGGCGGCTGTACGGGGTCGTCGAAGCCGGGACCCGCGTCGTGCGGCGTCGCGGCGCCGCGCTCGGGACGTCTGCCACGTCCGGGGGGCGTTCTGGACGTTCGGGGCGGCCGATCCGGGCGGCTCGGGGTCACAGTCCGAGCTCCTCGCCGAGCGCCTCGGCGACCTGTCGCATGGAGCGGAGCCCGTGCGCACGGGCGAACAGGTAGGGCACGTAGAGAACCGGAGGAGGGGCGGCCGGTGCGGCCGGTGCTGCCGGTGCTGCCGGGGCGGCCGGTGCTGCCGGGGCGGCCGGTGCTGCCGGGGCGCGCGGGGTTGGGCCGGGCGCGGATACCGCCTCGGAGGCGAGTCCCCCGCGCAGGCGCTGCAGGTGCTCCGCCCGCGTCCTTCTCATCGTCACGGCGAGACGGGCACCCTCCATGAGCGGCTCGGCATCTCCGCCGAGGAGCTTCGACAGCTGGTCGCTATGCGCGTAGACCTCGTCGAAGACCTGCTCCTCATGGAGCCCGAAGAGCTCGGGGAGGACCCGGTTCACGACGACCGCGGACAGCTCGACGGTGGTCTCGGTCCGAATGCGCGCTGCAAGCTCGAGGGTCTCGTTGACGGGCATCTCCTCGGGAGTCGTGACCGCGACGAGCCCGGTGCGGCGCGGGTCGGAGAGGATGTCGAGCATCCAGTCGGTCTGGGATCGGATGAGACCGACCTTCACAAGATCGTTGATCGCCTGCGGGGCGGAGAGCTGGCTCACGATGTGACCGGTGGCGGAGGCGTCGACGACGACCAGGTCGTACTTGCGCTCCCGCACCTCGTAGCAGAGCTTCCCCACCGTGAGGATCTCGCGCACACCCGGTGCGGCCGCCGCAACGAAGTCGAGCGCCTTGGCGAGCGGACCGAGCCGAGTCGCCACCGGCAGGCGGAGCTGCAGACGCAGGTACTCGCGCAACGACGCTTCGGTGTCCATGGACATGACCACCACGCCGGGCGCCACCTCGCGGCCGGCAAAGTCGGTTGGCGGCGCCTCGAAGAGCGCCGCGAGGTCGCCCTTGGCATCGACCTCGCACGCGAGGACATGTTTGCCGCGCGCCGCGGCTAGCTGCGCCAGCGCGGCGGCGACCGTCGTCTTGCCGGTCCCTCCCTTCCCCGTGACGAAAAGGAGCCGTCGGTCCAGGAGCGGGGTGGGCGGTGCGTCAGCCCTGGGCCCTGTGGCCATCGAGAGGGGTGGTGCCTTCCGGGGCTCTCGCTCTAGGGAGCGCCGAAGCCGACGCGGCGGTCCGGCGTGGGGGCTCCGACCTCCACGTACGCCACCTTGGCCACGGGAACGCCCACCCGCCGTCCCCGGCGGTCGGTCAGCCAGAGCACGGCATCCCCACCGAGCGCCGTTTCGATGTCGGCGAGCAGCTTCTCCCGGTCGACGTCCTCGCCGACTTCCACCTCGAGCTCTTTCGGGGTCTGGACGATCCCGATTCGTACGTCCACGCGCGCTCCTCGATGTGTGGCGCCCAGCTGGGGCGACGCCCGCGGCCCACCCTGTCGGCGGTCCGCACCTCCTCCGACGATACAGCCGCGCGCCAGAATCTCCTCCATGGACCGCAACGAGCGGTGGGCGGCGACCATGTCGGGCTTCGAAGCCGGGGACCTGCGCCTTGCCCACGAGGACGCCGGGGTCGTCGTCCCCCGAATCGGCGGTCTCGTCCGGGCGGAAGGCCCTCCGGCCGGCGGTGCGACACGGGATCGCCGGGAGGAGCTCGAGGCCGCGTTGCTGGCGCCGGGCGCCGCCCGGGGGACCGGCGCAGGGCAGCGTCAACGGCCCGAAGAGCCCGACCCGTGGAGAACCTGTTTCGAACGGGACCGGGACCGGATCCTCCACTCGACCGCATTCCGGCGCCTGGCCGGAAAGACCCAGGTGTTCGTGTTTCCCGAGGACCATCAGCGGACCCGGCTCACCCACGCCCTGGAGGTCGCACAGGTCGCGGGAAGCATCGCTCGGGCCTGCAGGCTGAACGTGGCCCTGGCGGAAGCGATCGCACTCGGGCACGACTGCGGTCACGGACCCGGGGGTCACGCAAGCGAGGAAGCGCTCGATCCGTTCCTCCCGGGAGGCTTCGACCACGCGCCGTGGGGAGCGGACGTCTCCCTCTCGGCGCTGAACCTTTGCCGCGAGACGGCCGACGGGGTCCGGAACCACAGCTGGTCGAGGCCGTCCCCGGCGACCGCCGAGGGAGAGGTCGTCAGCTGGGCGGACCGTATCGCCTACGTCTGCCACGACTGGGAGGATGCGGTCCTCGCGGGCATCGTCTCGGACTCGATGCTTCCCGACATCGTCCTGGAGCGGTGCGGCAGCCGGCGCAGCAGGCAGTTGGGGGCGTTCATCGAAGCGGTCGTGCGCACCGTGGTGGAGACTGGCCACGTCGGGATGAACGGGCAGATGGCGGACGCGCTCGCGGCGTTCCGTGCCTGCAACTACGAGCACATCTACCTACGGGAGGCCTCGGTCGCCCAGGCGCGCGCGGTCGTCGCCGTGTTGCGCGCCCTCGTCGAGTATTACGTCGACCGTCCGAACGCGATACCAGCGGTGCGAGACGCAGGCGGCCTCAAGGCCGGAGAGCCGCGAGCGACCGAGGAGGCGGTTGCCTATGTGGCAGGGATGACCGACCGTTACGCGTTCCGGCAGGCGGTGGCCTTGCTTCACTGGGACCCCGCGAAGCTCCCTCGCGCCGTGGGCTGGTAGGCAGTCCGGCGTCAGTCCCCGCTGCGTTTACCAGCCGCCCGACCCGCTGCCGCCCGACCCGCTGCCGCCCGACCCGCTGCCGCCCGACCCGCTGCCGCCGGACCCGTACCCGCTGCCGCCCGACCCGCTGCTGCTCGAGGAGGTGAGGGCCGCTTTTACGGCAACTCCCTTGCTGTTGAGCACGTACCAGGTGCCCCCGAAGCTCGCGATTCCCTCCCCGTTCACTTGTCCGGCAGCCGTGTCACCCGAGTACAGGTAGAGCAGATGGTGGTCGTAGGTGACCTGGTGCTTCCTTCCGTGCTTGGTCGCCCCGAGCCTCTTTTTCGCGATGCCCTTCCCCGCACGGGGCCGCCCATGAGTCATGAGCGGCGGCCAGACGCCGATACACGCCGCCGTCTTACAGGCGAGTGACCCGCCGGAGGCCCCCATGAGGATGTACAGCGTTCGCCCGGCGGAATCGACGAGGATCTTGCCGTACTTCTTGGTCGACTCGACCTTGACGAGGGCGCCGTGGGAGCGGGCGTGATGCTCGTGTGCGGCCGCAGTCCGGACTGACCGGCTGGTGCCGCCGGCGACGGAGGGCACCACCAAGGCGGCACCAAGAGCCAGAGCGGCGGCGCACGCCATGGCGCCGGCGACGCCGGTTGCACTGCGGATCCGCCGTGTCGAGAGCTGGACCATGGTCAGCTCCTCTCTGTGTCACGGGTCGTTTTGGGGGAGGCTCACGTGTCCCCAGCACAACGCTAGACCTGCGTGATCCGCGGGAGGCAGCGCCCCGGAGATCGGGCCGGCCGGCGCAGCGGGCCTCGCCGGCCGCTCAGCGCACGCTGAGCTCGCGGCGATAGACCCGCGCAGGGCCCATCGCAAGGAGCACGTCTGCGAGCGCCCCGAACGCCGACGCCGCCTCGCCGTCGGGGTCGCGCACCAAGACGGGGATGCCCTCGTCGCCCCCCTCGCGCAAGGTAGGCACGAGCGGCACCTGGCCGAGGAGCGGAACGCCGAGACCGTCCGCCAGGGCCTGGCCTCCCCCGTGTCCGAAGAGCTCGTAGCGCGTGCCGTCGTCCGCGGTGAACCAGCTCATGTTCTCGATCACGCCGCGCACCGACAGCTTCAACTTGCGCGCCGCATACGCAGAGCGTTGCGCGACTCGCTGCGCTGCAGGCTGGGGGGTGGTGACCACGAGGATCTCGGCGCGGGTCATGTACTGGGCGAGCGACAAGGTGACGTCCCCCGTCCCCGGTGGCATGTCGACCAGGAGGACGTCGGGATCGCCCCAGTACGCGTCGGACAGGAATTGTTCGAGCGCCTTGTGGAGCATCGGCCCGCGCCAGATCACCGGCGTGTCGTCCTCCACGAAGAACCCCATCGAGAGCACACGCACGCCATGGCACAGCGCGGGCACGACCATGTCGCCGATCACCACGGGGTCGTGGTCCGCACCGATCATCTTCGGCACCGAGAACCCGTAGACGTCGGCATCGAGAATCCCGACTCGCTGTCCGGCCCGGGCCAGCGCCACCCCGAGGTTCACCGTGACCGAAGACTTGCCGACGCCGCCCTTGCCCGACGAGACGCCGACGACCCTGGTCCGCGAGCCAGGTTGGAGGAAAGAGGGGACCGGTCGTTCCTGCCCACCGTGAGGGGCGCCGTGGCCGCCGTGGCCGTGGCCGCCGTCGCCGTGGCCGCCGTGGCCGTGGCCGTGGCCGCCGTCGCCGTGGCCGCCGTCGCCGGCATCGCCCCCGGTCGCGGCGGCCGTTTCGGCCTCGTCGGCTCCCCCGCTGACAGACGCCGCCATCCGCTCCCGCAGTCGACGTCGCAGGACGTCTCGGTCCGCGTCCGCCATCAGCCCGACGCCGACGGCCGCCTCACGGACACCGGGCACCGCCGCCACCGCCGCCGCAACCCGCTCTCGCAGCTCGTCCTCGGCGGGCCAGGGCGCCGCCGGCAACGCCAGAACGACTTCGGCGCGGTGGCGTCGCACGTCCACGGAGTGGACCATGCCGAGGTCCCCGAGGGGGAGATCCAATTCGCGCTCGACGACGGCGGCGACCGCACGCTCGACGGCTCTCTCGTCGACAGCCATGGCCTCCCTCTGCCGTCCTACCTGCTCCGGCCTTGCAGCCACGGCGGCGTCGGCCGGGCGCCCGTCGGTAGACTACCGACCGTGCAGACGGCGGCCGACAGCTCGCCCGCACCCGAACACCAGATGGCGGGTCGCCAGCTGGCGGAGGCGGAGGACGCCCGCTTCGCGTCGCACGTGGCGGCGGTCACCGCCGCCTTCGGCGATCCGACGCGCCGTGACATCTTCCTTCGGGTCCGCTCGGTGCCGGGGATGACTGCGACCGAGGTCGCCGCGGCGTTCTCCTTGCATCCGAACGTGGCGCGGCACCACCTCGACCGGCTCGTCGCCGGCGGCTACCTCAGGGTCGAGACGGAGCGGCGGCCGCAGGGGGCGGGCCGGCCGTCCAAGAGGTTCTTCCCCGTCGCAGGCGACGCTGCCGTCGAATTCCTCACGCGGCGTGACGACCTCCTCGTGACGCTCCTCGGCAAGTCGCTCGACCTGCTCGGGCCGGAGCTCGCGGAGCAGATGGCGGCGGAGGTCGGCGAGAGCTACGGCCGCTCGCTCGCAATTGAGATGGGGGCAGGAGAGGGGCAGCGATCGGTGCGCAACGCCATGCGGGCCATCGCGGACATGCTGACCGCCCACGGGTTCGCCGCGCACGCAGAGGACCAACAGGACGGGACCGCCGTCGTGGCCGAGCAGTGTCCGTTCGGGACCGCCGCGGCAAGCCACCCCGTCCTGTGCGCCGTCGACCGCGGCATGGTGAAGGGTCTTCTTGCGGGGCTCTGCGGAGAGGAGCCCGCTCCGGTCGTGCTCTCCTCGAGGGCCCGCGGCGACGACACCTGCGCCGCGCTGGCCTGAGCCCCCTGCCGCCCGGGTCGCCGCGACGACCGACAACGACGACGCGCTGTGCCCCGCCACTACCTCGACCACGCCTCGACGTCTCCACTCCGGCCCGAGGCCGCGTCGGCGATCCGGGACTGGCTCGACGGTCCCGCGGGGGACCCGGGAAGAGTGCACATGGAGGGGCGACTCGTGCGGGACGCAATCGAGGTCGCCCGGGAGCAGGTCGCGTCGTTGCTCGGCGTCCGGTCCCGTCAAGTCGTCTTCACCTCGGGCGCGACCGAAGCGGTCCATGCCGCGGTGTGGGGGGCGATGTGGGACCACCCGGGAGGCGCTGTGCTCTGCGCCGGCGTCGAGCACTCCTCGGTGCGGGAGTCCTCCGCACGTCTCGCGCCGATCGTCGATCTGCCCGTGGACGGCGTCGGCCGGATCGACCCGGAAGGCGTCGACGCTGCGGTCGACCACGCCGGCCGGACGCCGTCGCTGGTCCATTGCCAGTGGGCCAACCACGAGGTGGGGACGCTCCAGCCCGTCAGCGAGGTCGTGGAACGGTGCAGGCGTGCAGGGGTTCCGGTGCACTCGGACGCCGCAGCGGCAGTCGGGCACCTTGCAATGGATCTCGAGGAGGGTCCCGACTTCGTGTCGGTGAGCGCACACAAGTTGGGGGGCCCGCCAGGCGTCGGTGCGCTGGTCCTGCGCCGCGGGCTGCGCGTCGAGCCGCTCTTCGTCGGGGGACAACAAGAACGCGCCCGGCGCGCGGGGATGGAGAACGTCTGCGGCATCGTAGGGTTCGGCGCGGCAGCCGCGGCGCTCAGCCGAGCCGCACTTGCCGGGGAGGCGGCGTCGGCGCGGGCGCTGACTGGGAAGCTCGCCCGAATCGTTCTCGACGTCCCCGGGACGACCCAGGTGGGAGATCCCGACGATCGCGTCCCTCACATCGTCTGCTTCGGCGTCGAGGGGATCGAAGCTGAGCCCGTCCTCCTCGGCCTCGACCGGGCTGGCATCGCGGTGCACTCCGGGTCGGCGTGCGCCTCCGAGTCGCTCGAGCCGTCGCCCGTGCTCGCTGCGATGGGGGCGGACCCGAACAACTCGCTGCGCCTCTCGGTCGGATGGTCGACGAATGACGACGACGTGGACGCGGTCGCCGCCACGTTCGGCGCCGTGGTCGCCGATCTACGCGCGCTTCGGGGCTGACTGAGGGGCGGGATCCGACGCCGAGCCGGAGGCCGAGCCCGGCTCCGGTCCGCGCCGCCCGACACGCACGTCGCCCACCTGCGCGCCCGAGGCGGCGACGAGCTCGGTGAAGGTCGTCGGATAGACGGCGTTCGGCGTGCCGGCTGCCGCCCAGATGCTGCCGTATGCGGCGAGCCCCGCGTCGACGACCACCGGAACATCGTGGCCGAGAGGACTCACACCACCGATGGGAAAGCCCGTGGCTGCACGGACCCAGTCCGCGTCGGCGCGCTCGACAGCCTGCGCCCCGCGCAATGCCCGCAGCTTCTCGGGGTCCACGCGATCGACCCCCGACAGCACCACCACGACCGGCTCGCCGTCGACGGCGAACACGAGCGACTTCGCAATCTGACCGACCTCGACGCCGATCGCCGCGGCAGCGTCTGCGGAGGTGCGCGTCGACTCCGGCACCTCCCGCACTTGTGCATCCGAGCCTGCTGCACGAAGCGCCTCCTGCACGCGCACCGCGTTCTTGTGCATACGTTCGCCCCTCTCCATCTTGCTGTACGGCGTTCCCTATCCCTTCGGCACGCCCACCGGAAGCGTCCGGTGCGCGGCGCGGTACGCCGCACGGATCTGCGGTGCCGCCTGCCGCAGCCACTTCCGTGTCGGGTTGTCGGACAAGAAGGCGGCGAAGTGGGCGACCGCCTTCGCAGGCGCCCCTTCGTCGTAGAGGACGACACCCAGGTAGTACTGCGCGGCGAACAGCTGAGAGTCGACCTTCACCGCCTCCTCCAGCGCGGACGCCCCCTCGGCCGCGACTGTCTGTTCCTTGGCAGCGGTCGCAGCGCGCCAGTCCAGCCATCCCCATTCTGCGAGGGCGACCGGCTGGCGGGGATCCTCGGCGAGGACGTCTCCGTAAAGTTGCAGCGCTTTGATGGCGCGCCCGTCGGCGACCAGGAGTCGGGCCTGCGCGAGCTGCCGTTCGATCGTCTGCGCGGTATTGAGGCTGATGCTTCCGGTCGCGTCCTGGCCAGGGAGGCGCGGGGAGGTCAGGTCGACGACGAGGAGGACGACGGCCGCGCTCACCGCCGCCAGGCCGAGCGCGGCGAACCACCATCGGCGGCGCCATGGCGCACGACGGGGCGGACTGGCGGTCCGGACCGACGGCCTCGATGCACGCCGCGCCTGGGCGATCGATGCAGAACCGTCCGACGCCACGGGACCGTCCGCCGCCGCCCGGAGGGCACGGCGGGCCGACAGAGCCGCGTCCACCTCTGCGAGCCGCCGCTCGTCCCTCGTCCGCAACAGCTCGTAGTCCTGGTCGGTGAGGTCGCCCGCGCCGTGCTCACGCGCCGCATCTTCGAGTGACCGAAGGAGAAGGTCGCGCTCGTCGTGGAGGCGCCAGTCATCGCCACCCGTCCGGACGCGGTCGATCTTGTCGAGTTCCCCCGTCATGCGGCCTCGATGATTGTCACGCGCGTCCTCCAGCGTCCCAGAGTCCGGTCACACGCCCCCGCCGGTGGGTGGCTGCAGTCGTTGCCAGGTGCGGGATCGGCGCCAGAAGAACAACCCGAGGCCGCCGACCGCAAGGAGGCCTGCGGCGAGCGGAAGGAACCAGACGAGGGAGGAGAGGCCTGAATCGGGCGGGGCGAGGAGGATGCTCGGACCGTACTGGTCGACGAGACGCTGTTCGATCTCGCGGTCGCTCAACCCGAGGTTCGTGAGGTGCGCCACTTCGTGCCGCACGGCGATCGCCGACGCGGCAGAGGACTGCGCGATCGACACGTCCTCGCAGCTCGGACATCGGATCTGGGTGTCGAGCGCCGAAGCGCGCTGTGCCGAGGTGGGCGCAGCGGAGGTCGTGACCCCGCTGCCGATCACGAGCGCGACCGCGAGCACGACCAGGGCCAGAGCAAAGCTCGAGCGCCCACGGAGGCCCCCCCTCACCGTGCGGCCCACCCGCTGCGCGTCATCGCGACGTTCCCGTCCCACCGCTGAACAGCTCACCGCGGCGCGCCGAGCTGAGCATCTCGTCGAGCTGGGAGACCGTGACCGGGCCGAGCCAGGTGCCCACGACGTCACCGCGGGGGTCGACGAGGAACGTCATGGGGGGCGATCCCACCCCGTAACGGTTCGCGATCGCGCCCCCGTTGTCGGGGACGACCGGCCAGCGAATCCCCCACTGGGAGACGAAGTGCCGGGCGTCGCCGATCGTGTCGTTGAAGACGATGCTCACCATGCGAGCGCCGCCGCTTCCTCGGCGCGACTGGCGGAAGGCGAAGTCGACGAGTGCCGGCTCCTCCTGTTGACACGGGGGGCACCAACTCGCGAAGAAGTTCACGTAGACGTAGTGGCCGCGCTCGCCGGAGAGAGTGAAGCGCTGGCCGGTCAGCGTCGTCCCTCCGAGGGCGGGTGCGTGCCGCCCGACGAGGGGGCTCTCCACCTGGGTCGCCTGCGACGAGGGCCGGGTGGCGACGACCACCGCGACCACCACGAGCACCAGGAGGACGGCTCCCGCGATCCAGCGGGTCAGATGGCTGCGTCGCCCGCTGGCCGCGGCACCGGCGGCGGTCATGCCACCGGGCTCCCGATCCTCGGTCGGTCGGGGCCTGAAGGTGCTGTCGATCCGGCCGCTCCCGATGCTCCCGCGGGGCCCGAAGGTGCGGCCGGAGGCGCTGCTCCCGCGACGAGTGGCGACAACGCTGACACCGGGTCCGTCGAGTGGCGCCGGGTGCCCGGCACCATCGCAAGGACGCCGCCGATCCCGATGAGCAGTCCCCCGGCCCACATCCACGCGATCAAAGGCTCCACGATGGCCCCCACGGCGATCGCTGTCCTCGGCAGTGTCGCGACGACGCTCCCACCGGTCGTCTTGCCTGTCCTGCCTGTGGCGTCCCAGGTGAGATACACGTCGCCGAAGAAGCCCGAATCGATGGCCGGTGACCCGACCGCCTCGGAGCTCGGCCCGCCGTACTGGCTCACGGCAGGCCTGAACACTGCGCCGCCGTCGACTCGTACCAGCGCCTCGGTCGCGATCCTCTGCGGGGTGTCGACGGTCCGGAGACCCTCGAAGACGAAGGTGTGGCCGGCGAAGCGCACCAACTTGCCCGGGCGGAGCACCAACTCGGCTTGGGAGCGGAACGAGGTCGCCGCAATGAGACCGAGCGCGAGCACCACGACCCCGAGATGGACGACCATGCCGCCATTGGTCCGTCCGACCAGCCCGCGCCATGCACCGCTGCCGTGGCGCACGCTGGCGCGCACGGCGAGTACGAGCGCACGCAGCGCGGACGCGGCAGCGAACGCGGCGAGACCGAAACCGATGAGCGGCTCGACCCCGCGGATCCCGCCTGCCACGGAGCCCACGACGGTGAGCACCCCCGCCCAGGCGGGGAGGGCGAGCCGGCCCCACAAGACGCCGGAGTCCACCTTTCGCCACGAGAGCGCGGGCGCGACGGCCATCAAGAGGAGGAGCGCGAGGCCCGCGGGGACGGCGACCGTGTCGAAGTAGGGAGCCCCGACGGTGACGGCCTGGTTCTCGAGGGCCTGGTACAGCAGCGGGAAGAGCGTGCCGAGCAGGACGACGAAGGCGAAGCCGACGAGCACGAGGTTGTTCACCAGGAACGCACCCTCCCTCCCGAGGGGTGCGTCGATACCGACGGGGGAGCGCAAGCGGTCGCCCCTCCATGCGATCAGACCGAACCCGGCAACCACCACGAGGAGGAAGAACCCGATCAGCACCGGCCCGAGGTCCGATTCGCTGAAGGCGTGCACCGAGACGACGACGCCCGAACGCGTGAGGAAGGTGCCGAGGATCGTGAGGGCGAACGTCGCGACCGAGAGCGAGAGGTTCCAGACGCGGAGCAGGCCGCGACGCTCCTGAACGAGCACCGAGTGCAGATATGCCGTGCCGCAGAGCCACGGCATGAGCGCGGCGTTCTCCACGGGGTCCCATCCCCAGAAGCCACCCCAGCCGAGCACCTGGTAGGACCACCACGCCCCGAGCACGATGCCGACGCTGAGCGAGCTCCACGAGATGAGGGTCCAGCGGCGTACCTCCGCTTGCCACTGCTCACCGACACGACCCGTCGCGAGCATGCCGATAGCGAACGCGAAGGGCACCGAGAAGCCGACGAAGCCGACGTACAGCAGCGGTGGATGGATCGCGACGAGCGGGTTGTCCTGCAACAGCGCGTTCGGTCCCGCACCGTTGAGCGGTGCAGCGCTCGACACGAACGGATTCGCCGGACCGACCATCAACCCGAAGAAGAAGGCCGAGACGGCGTACATCACGAGCGTCGCCCAGCGGACGACGTCGTCGCGGAACTGTCGGCGGTAGCGCCAGATGACGAGACCCGTGAACGCCGCCAGGACGAACCCCCACAAGAGGATCGAACCCGCCAGCGCGGACCACAGGCCGGTGATCGAGTAGATCAGCGGCGTCCCTCGTGCGTTGTTGTCGGCGACATAGACCAGGTGGAAGTCGTGGGTGACGAGTGCGAACTCCATCGCCCCGACGGCTACGACCGCACCGAGGAGCACCACCGCCCCGAGCAGCCGCGGGTCGGACCTCGGCGCGTTTCCCGGCGACGGTGCCGCCCTGCCCCTGAGCAGCCCGGCCCCGCAGACGACGACGCCCGCGACCGCCCCCAAGAACGCGAGCCAGACGCCCGCGGCTCCGATGTCGGCTGGCACCATCAGTGCGTGGTGCCGTTCGGAGCCCGCACGCGTGTCGGGTGCGAGGCGATGTATGTCGCCGAATGCTTCACCATGATCTGATCAGAGACGAAGAGGTCCGAGCGCTTGGACGCGAAGTGACCGACGACGACGACGGGAATGTCCGGCTGGAAGAGCTGGGGCGGAGAGCCGACGTTGTGCACGACGAACTCGTGGCCGCCCCCCGACACCTCGAAGTCCGCCCCCCTGACGGTCCGATGGACGGAGCCGGGAACCACGAGACCTTCGAGCCTTATGACAGTCGTGCCGATCTTGTCCTTGTGCGCGAACGCCTGGCCTACCGTGTCGAAGTAGTCGAGCGAGGACCCGAGCCCTTCCACGAGCAGGTACGCGATCGCCCCGGCCAGCAGCGCGAACACGGCGGCCAGGCGGAGGCGATTCCGACGGGGCGCAAGACGGACACCCCGGGAAGCCGCCTGCGGGGAAGCGGTTGCGACGCTCACCGCCCGGTGCCGCGCACGGCCGGGCCGCTGCCCCCCGACGGATCCGGCGCGGTCTCAGCGAGGCGCGCGGCTGCGCGCTCGAGCCGGCGCCTCCGGGCGAGCAGGGCGAGCGAGTACAGCGCCAAGACCACCAGTGCGATCGTGTACCCGGCGTCGACGTAGCTCACCGCGGCACCGCCGCGGGCTCTGCCGGCGCGCCTCCCGCGGGCGGGCCCACCCCCGCGACCGGGTCGTTCTCCACAACCCCCTCCGCCCACCGTTCGGAGAGGGACACCTCGAGCTCGCCGTCCCCGATGCGGTCGGAGAGCACCTCGACCCGGTAACGGACGAGCACCATCCACACGAAGACGAGCGTCATGGCCAAAAAGCCGAGCCCCATCGTCCAGGCCATCGACCCGTGCACCTTGAGTGTGAGCCCCGGGTTGAGCACGGTCCCCTTCTGGTGCAGCGTCTGCCACCAGTCGACCGAGAAGGTGACGATGGGCACGTCCACGAACGCGAAGAGCGCGGCCACGGCGCACCTGCGCGCCCGCACCTCGAGGTCTGCCGGCACACGCCGCAGCGCGAGATAGCCGAAGAAGAGCACCAGCAGGAGGGCGGTCGAGGTGAGGCGAGCTGTCCACGTCCACCACACTCCCCACGTCGGACGTCCCCAGAGCGACCCGGTGACGAGCGTCAGCGCAGTGAACACGACTCCGACCTCCACCGAGGAGGCGGCCAGCCGGTCCCAGAACAGCGACCGGGTGCGCCGCCACAGATAGAGGAGGCTCGAGAGCGCTGCCAGGCCGAAGGAGCAATAGAGGGAGACCCATGCCACAGGAGGGTGCAGGTAGAGGAGGCGCACCAATGTGCCTTGCGTCTTCGCTGGAGGGGTCACCCACAGCCCCAGCCAGACGGTGAGCGCAGTGGACACGAGCGCCGACACGCCGATCCAGCGCGTCGCGGACCTGACCCGCGAGCTCACGCGGACTCCTGGAGTGGTCCGTACAGCGCCACGCCGACCGCGAGGTACACCGCGGCGAACGGGCCGAGGATCTTGAGCCAAGAACCGCCCGATGCCACCGCGCCGGTCACCGCTGCCGCCCACGCGCGAGACCCCGCGATCAGGACGGGCGCGACTATCGGAAGAACGAGTAGGGGAAGCAGCGTCTCGCGCACGCGCAATCCGGCTGAGAGCGCGCCGTAAAGCACGCCGGCCGAGGCCAGACCGACAGTTGCGAGAACCGATGCGACGAGCGCGAGCCACCACGTCTCGATGTGCACACCGAAGAGGACGACGATGCCGGCGCCGAGCACCACCTGCACAGCGACGAGTTGGAGCGCGACCGCCGCAGCCTTCCCGAGGAATACTCCGGCAGGATCGATGCCCGAGAGCCGGAGGCCGTCGCGCGTCCCCTCGCCCGACTCGATCGCCGTGCTTCGCTGGGTGGCGAGGACGGTGGAGAACAAGACGGCGAGCCAGTACAGACCCGGCGCCGCCTCGCGCAACGCGCGGGGGCCGGGACCGAGCGCGAACCCGAAGAGCACGAGGACGAGCACCGCGAAGGGCAGCACCTGCCAAAGGGCGATCCGGGAACGAAGCTCGATCCGGACGTCCTTCCCGGCGACCAGCAACGCGTCACGCCACATCGACGTCATCCCGTCCCACCGGCACGAGGAAGCGTCCGCCGACGACTCCCTCGACGACTTCGCTGGCGGCGACTCTTCCGCTCCGGCCTCCGGGACGAACCTCGGAGATCCTCCCCCCGGCCATCACCGCGGTCCGATCAGCCAGGGGCAGCGCGAGATCCGGCTCGTGCGACGTGAGGATTACCGCCGCGCCTTCGGCCGCCGCCTCCGCGACGAGGGCCCCGACGAGGGCACGGCCCTCCCCGTCGAGCCCGGCGTGCGGCTCGTCGAGCAGCCAGAGCTCGGGCGCCCGTGCGACGAGCGCCGCGAGCGACGTCCGTCGTCGTTGGCCGGCGGACATCCGCATCACCGGAGTGCGGCGAAGTCGCCCCGTCAGGCCGAGCCGGTCGAGCGAGGGGTTCACGGAGTCGCCGCCGAGACCGGCCGCACGAACCGCGAAGCGGACGTTCTCGACGGCCGTGAGCTCGTCGTAGAGCGAGGGTGAGTGCCCCAAGAGCCCGACCCGCCGTCGCACCTGGGTCCGCTCCGTCCGCAGGTCACAGCCCAAGACGACGGCGTCCCCCGACGTGACCGGCACGAGCCCCGCGCACGCCCGCAGCAGGCTGGTCTTGCCTGCGCCGTTCGGGCCGAGGACCGCGACGACCTCCCCGGGGGCAACGTCGAGATCGACTCCCGAGAGCGCGGGGAACCGGCCGGCCAGGGCGACCGCCGAACGAAGATGTACTGCGAGATCCATGGCCCGAGGCGACATGCTACGAGTGCGTGCCGGAGGGGTCCAAGCGGGCAATGAACGGGGCCGAACCGCACGACCGCCGAAGGTGCTGCGACGGCCTTGGGACCACCTTGGGACCGCCTTAGGGCCACCTCTGATACACCCTCATGTCATCCTGCGCCACGTGGGAACGAGAGCCCGAGAAGTGGCCGAGGCGGCAACGGCGTTGCGTCAGCTGCTCGCCGGCTTCGAGCCGGACGGCTACTCCCCCTCCGAATGCGCCGACCTCGCAGTGGTGCTCGCCCAGACCGAGAAAGCGTGCGGCGCCGCGCGGCTGCTCGCGTCCGCGCGGGCGGTCTCTTGGGGTGCCCACAAGGAGGCGGGGGTCGCAGATCCTGCCAGATGGGTCGCGACCTGCGCCGGGACGACCATGCGCCAGGCGAGAGAGGGGCTGGTGACCGCCGCCGCGCTCGGGGCCTGCCCGACGACGAGAGAGGCTTTTTTGGCCGGGGAGGTCTCGATCCTCCAGGCCCAAGAGATCACCAAGGCCGCAGCGGAGCTACCAGGCGCAGAGGGCGACCTCCTCGCGGTGGCCCGCGGTGGCGACCTGACCAGACTGCGTGACGAGGTGCGGGAGCGACGCCTGTCGGGCACGCCGGTCGCCGATCTGCACCGACGGCAACTGGCCGCCCGGAGGTTCCGCCACTGGCGCGACGGCCTCGGAATGGTCTGCTTCGACGGCGCGCTTCCCCCGGAGACCGGCATCCCCCTGGTGACGCGGATCGACCGCGAGGCCGCCCGATTGCACCGGGAGGCGAAGCGCGCCGGGCGTGGAAAGCACTTCTGGACTTCGGCTGCCGACGCGCTCGTCGCGCTCACCTCGACCGCGGCAGGG
>DAIRCY010000056.1:0-1582 GCA_036796435.1 Acidimicrobiales bacterium
CGAGGTGACGCCGCCGACAAACACGACACACGCCTCGGTGAAAGCCGCCCTCGGCATCAATGCCTGCGACAACGGCATGCTGCACGTCTCCGCCCTCTTCGGGTCGACAAATTCGGCAGCGACGCAGACGACGGCCCCGTCGTAGAGTGCCGCCCGGGGGCGCTTCCCGACAGGCGGGCGCTTCCCGGCACGACGTCGGGCTGGAGCAGGGGCTCCCCCCCGTCCGTTCGACCGGGGCGAACAGGGGTGAGCGCGCGGCCGCCCTCCCGGTGCTCTACGGTGCCTGCGGCGCACCGGCCGAGGGAACGCCCGTCCTCTCGGGAGGGCGCCGGCGAGGCAGCCAGCGCAGCCAGGCGGCAAGGACGAGTCGGCAAGGAAGAGGCGGTCAAGCGGTACGGAAGGGGGGCGATGCACTACCTCACGCAGTGGTCTTTCGACCCCTTCGTGATCGCGGTAGCCGTCGTCGTGGTGTGGCACGAAGTCGGCCTCGCCAAGCTCGCCCGCCGGTCGAGACCTGAGCGCACCAAGGCTCGTCGACGCCGGTCGTTCTACTTCTACGGCGGGCTCGCGGTGCTCCTGCTCGCGGTGGTCTCCCCCGTCGACTACTGGTCCGACCAGTACTTCTTCGTCCACATGATCGAGCACATCTTGATCATGTTCTTCGCCCCCGTCCTCGTCGTCGCAGGCGCGCCGTGGCTCCCGCTCGTCCACGCGCTGCCAGTCTCCCTTCGCCGGAAAGTCGGCAGAGCACTGCTGCTTTCGACCTGGGCGGCTCCCCTGCGTACCCTCGGAAGGTGGCTCACGAACGGCATCGTCGCCGTCGTCGCCTTCAACGTCGTGATGATCGTCTGGCACATCCCTGCCGCCTTCGACCTCGCCGACTCGAACCACGCGGTGCACATCTGGCTCATGCACGCGAGCTTCTTCGTCTCGGGCGTCTTCTTCTGGGTCCAGATCATCCCGTCGTACCCGCTGCGATCGAGGCTCACCTACCCCGGGCGCGCAGCCGCCCTCCTCTTCACGAACGTGGTCATGTTCGTGCTTGCCATGGCGCTCAGTCTCTTCACGACCACGTCGTGGTACGCGCCGTACAACCACGTGCCCGGTGTCGCGCTCTCGCCCTTCCTCGACCAGCAGTTGGGCGCGGCCATCTTGTGGGTGTGCGGCGACTTCTGGGCATTGCCGGCCCTGATCTGGGTGATCAGCAAGGGAGTCCGCGAAGAGGGCTCGGTGAGCGCCTTCTTCGACCGGGCCCTCCGGCGCCACGTCCGGGCCATCGACCGGATGTCCCAGGTATGAAGTCTTCGGCCTCCCCGCCCGCGCTGCGGGGAACGCCCGCCGTGGAGTAGCCGGTGCACCTTCGCCCCTTCGGCCCTGGTCGGCGGTAGTTTCTGAGGGTCGCGGACGGCAGAGACTGACGCATGAAGCGTCCGTGGGAGGGAGGCCGCCGCAGTGGGACCGGGACCCTCCCCCGCGGGGAGGGCACATGAGCATCACGAGGCGGACGGTGGGGGAAGTCCCAGCGCACTACGTTGACCCATCGGTGGCATCGAACGGGCACCGGCCGAACGGGGACGTGTCG
>DAIRCY010000056.1:1682-16396 GCA_036796435.1 Acidimicrobiales bacterium
AACGGCCACGTGTCGAACGGCCACGTGTCGAACGGCCACGTGTCGAACGGCCACGTGTCGAACGGCCACGCCGGGCCGATGCGGGGCCGGCTCGCGGCGGCGACCATCGGCGCGCTGGCCCGGTTGACGCCATACGTCGAGAGCGAGATCCGCGGGCTGCGCTACGTCGTCGGGCCAGGAGCGGTGTGCGTGGACATCGGGGCCGCCGGGGGGATCTACACCTTGGCGCTCTCCCGCCTGGCGGGCCCGACCGGCATGGTGCACAGCGTCGAACCACTCTCGTTCGCCAACCGGCACGTCGCCCGGCTCTTGAAGGTGGGGCGGGCCACCAACGTCCGACAACATCCCGTCGCCCTCGGCGCGGAATCCGGCGCTGAGATCATGAGCGTGCCCGTCGGCCGGTTCGGGATGGTGACGGGCCGGTCATTCCTCGACCGCCGCACCGGCGGGCCCGACCCGAACGTGGAGTTCGCGAAGAAGCTGTCGGTGCAGGTGACCGTCGAGACGCTGGACCGGCTGTGCGAGCAGGAGGGCATCGACCGTCTGGACTTCGTGAAGATCGACGTCGAGGGTGCCGAGCTCCAGGTCCTGGAGGGCGGCAGGGACGTCATCGAGAAGTTCCGGCCGGCGATCCTCGTCGAGATCGAAGCCCGTCACGCCGCCCGCTACCGCCAGACGCCCGACGAGGTCACCTCGTGGATGCTCGCCCGCGGGTACTCGATGTACTCCTGGCAGCGCGGGTGGCGCCCGGCGCGGACGATCGACCCGACGACGCGCAATTACCTCTTCCAGTCGTCGTCCGACCTCGGGCGACTCGCGAAGGGAAGACAGCCGCTCGCGCGGACCTACGGCTGAGCGCCGCTGAAGCTCCATCCTGGTTCCCGACCGCTCTCATCACGTGACTGGTGGTGTCCGAGCGCTCATCCGAGCACGCTCATCGAGGTTTCTGCGGGGGTGCGCAGGCGGGAGTAGTGCCGCAGGTCGATCTCGATGCCGGTCATCTCGCAGCGATAACGAACGGGGTGGGTGTCGTGACGCGGCCCGGCCTCGATCAACGCTTCCAAGAGACGCCCGACGAGTGGTGCGTTCTTGAATTGATTGCCCGAGGTCCCGATGGCGACGAAGAAGCCCTCAAGTCCGGTCCGGTCGTAGACCGGCACCCAGTCGGGGGTCACGTCGTACAGGGCCGCCAGCCCGACCGGACGGGGCGGGACGGCTATCCCCGGGACCCGGCGAGCCGTCCGAAGCACCTGCGCTTCCCAGCCCTCGACGGTCGGACGCGGGTCGTAGGAGTCCGGGTCTTCGATCCAGACGAGCGGGTCGCAGTCGGGCTCCAGACCGCCGATCGTGACGGTGTCGCCGGGGTGCGGTCGGAAGTAGGTGCCGAGGTCGCCATCGTTGACCACCGTGCCTCCCGCGCCGAGCCGGAAGTCCTCCGGCGCGGGAACGACGTGCACCTCCTGGCGAAGGGGGCGGGTGGAGATGGAGATGAACTCGTCGGTGACGCCCGCCATCTCGTTCAACCGCGACGAGTACGGGCCTGCAGCGTTGACGACCACGGGTGCGGAGATCGTCGAGCCGTCGGACAGTCCGACGCCCTGCACCCGGTCCCCCGTCGACAAGACGCGATCCACCGCGGTTCGGAACCGGAAGCTGGCGCCGCGGCGAACGGCCGCGGTCATGAGGTTGTGCGCCGCGAGCTGCGGGTCGTCGACGAATCCACCGTCGGGGGTGAAGTACGCGGACACGAGGCCGTCGGGATCCGCCCCGAAGTCGGGATCCGCGACCCGTTTCGGTGGCCAGTAGCGACCGATGTCCAACCCAGGAAAGGCGGCTCCGAGCTCCTCGGGCGTGAAGTCCCGGTACGGGACGCCGATCTTGTCGAACAGCCCACGAACCAACGCGCTCCGACCGCCTGGAGGGTCGATGACCAGGACCCCCGTTTGGTAGAACCGGACGAGACCGGCGTCGTCTCCGCCTCCGAGGAACTCCGGCCAGCGCTCCCACAGGTGCTTGGACTCCCACGCGGCGGCGCCCCCTCCAGCGTGGAGTAGTGGAAGCGAATCACCGCCGAGCTGGCCGAGGTGGACCCGGCGCCGGCAACGGGACCTCGGTCGACGGCGACGACCTTCTTTCCTGCACGCGCGAGGGAGTACGCGATGGAACAGCCGATCACCCCGGCCCCGACGACGACCACGTCTGCGCGCTCGGACATGGACGGAGCTTGCCAGAGGCCACCGCGGCGTCGCCTCCAGCTGCGGCGGCCGGTGCCCACGTCGCCGCGCTCGAATCGGCGGACAGTCGGCGGCCGGCTACTCCTTCTCTGCCGGCTCGTTCTCTGACGGCTCCTTCTCTGCCAGCGCCGCGAGGTCCCGCTCGGCGTAGAGGCGGTGTTCCCACTCCTCGTTGAGGACGATGCGGAGGCACTGCTTGAACGAGAAGCCCTCCAGCTGGGGCCACCCAGGCTCCGTGCAACTCACCTCCGAAGCGAGTTGATCGTCGGTGAGCGAATCGACGACGCCCCGCACCATCGCCTGACGTTCGTTGCGGATTGCGAGCACGTCGTCGAGGGACGGACGAGCCTCGCGGTCCCAGGGGATGCCCTCCCAGCCGGGCGCCTCGTCCCACGGGAGGTCCAAGGGGTGCCACGGCGCGGGGTTGCCCAGGATCATCCGGCCAACCCACGCGGCGCTCGCGAAGTTGAGGTGGCGAAGCGTCTGGATGAACGACCACTCGCCGTCCACGCTGCGGTGCAGTGTGTCTTCCGGGACTGACCTCGCCCGACCGAGGGTCTCCCCCCAGAGCCGCTCGAGGATCGCCCAAGCCTCGCGAAACCCCACTGCGTCGTCGGGACGCATCTTCGCCCGTTCGGGCATACGGCGATTCAGCTCCGCCTCGACGAACGGCACGATGTCCACGCCGTTCACGACGACGTTGTCGAGCTCTCCGTATATGGTTACGTCGACCAGCTCGACTCCGCGCATCCGGGTCCCGTTGAGCAATGCCATGCGAACCTGCGCGCCCGAGAGATCGACGTCGCGAAAGGTGGCGCCGTTCAAGTAGACGTCGGTGAACTCCGCGCCTCGGAGGTTCACATGCTCGAAGTGTGCCCCTGCCTGGTCTTCGTAGTCGGCCACGCGCCCCACTCTACGAAGCGACTACCAACTACTCAGCCACTGTCTCGATGGGGTGCTGGTATTTGCGGCTTATGCGGCGAGCAGGCTCGCGCGGTGGAACATGCACCGCGGAGCGCCGCTGGTCATCGAGTCTCTCTCGGCGCCCCTGGCAGGACCTGGTTGGCGCACCCGGCCTCCCAGAATGCGAACCTCGAGCCCTTGGTCGAAGGACCGGCGATCAGCCTGGCGGCTCGGCACGCCAAGGTCCGCCGCGAGGGGTATGCCCGATGACCGGCTCAGAGAAGGGCGATGAATTCCACAGGCGTGAGGGACGCCTGTCGCAAGATCGAACGCAGCGTGCCGGGTGCGAGCTCACGGTGCAGCGGGACGATGACCGTGCGACCGTCCCTGCGGAGCTTCACGTGGCTGCCTCGCTGGCTGACCTGCTCGTAACCCACCTTGGTAAGAGCGACGACGACAGCGGCGCCGCTGACGACGGGGAGCGCCGGGCTCACGCAGAGAGCTGGACGGTGGCGATGATGGGCGGCTCGATGTCCTCCGGGAGCGCCTCGTCTTCGAAGTACAGCTCGAGCGCTTCTCGGAGGTTGGCCAGCGCCTCATCGATGCTGTGGCCCTGGCTCGTCACCTCGACCTCGAGGGCGCGTGCGACGAACCACTCACCCTCATGCGTGATCGCTGCCGTGAATCGCACGGTCACTACTTTACGGCCCGGTAGTTCGCGCCGTGGAAGGCTGCACCGAACGAAGTCGCTGGTAGCCGGCTTGGCGCCCCCGGCAGGACTCGAACCTGCGCACCCGGCTCCGGAGGCCGGTGCTCTATCCGCTGAGCTACGGGGGCACGCCGCACGGTCGGTGCCCGCAACGACAGCCTGGCTCGCGGGCCGGCTCACGCTGCAGGAGTGCGCGCTGTATCGCACGATCGTGGCCGGGCCCCGCGGCCGCCGGTCCTGCCTGTCGTATCCTGCGGCATGCCCAGGGCCGCCCGATTCGAGGCGCCTCACGAGTCGAAGGCACCGACCTCGCCCGACGCGGGGCTCGGGGCGACTACCTCCCCGGACGGCCCCCTCGAACGCCATCTCCTCCCCGACACGGCCGAGGTCGCTGCGGACGGCCGGCTCCGCGTGGGGGGCGTCGACCTTCTGGACCTCGCAGGCGAGCTCGGGACCCCACTGTTCGTCTACGACGAGGAGCACCTCCGGCGACGCTGCCGCGAGGCGGTCGCCGCGTGGGGGGATGGCGTCGCGTATGGCACCAAGGCGTTCTTGTGCCGGGCGATCGCCCGGCTCGTGCACGAAGAAGGAATGTGGCTCGACGTGTCGACGCTCGGAGAGCTGCACGTCGTGCTGGCCGCCGGCGTCCCCCCCTCGCGCATCGTCATGCACGGCAACAACAAGTCCGAAGCTGAGCTCGCCGAGGCGCTCCACGTGGGCGTGGGCAGGATCGTCGTCGACTCGTTCGAGGAGATCGCCCGGCTCGGCAAACTCACCGACCTTCCGGCGCCCAGGAGCGCAGGGGGGGCAGGGAGCGCAGGGGGGGCAGGGGGGACTGGGGGCAGAGCGAGGACTGAGGGGACAGGCGGGACTGGGACGGCCGGTGGAGCGGTCGGCCGCCCGAAGGTCCTCGTCCGGGTGACCCCGGGGGTCGAGGTGCACACCCACGAGTTCGTCCGCACCGGTCAGGAGGACACCAAGTTCGGGTTCTCGGTCTCTTCCGGTGCGGCCTCGCAGGCGGTCGCGGCGCTCGAGCTGCTTCCGGGCGTCGAGCTCGTCGGGGTGCACGCGCACATCGGGAGCCAGGTCTTCGACGTCGGTCACTTCGAAGAGGCTGCGCGGGTGCTCGGCGAGTTCGCCGCGCCGCTGCAGCTCCCCGAGCTCGTCGTCGGCGGCGGTCTCGGTGTTGCGTACCTCAACGGTGAATCCGCTCCGTCGCAGGCGCAGTGGGCGGAGGCAACGCGGCACGCGTGCGCGACGGCCGGCGTCGACCCGCGGACCCGGATCACCGCAGAGCCCGGTCGGTCCATCGCGGCAAGTGCCGCGATCACCCTGTACAAGGTCGGCACGATCAAGGCTCTTCCCGGCATCCGCACCTACGTCGCCGTCGACGGCGGAATGAGCGACAATCCGCGGCCCGTCCTCTACGGGAGCGGCTACGAGGCCTTCCTCCCGCGCGCGGTCTTGGCGCGGCGTCCGAAGGTCGTGCGGATCGTCGGCAAGCACTGCGAGACGGGCGACGTCCTCGTCGACGACGCCCACGTCCCTGCAGATCTCGCCGTCGGCGACATCCTCGCGACGCCCGTCACCGGCGCGTACGGCTATTCGATGGCCTCCACGTACAACAAGGTCCCGAGGCCGCCGGTCGTCTTCGTACGCGACGGCAATGCCACCGTCGTCGTGAGGCGCGAGACCCTGGAGGACCTCCTGCGGCTCGAGGTCTGACCTCGAATCGGCTGCCGGCGTCGCGCCCCCCGCTGGCTGCTGACCGGCGTTGCTACCCTGGTCATGGGGGGAATGCACCGGTCCCGACCCTTCGATGCCGATCGAGGCGCTGGTGCAGCGGACATCTGGAGGGATCGTGCGGATCGGGCGTGGGGCGGCGTGCGGCGCGGCGGCCCTGGCGCTGGCGGGGGCGATGCTCGCCTCGGGCGACGGCGGCAGGGCGGGTGCAGCCCCGACCGGTTCCGGAGGTCACGCCGCTCGTCGGCAGGCCGTCTCCGGGGCCGAGGGAAACACCGGCCCGCACGTCGACCGACGAGCTCCCGATCCGGCGCGCTGGGTGGTTCCCCCGGTGTCCTCGTCGAGAGGGGGCGACGCCGCTGCCGGCCTGAGGACGACGACGCAGGAAACGTTCAACTGGGCGGGCGAGATCGCCACGGCGTCGAACTTCACGAGCGTGCGGGGTTCGTGGACGGTCCCGACGATCACGCCGAGCCGCAGCACCCGCGACTCGGCGACCTGGATCGGCATCGGCGGGGCGTCGAGGACGGCGAGCGGGCTCATCCAGACCGGGACCGACCAGTACACCTCCACAGGGTTCACGACATACAGCGCCTGGTACGAGATCCTTCCCGGCCCGTCGATCACAATCGTCGATCCGGCGACCGGCCGGCCCGAGCCGGTCGCGCCGGGCGACCGGATGACGGCCGCGATCGTCCGGCAGTCGTCCGGCCTCTGGCTGATACGGATCGCAGACACGACCAAGGGCTGGGACTCGGGCGGCCTGTACACGTACAGCGGCACAACCCTCAGCGCCGAGTGGATCGAGGAGGCCCCCAGCCTGAGCGGGAGCCCCGGCACCATCGAGACACTCGCCGACTTCCACTCCGTCCGGTTCGCGGCGATGGCGGCGACCGCGTCGGGCCCGGCTGCGCTCTCCCCGGTCGAGATGGAGCGAGGCCCGGGAGAGGTGATCGCCTATCCCGGCGCGGTCCAGCCGACGACAACAAGGAGCATGATCGTCTACTTCGGGTCGCCCCCGGCTGCCGGCGCGACAGGGCCGCCACCGGGGCCGCCACCGGGGCCGCCACCGGGGCCGACAGCACCGGCCCCGGGTCCCCCGACATCACCGGCGCGGGCGCGCAGCTCCGGCTACGACCTGGTCGGCGCTGACGGAGGCGTGTTCGTGTTCACTCCCCCGGGCGCTCCGGGTGGCTATTACGGCTCGCTCCCGTCGCTCCACGTCGTCCCGAAGCAGCCGATCGTCGGCATGGTCGCCACGGTCGACGGCGGGGGTTACTTCCTCGTCGGCGCCGACGGCGGCGTCTTCTCCTTCGGGGACGCTCCCTTCCTCGGCTCACTTCCTGGGAACGGAGTCGTGCCTGCGCAGCCGATCACCGGCATCGTCGCCGCCGACACGGACCACGGCTACTTTCTCGTCGGCCGAGACGGTGGCGTGTTCAGTTTCGGCTCCGTCCCCTTCCTCGGCTCGCTGCCCGCAGAGGGGGTGAAGGTCGACGACATCGTGGGGATCGCGGCGACGCCGACGGGCGACGGCTACTGGCTCGTCGCATCGACGGGGAAGGTGTACGCATTCGGCGCCGCGCGCCACTTCGGCACAGTCCCCCGGACGTCGTCTCCCGTCAGTGCGATCGCAGGCACGTCGACAGGGGGTGGGTACTGGGTGACCACCTCGAAAGGAGCGGTGTACAGGTTCGGCAGCGCCCGCGGCTATGGCACACTGCCCGCCGCGGGTGTGACGCCCGCTCTTCCCGTGATCGGCGTCGTCCGGACGCCAGACACACGGGGGTACTGGCTGATCGCACAGGACGGCGGCGTCTTCGCGTTCGGAGACGCGCCGTTCATCGGGGCGCTCCCGTCCATCGGCCACGTGCAGGACATCGTCGGGGCGGTCGCCACGGGCGCCTGACTTCCCCGCCGATCACCCGAAGGACGTCGGGCAGGGCCTCGCGCCGTGGAGCAGACTCGTCTCCGTGACAGGCCTGGGAGGGGCGAGAAGGGACGGCAGGAGATGACCGACGTACGTGGCCGCGTCGCCCTGATCACCGGGGGGGCACAGGGAATCGGACGGCTGCTCGCACTCGAGCTCGCCCGCCGAGGTGCAGTCCCGGTCGTGTGGGACCTTGACGAGCGCCGGCTCGAGACGTGCGTCGAGGAACTGGCGCGTCTCTCGTCTGGAAAGGCCCGCGGGTACACCTGCGACGTGCGCGACGTGCACGCTGTCAACGACGTCGCCGACAAGGTCCGACGTGACGTCGGCGACCCGACCATCGTCGTCAACAACGCGGGGGTCGTCAGCGGTGCACGGCTGCTCGATCTCGACGACGAGGCCATCCGGAGAACCTTCGAGGTGAACGTGCTCGCCCTGTTCTGGGTGACGAGAGCCTTCCTCCCCGCGATGGTCGATGGCAACCAGGGACATGTGGTGACCGTGGCGTCCGCAGCCGGTCTCCTCGGCGTCGCCCGCCAGACGGACTATGCCGCCTCCAAGCACGCCGCCGTCGGGTTCGACGAGTCCCTGCGGGTCGAGCTGCACCGGGTGGCGCCGCGCGTCCGCACGACGGTCGTCTGCCCGTACTACATCGACACCGGGATGTTCGAGGGGGTGCGGACCAGGATCCCGATCCTGCTTCCGATCTTGAAGCAGGAGGACGTGGCGCTGCGGATCGCCGAAGCCATTGCCAAGGACAAGCGCGTCCTCGTGATGCCTCCGATCGTCCGGCTCCTGCCCGTCCTGCGACTGCTGCCCCCGACGGTCTTCGACCGGCTCATGGACCTCTTCGGCGTGAACACGTCGATGGACCATTTCGTGGGCCGCCGCAGCGCCTGAAGGTCGCAGGCGGGAGCGCCGGACACCGGCCCCTATGGTCCCGGCAACATCGTCGCCGTAGGGTGAGACCATGGAGAGCACGCAGACCACCGGGACCACGGCGCACGACCCGGCGTCGACGGTCGCCGCCCTTCGCGACGCCTTCGAGGGCGGCCTGACGAGACCTCTCGAGTGGCGGAAGGAGCAGCTGCACGCGCTCAAGCGGCTCGTGAGCGAGGGCGAAGAGCAGCTCCTCCAGGCGATGCACGCCGACCTCGGCAAGCCGACGGTCGAGGCCCGGCTCACGGACCTCTCCTTCGTCACGGCGGAGGTGGACGTCATGCTGCGCCACCTCCAGAGCTGGGCACGCCCCGAACGCGTCGGCGTCCCCCTCGCGCAGCAGCCGGGCCAGGCGACGATCGTCCGGGAACCGCTCGGCGTCGCGCTCGTGATCGCGCCGTGGAACTACCCCGTGCAGCTCCTCCTCGCGCCGATGGCCGCCGCGATCGCCGCAGGGAACTGCGTCGTGGGCAAGCCCTCGGAGATCTCGCCCAAGACGACCGACGCGCTCGTCCGGCTCGCCCAGCGCCACCTGGACCCCCGCGCCGTCGTCATCGTCGAGGGCGGCCCCGAGGAGACCCAGGCCCTGCTCCAGCAGCGCTTCGACACGATCTTCTACACGGGGAACGGCAGGGTGGGACGGATCGTGATGGAGGCGGCTGCAAAGCACCTCACGCCGGTCACCCTCGAGCTCGGCGGGAAGAGCCCGGTGCTGGTGGACGCGGACGCGGACCTCGACGTCGCCGCTCGAAGGATCGCGTGGGGAAAGTTCCTTAACGCGGGACAGACCTGCGTGGCCCCCGACTACGTCCTCGTCCACGAACGGGTCGAGTCGCGGCTGGTCGACGCGCTCCGACGGACGCTCACCACCTTCTACGGCGGTGACCCGAGGGCCAGCGCGGACTACGCCCGCATCGTGAACGACCGTCACTTCGAGCGGCTCAGCGGGCTTCTCTCCGCGACGTCGGGCACCGTTGCGGTGGGCGGCGAGCAGGACAAGAGCGAGCGCTACCTCGCCCCGACGATCGTCACGGACGTCCCGCGTGAAGACCCGCTCATGGACGACGAGATATTCGGGCCGGTCCTTCCCGTGCTTCGCGTCGGCGACATGGAAGAGGCGGTGCGGTTCGTGTCGTCGCGCCCCAAGCCGCTCGCGCTGTACGTGTTCTCCTCGTCCAAGGAGACGATCGACCGCGTGCTCTCGGGCACCTCGTCGGGGAGCGTGGGCGTGAACCTGACCGTGCAGCAGGTCGCAGTGCCCGCGCTGCCCTTCGGCGGCGTCGGGGCGAGCGGGATGGGCGCGTACCACGGCCGGCAGGGCTTCGAGACCTTCAGCCACCGCCGGGCGATCCTGTCGAAGCCGACCCGGTTCGATCCCCCCGTCGTGTACCCGCCTTACGCGAAGTGGAAGGAGCAGCTCCTCAAGAGGATGCTGTGATCACGTCGACGAGCTGAACCAGGTCTCGGCGTCGACGGCGAACACGAGGTGCCGGCCCGTCTCCGACGGCGCTTGCGGCGTGACGGCGTCGACCCGTTCGAGGCGGTAGCCGAGGCGCGCCGGGACGGCGGCGCTGGCGACGTTCGCCTCGTCGCAGTGGATCTCGACGCGGGCAACGTCGGGAAGGCCGAAGGCCGCGGTCGTGAGCGCCCGCGCCGACTCGGTCGCGTACCCCCGGCGGGTCCGATCTGCGCTCACCCAGTACCCGATCTCGAGCGCACCCGGGCCGATGCGGCCGTGGAGCCCGGCGCATCCCACCATCTCGCCCGTCGAGTTCTCCTGGAGCCAGTAGCCGAACGCGGCGCCACGGTTGCGCTCGTCGACCGTGAGCCGCACGTACTGCGTGTTGGCTTCTTCGGTCGGGGTAGCGCCGGCCCATGGCATCCAGGGGCGGAGGTGGGCGTGGTTCCGGAGGACGAGCCGGTAGAGCCCGGGACCTTCGTCCCCGGCGAAGGACCGCAACGTGACGGGACCCGCCGGGAGCGCCTCGGGAGGCGACGCAGCGCGCGGCACCTGCGGGTCCGGCACCTGCGGGTCCGGCACCGAGGGGACGGCTCGGAGGTCGCCGCTCAACCGGCGGAGGGCGGTTGCGTCGCTCCCGCCGGTGGAGCGGGAGCGCTCGGCGCAGTCGTGGTCGTGGTCGTGGGCGTCGTGGTCGTCGTGGTGGGCGGCGGCGCCGTCGTCGTGGTGGGAGGAGGCGAAGGCGCGTCCGTGGACGGTCCCTGCACGGTGACCACGGTGCCGATCGGGGTGTACGGCCACAGCGCGCCGGCTGTGCTGATCTGCATCTCGACGCACCCGTTGCTCTGCGGCCAGCCGTAGGTGGCGCGCGGGAAGCCGTGCAGCGCCTCGCCGCCGTCGAAGTAGCTCGCCCATGGGACGTGCGGGTCTGTGTACTTCGTCCCTGTCACGTCCGTCCCCTTCATGTCGGAGAAGGGGACGTGCTCGAAGACCTGGAAGGTGCCGTCGGTGGTGTCGGCGCCGCGCACCCCGGTGTTGACGAGGATGTGGTGGAACCTGAGGGCGCCGTCGACCCACGCTGTCAGGTGCTGGGGCGAGAACTTTGTGACGATCACGTACGTGACGGCTTCGGTGTTGGCCTTGTGGCTCACCACGTCGTGGAGGAGCGCTGTCCACACCGCCGGTCCGGCGACCCCGTCGACCGAGAGGTGGTTCTCTGTCTCGAACATCATGACGGCGCCCTTCGTGCTGGGGCCGGCGGTGCCGGGCACCCACTGGCTCGTCAGCTGCGACGGCAGCCCGGGCCAGCGCCAGGCGAATGTGCCGGGCTGCGGTGTCGCCATGTCCTGGGGCGCGGTCGGCGGGGGCGTGTAGGCCACCGGCAGGTAGCCGAGCTCGGAAAGGAGCTGCTGGAGCCGAAGGACGCTGCCGGCGGCGATCGTGAATGTCACGGTCTTCGTCTGCTCGAGGTGACCGCCCCGCGCGCTCTCGATGCCGTGACGGCCGCCGGGGATGGAGAGCTGGTACTTCTTGTAGGGGACGAACGGCGCGCTCGCGTCGAAGACCAGGCGGTCGCCCGACGCTCTCTTCCACGACCCCGCGACTGCCGGCGACAGCGTCGGCGTGCTGCCTCCTTTGACGAGCGCGGCGTCGAAGGTGACGGTGAGCCGCGCGTTTGGGGCGACGCCCGTCGCGCCTGGCGACGGTGTGGTCGACGCGACACGAAAGCGCGAGGAGCCCCCGGAACCCGAGCGCGACGAGGATCCGCCGGCGCCAGACCCCGAGCCGCCCGAGCCGCCGCCCTGCGTGCTGCACGCGGACCCAGCGCACGAGACGGGCGTCCGGAATCCCTGCAGGGCGACGTACGCGACGCCCCCGGCTGCAAGGACGACGACCGCGGCGACGAGCAGCCACGGCGACAGCCAACGTCGACCGTGCCATGTGCTCCGCTCCCGGAGTGCCTGCACCGACCGCTCCCCTGGCTGCGCGCCGTCAATTTCTTCCACCGGGCGCCGGCGGTCGCCGACAGTGGAGCTCGGGGCCGCCGGCTCGACACCGGCCTCCCAGCACCCCTACGGCTCTTCGCTCACCTTCTGAACGCTCGGTCAGGCGCCGCCCTCGCGTCGACGGCGCTCCGGTCGACCTTAGTCAGCCGATGTGCCAAATGGACCGCGGGCAGACGGGGTCACACGCACGCCGAAGTGCACGCTCGCCCCTCACATGCGGGCGGGCGCCTCGATGCCGAGCAGCCCGAGGCCCTCGGCGAGCACACGGCCCGTTGCATCCGAAAGGGCGAGACGGCTCCGTTTCGTCGGCTCGTCGGGGGCGCGCAACACCGGGCAACGCTCGTAGAACGTGGTGAAGGTCGTGGCGAGCCCGTAGAGGTACGCGCACAACTTCGAGGGGGCCGAGTCGGCGACGGCTCCATTCAGCGCGGCGGCGTACCCCAGCAGCGACATGCCGAGCGCCCGCTCTTCGGGCGACGCGATCACGACGTCGGAGGGGTCCGTCGCCGAAGGGCTCGACGACGGGGTCGACGACGAGGGCTCCGGCGCCGCGCGCCGGAAGATCGAGCGGATCCGTGCGTGTGCGTACTGCAGGTACGGTCCCGTGTCCCCCTCGAAGCTGAGCATGCGGTCCCAGTCGAACACGTAGTCGCGGACCCTGTCCGTCGAGAGGTCGGCGTACTTGACCGCGCCGATCCCGAGCGCGCGGGCCACCGATCTCCCCTCGTCAGCTGAGAGCTCCGTGTCCCGCCCGCGCGCTGCCATCGCCTCTGTCGCCCTCGCGACTGCCTCGTCGAGCAGGTCGACGAGCTTGACCGAGGTCCCGGCGCGCGTCCGCAACATCCGGTGGTCGGTCCCGAGCACGCTGCCGAAGGCGACGTGCTCCACCTGCACCCTCGCTGGCAGCCATCCGGCCATCCGGGCGACCTCGAAGCACATCTGGAGGTGCTGGGACTGCGGCGCGCCGACGACGTACAGCACACGGTCGGCGCCGACGGCGTCGACGCGGTCGCGGATGCAGGCGAGGTCCGTCGCCGCGTACCCGAAGCCTCCGTCCGACTTCTGGACGATGAGAGGCAGCGGGTGGCCCTCGCGGTTGGCGAACCCCGGAGGGAAGACGCAGAGCGCGCCCTCGTCCTTCACCAAGAGGCCGGCGGTGTCGAGGTCCCGCACGACGGCGGCGAGCATCGGGTTGTACGAGCTCTCGCCCTTCACGTCGTCGTCGGTCAGCAGCACCCCGAGCTTGGCGTACACCTCGTCGAAGTACGCGAGGCTGTGGTCGACGAGCACGCGCCACATGCGAAGCGTCTCGGGATCGCCGCTCTGGAGGAGCACCACCCGCCGGCGGCTGCGTTCCTGGAATTCCTGGTCGGCGTCGAACGACCCGCGGGCAGCCTGGTAGAAGTCCGTGAGGTCGCCGACGGACAGCTCGGCGATGGCCTTCTCCTCACCGACGTCGAGGAGGTGCTCGATCAGCATCCCGAACGGCGTCCCCCAGTCGCCGAGATGGTTCTCTCGCACGACGTCGTGCCCGAGATGGCCGAGCATCCGGCAGATCGCGTCGCCGATCACGGTCGACCGGAGGTGACCGACGTGCATCTCCTTTGCGACGTTGGGATGCGAGTATGTGACGACGACCCGCTCGGGTCGCTCGGCGCGCCCGACGCCCAGCCGGGGGTCCGCGGCCATCTCCCGGACGCTGCGCTCGACGAACTCCCTCGACAGCACGAGGTTCACGAAGCCCGGGCCGCTCACCTCCACCCGCTCGCAGACGTCCTCGAGCATCGCGGCGGCCACGACTGCGTCGGCGACCTCCCGGGGCGGCCGCCCGAGGCGCTTGGCGAGGCCCAGCGCACCGTTCGCCTGGAAGTCGGCTCGATCCGAGGGGCGCAGCACGGGGTCCGCGCCCGGATCCAGGGTGTCGAACGCCGCCTGGAGGCGTCCGGCGAGGAGGGCGCTGGGGTCTGCCATGCACCATCTTCGCGCCGGGCGGATGACGCAAGCCCGCCGCGCCCCGCCTGACTCTCGCGCGCGCGGTCCCTAGGGCTGTGCGATCGCGAAGACCGGGAAGTTGGCGAAGGCGGTCGCGTCCGCCGGCAAGAAGGGCCCGTTCACCACCACCGCGAGATGGCCTGTGAGCCCGGGGCCGGCGTCGCCTTCGATCGTCACGACGGCGCCGTCGGGCCACACCTGCGCCACGATCCCGGTGTGGACCGCCGTGGAGGGGTTCTGCGGGCCCCAGCCGTAGAGCACGGCGTCTCCGGGCAGCGCCTGGGCGTTGGGCGAGAACACCCGGCTGTGGCGCGCCGCCCATCCGTAGATGTCACCGACGAAGGGATACGACGGGATCGGCACACCGCCCTGTTGCCACGCCCAGGTGACGAACAGCGCGCACCAGGGCTCGCATGTGCCGTAGGGATTGCAGAAGTAGCCGCTGTCAGGGTCGGGACGGATCTGCGATGCGGCCGCGGCGACGATCTTCTTGTACCCGCCGTTCGGCATGGGGTTCTGGAACGTGTAGTCGAACCCGTCGGGTTCGAGCAGCGAGTACCCGCGCCCGTCGGCGGTGGGCACGATTGTCTTGAAGGGCGCAGCCGCCGGCCGGCTCGCGGGCTGCCCGTACGCCTTGGCGGTGCCAAACGTGAAGACGGCACCGTTCGCCTCGAGCAGCCAGTAGCCGGTGCCGCTCGGTGTCACCGCCATCCCGCTGACGCCGGTTTGCAGGGTCTTCGCCCCGAGCGACCCGTAGAACGCGGCGTCGCCGAAGGTGAAGATGCCGCCGTCCGCGGCG
>DAIRCY010000057.1:0-16259 GCA_036796435.1 Acidimicrobiales bacterium
CACCTGCTCGCCCACCCTTCCTACGGCGTGGCCAAGGAGTACCTCGCCGAGGTCAGCGGCTCGCCGGGAGCGGGGGCACTGCGCCAGCTGCGCGAGGGGGTTGAGCTCGACGACGGGCGCACGGCACCGGCGGTCGTGGGCCAGGTGGCGCCGGGCGGATGTTTTCCCCCAAGCACGAGGCACTCAGACACTCGAGTTCTACTCGACAGTCGCGCCGGCACGGGTGGCCGCCGTGGCGCCCGACCTGTTGCGCATCGTGATCCACGAAGGGCGCAACAGGCAGGTCCGGCGGATGCTCGACGCGGTCGGCCATCCCGTGCGCCGCCTCGTGCGGACCCGGATCGGCCCGGTCACCGACACGACGCTGCGTCCGGGGAAGTGGCGGATGCTGCGCTCGGACGAGGTGAACGCCCTCTACGCCGAGAGCGTCAAGGCGCCCCGAAAAGGCGTTGCGCGCGGGGCCGTGCGGGCGGCGGCGAGGCGGGCCGCGGGTCCGGCGGAGCCCTCGGGAGGGGAGCGGGGCGCCCGGTAGCATTCGGCCCCATGCCTGGCTCCGTCCGCGCGCTCCGTGGCGCGACCACCGTCGCCGAGGACACGCCGGAGGAGATCACCGTGCGGGTCCAAGAGCTCCTCGGCGAGCTCATGGCCCGCAACGGGCTCGAGCTCGACGACGTGATCAGCGTCATCTTCACGGCGACCGCCGACCTGGTCTCGATGTTCCCCGCGACCGCTGCCCGGGACATCGGCTTCGGGGCCGTCCCGCTCCTGTGCGCGTCCGAGATCCCCGTCCCCGGCTCGATGCCGCGCTGCATCCGGGTGCTGCTCCACGTGACCTCCGAGCGACCGACGGCCGATCTCCGCCACGTCTACCTCCACGGCGCTCAGGTGCTGCGCGATGACCTTCCCGTCTGAGGAGGACGCCCCGGCCGGACGGGGCCGGGCCCTCGTCGTCGGCACCGGCCTCATCGGGGGATCGGTCGGGCTCGCGCTCCGGGCCCGCGGGTGGGACGTGCGCGGCTACGACGCCGACGCCGCCCGCACCGGGGAGGCGCTCGCCCGGGGCGTGCTCACCGAGGCGGGCGACGACCCGGACGCGGAGCTCGCGGTGGTGGCGACGCCGGCGTCAGCGGCGTCGGCCGTCGCGCGGGCGCTCCTCGAGGACCCACGGCGCCGTCCCGACCTCGTCGTGACCGACGTGAGCGGGGTCAAGGCCTCGGTCGTAGCCGCCGTCGGCCACCCGCGCTTCGTGGGGGGCCACCCGATGGCCGGCTCGGAGCAGGTGGGTGTGGACGGCGCGGACGCGGAGCTGTTCACGGGGGCGCTCTGGGTCCTGACCCCCACGCCCGACACGGACCTCGCCGCCTTCTCCAAGGTCCGCGGCATCGTGTCCTCGCTCGGCGCCGACGTGGTCGCGCTCAGCCCGTCGGACCACGACCGCCTCGTTGCGGTCGTCTCCCACGTCCCGCACCTCGTCGCGGCGACCCTCATGAACGCCGCCGCCGAGGGCGCCGCACAGGACGCGGTCCTCCTGCGGCTCGCCGCCGGAGGCTTCCGCGACATGACGCGGGTCGCGGCCGGCCATCCGGGGATCTGGCCGGACGTCTGCGCCGACAACGCCGAGGCGATCGTCTCCTCCCTCGACCGGGTGATCGAGGACCTTCGTGCGATGCGCGACCGCGTGCGTTCCGCGGACCGCCGCGGCGTCTTCGACGCGCTCGAGC
This sequence comes from Acidimicrobiales bacterium, assembly GCA_036796435.1. Classification (GTDB taxonomy): domain Bacteria; phylum Actinomycetota; class Acidimicrobiia; order Acidimicrobiales; family RAAP-2; genus JAJYVT01. The sequence goes on from DAIRCY010000057.1 coordinate 1,722, forward strand.
GCGCGAGCAGCGCCCGGCGCCACCTCCCCGCACGCGGCGCCCGGCCTGAACGGCTCACCGAGCTGCGCGTCCCGGTCCCCGACCGAGAGGGCGTCCTCGCGGAGCTCACGAGCGTCGCGGGCGATCTCGGCATCAACATCTACGACATCGAGATCGCCCACTCGGCGGAAGGGCCACGTGGCGTCCTGCTCCTCGTCGTCGACGCGGACGACGCGATGAAGCTCCGCGACGCGGTGGGGGCGCGCGGCTACCGAGCGACGGCGCAGGCGATCTCGTGAGCGCGATGCCCCGAACGGTCTTCGTCGCGGGCGGCGCCCCGCTCGGCGGTGAGCTCCGTGTCCCGGGGGACAAGTCCATCTCGCACCGTGCGCTCCTGCTCGGCGCGCTCTGCGACGGCACGACGGTGGTGCGCGGCCTCTCGGACGGCGAGGACGTGCGCCGGACCCGCGATGCGGTCGTCGCCGTCGGCGCGGAGGTGCACGACGACGGTGAGGTGGTGACGGTGACCGGCGGGCGAGAGCTGCTCCACGCCCCCGGCCGTCCGCTCGACTGCGGCAACTCCGGGACCTCCATGCGGCTCCTCGCCGGGCTCGCCGCAGGCCTCGACGGCGAGACCGTCCTCGTCGGCGACGCCTCGCTCTCCTCCCGTCCGATGGACCGGATCGCGGGACCGCTCGCAGAGATGGGGGCCGCAGTCACCGGCGCCGGCCCGCGGGTCTGCCCCCCGCTCACCGTGAAGGGAGGCCACCTCCGCGGGATCGAGTGGACCCCGGAGGTCGCGAGCGCCCAGGTGAAGGGGGCGCTGCTGTTGGCGGGACTGTTCGCCGACGGCACGACGGTCGTCCACGAGCGGGTGCGCACCCGCCCGCACACCGAAGAGCTCCTGTCGCTCGCGGGCGCAGCGGTCGAGGTCGCAGACGAGGATGACGGCTGCACCGTGCGCCTTCAGGGGCCCGCCGCGCCGCTGCGGCCGTTGGACCTCGTCGTGCCGGGCGATCCCTCGCAGGCGGCCTTCTGGGTCGTCGCGGCCTGCGTCGTCGCGAAGAGCGCGCTCAGGGTGCGGGGCGTCTACACGGGCGAGACCCGGACCGGCTTCCTCGCGGTGCTCCGCCGGATGGGCGCCGCCGTCGACGTGGTGCGCGGGGACGGGGACTCGGTGGGGGACGTCTCGGCGCGGTCGGGACCGCTGACGGGCACCATCGTCGAGGCCGCCGAGATCCCGTCGTTGGACGAGGCTCCGGTCCTCGCGGTCGCGGCCGCGTGCGCGGCGGGCACGACGCGCTTCGTCGGCATGGGCGAGCTGCGGGTGAAGGAGACGGACCGGCTCGACGCGGTGGCGCGCCTGGTTCGGGCCGTCGGTGCGGGAGCGCGTCTCGAGGGGGACGACCTCGTGGTGGAAGGACTGGGGGATTCAGGGAGGGGGCTGCGCCAGTTCCGGTTCGACAGCGAGGGCGACCACCGTATGGCGATGGCGGCCGCGGTGGCGGCGCTCGCCGCCGGGCCCGGCGAGAGCCGGATCGACGGCTTCGACGGCGTCGCGACGAGCTACCCCGGCTTCCTCGCCGACCTCCGGCACGTCGGCGGCCACGCACGCGTCTGGCTCGTTGCGATCGACGGTCCCGCGGGATCAGGCAAGTCCACGGTGTCGGGGGGGATCGCACGCCGCCTGGGTCTCGAACGGCTCGATACCGGCGCCATGTACCGGGCGGTCGCCTGGGCCGCTCTCGACCGTGGGATCGATCCCTCGGACGCGCCCGCGGTGGCCGAGCTGGCGCACCAGGCGGTGATCGACCCCGGGCCGCCGGAGGTCGTCATCGACGGGATCCTCGTCACCGGCGCGATACGCACCCCGGAGGTCAACCGTGCGGTGTCCGCCGTCGCGGCGAACCCCTCGGTGCGGGCTGCCCTCGTCGAGCGCCAGCAAGCGTGGGCCGCCGTCCACGGGGGAGGGGTCGTCGAGGGGCGCGACATCGGCACGGTCGTCTTCCCCCACGCGGACCTCAAGGTCTTCCTCACCGCCGCCCCCGAAGAGCGCGCCCGGCGGCGCCACGACGAGGCCGCAGAGGGCGTGGCGCGCAGGGACGAGCTCGACAGCACCCGGGCGGCCTCCCCCCTCGCGCGGGCGCACGACGCGCGGCTCGTCGACACGACGGGCCGTAGCGTCGAGGACGTGATCGAAGAGATCGTCTCGTGGCTGCAGTGAGCGAGGCCGGCGGGGATGCAGTGAGCGAGGCCGGCTCGGATGCAGCGGCCGTGGTGCCCTTCGAGATCGACATGCGTCGGCCGTGGTGGTACCTCCTCGCACGTGCGGTCTTCACCACCATCGTCGGCGCCTGGTTCCGCCCGGCGGTGAAGGGCCGCTCCCACGTGCCGGTCGAAGGGCCGGCCATCCTCGCGCCGGTGCACAGGTCCTTCGCCGACTTCGCGTTCTCCGCCTTCCTCACCCGCCGGAAGCTGTTCTTCATGACCAAAGACGAGATGTGGAAGAGCCGGCCGCTCGGCAGGCTGCTTCTCGCGCTGGGCGCGTTCCCCGTCCATCGCGAGGGAGCCGACCGCGAGGCGCTCCGCCGGGCGCAGCAGGTCCTCGAGCGCGGCCAGCTGCTCGTCCTCTTCCCCGAGGGCACCCGCGGCGAGGGTCCGCACATCGGGGAACTCCACGAAGGCGCGGCGTTTCTCTCCGCCCGGACCGGGGCGCCACTCGTCCCGGTCGGGATCGGCGGCTCCGACGTCTCGATGCCGAAGGGGCGGCGCATCCCGAAGCCGGTCCGGATCCGGGTCGTCGTGGGGGAGCCCATCACCCCGCCCGCGCGGACCGACAGCGGCCGCGTCAGGCGGAGCACGCTCCGCGGCGCGACCGAGCAGCTGCGCCGGGCGATCCAGGCCGTCTACGACGAGGCCCGCGGGGAGTTCGAGAGGGGGGAGGGCGGCACGGGGCGCAGGGGAATCCAGGGATTTCGTTGACGTGCCCGTACCCGGCGGGCTAGAACACATTCGCGCGACCATGCATCCGCAGGGTTCGTGCAAGTAGAGGGAGCGGAGGGGGACGGACGAGCGGACGGAATTCCGCCGCCGGGGATGCCGCTGCCCGCGCGTGTGGGGTGCGCAGCTCCTGCGGCGCCGTTCTTTCGTCCAGATGGTGTGCACAACCGCGAATCGACGATCCAAGGAAGTGGGAGGCGATGAGACATAGGCTTGCAAGCCTGTTAATCGGAGGGGGAGCGCTCGCCCTCGCCCTGCTCGGCACCCCAGCGGTGACGTCGGCAGGGGCAACAGGATCCTCCAGTGCGCCTGCACAGACGTTCACCCTCACAAAGACGAACACAACCGTCACGGTCGTGGGCACGACGACGTGGACCCCGACAGGCGCCGCCGGCCCGACAGGCAGCCAGACCGGCACGCAGGGGCCGCCGGGGACATACAAGCTCACGCCGGCGGCCGCAAAGGCATCGTTCTCACGGGTGCCCGACCTGGGCGAACCAGCCCGGAACAGCACGATCGCCGCGGCTCCCGGGAGCAAGCACACCGGAGGCGCTGCTCCCGCACACGGGTCGACGGCGCCGTCCGCCTCCCCGGGCCAGGTCACAGGACCAACGGCTGGGCTCACCTCGGTCCCCGGGAGCAACGGGTACGACCAAGGTGTTCTGCACCCCGTGTACACAAAGACTTCGGGGGCACCCCAGCCGCTTCCGGGACTCGACGTCGAGCCGCCCGATCAGGGGCTGTGCGCGGGGAACGGCTACGTCATGGAGATGAACAACATGGTCGTCCAGTTGTACAACAGCGCGACCATGGCGCCGCTCAGCCAGCACGGCATGGCGCTCGAGAGGCTCTTCGACGCTCCGGAGGTCTTCGGCGCCGCCAACACAGGCAGCTTCTCGGTCCAGGGTGACCCGCGCTGCTACTACACACAGTCGACACACCGCTGGTTCGCAAGCCAGATCTGGCTGACAGAGGCGGACCACTCGCCGACATTCAAGTGGGCAGGCGAGTTCGTGGCTGCGAGCACGACGACACGGCCCACAGGCTCCTGGCGCGTCTACTTCCTCCCGGACCAGTTCAACGCCCAGGGCGTAGACGGCTGCAACAACGGCGCGCCGACAACACTGCCGAGCCAGACCAACCCGACAGGGACGGCCAACCCGTGCTTCGGCGACCAGCCGCTCCTCGGTGTCAATGGCAACGCCGTGTTCATCTCGACCAACGAGTACACGCTCGCCGGGAACAAGATCGTCGGCGGCGTCGCCAACGAGTACGCCCTCAGCAAGGCAGACCTGCTGAGCGGCACAGCGTCGCCCATCTTCTGGAACCACCTCGGCGACACCGTGCCAGAGCCCGGCAACCCCACGTGCCCCTACTTCACACCCGCCTACGGGCAAACGAACCCACAGGTCATCTGCCCGTGGTACTCGATCGTTCCTGCGGTGTCCGACAGCACATACGTCACCGCGACAACAGGGACCTTCTACGCGGCGTCGAACGTGACATTCACGACAACGGGGGGGCACCAGGTCGCGGTGTGGAAGTTCACCAACACCGACGCGATCGCAACCGGCACACACATCACAGGCTCGGTCGCCATCGCAACAACCGTGCCCTACAAGGAGCCTCCGGCGTACCCGGTGCGCGGCACCCACACGCTGAACGAGTCTCTCGCGCCCCAGGAGCAAGGGACACACCCCCTCGGGACGCTCTGGAAGTCGCTCTTCGGCGTCACACCGATCAAGTGGCACGGTGGTGAAGGCATGATCGCCACGAACACAGACCGGGTGACGACCGCGGCGTACGACCCGGCGAACGGGTCCGTCTGGGCGGCGGTCAACACGGGAACCGAGAGCAGTGGGAAGACCACTGCAGGGATCGCGTGGTTCCGGGTCACCCCGACAGGGTCGGGCTCGTCTCTCAACGCGGCCAACGAGGCGTCGGGGTACGTGTCTGCGCCGGCGGTGAACGACTTCTTCCCGTCGATCTCTTTCACGAACTCCGGGAAGGGTGTGATGGACTACGTCATCTCAGGCTCGGGGTACTTCCCGTCGACCGGCTACTCGACCGTCGGACCGACAGGCCCGACACGCATCCTGCACGTCGCGAGAGCTGGCGTAGGGCCGGAGGACGGGTTCAGCGAGTACACAGCCACATACGACCGTCCCCGGTTTGGCGACTACTCCACCGCTGCTGCGACAGGCACAACCTTCTACTTCGCCTCCGAGATGGTGAACCAGACCTGCTCGGTGACACAGTTCAAGGCCACATTCACCTGTGGCGGCACGCGGGACCTCCAGGCCAACTTCGGGACCAGCGTGAACAAGCTCACAGGCTGACCGGACCGAGGCTGTAACCGGTCGAATTCCGACAGAGCGAGACGCACCGGCGGGGACCAGTCCTCGCCGGTGCGTCGCGTCCTGGGGGCAATGCGGGGAGGATCCGCGGGCACGCGGTTCCGTGGTCAATGCCACGCCGTCAGCCCGAAGCCCTGAACCCGCCTCCAAGCCCCTTCTCTCTCCGCCAGGTTCTGAGGATCACCGCGGCATAGCGGAACCCGTAGATCCAGTTCGCGCCCTTCTTCGACTGGCCCGACGTCCTCTCGTGCCAGACGGTCGGACGCTCGGTGACGCGCCAGCCACGGCTCATGGCGGTGATCAGCAGCTCGGCCGTCTGGTACTGGTCCTGCTCGAGGCGCGGGGCGACGTCTGCCAGCATGGTCGCCCGCAACGCGCGGTAGCCGTTCGACGTGTCCGTGAGCTTCGACCCCATGAGGAGGTTCATGAGCCAGGAGAACCACTTCACGCCGAGCTTGCGGTAGCTGTCGGCGGTCTCGTCGACGCCGAGAACCCGGGAGGCCACGACGAAGTCGGCCTGGTCGTCGACCAGCGGCTGGAGCATGGTCTCCATCTCGGCGGGGTCGTTCTGCCCGTCGGCGTCGAGGGTGACGACGTAGCGCGCCCCGCCGGTCACACAAAGGTCGTAGCCCACTCGTAGGGCGACACCGTGACCGAGGTTCGTCGGGAAAACGAAGGTGACGGCTCCGGCCTCCTTGGCCACGCGGTCGGTCGCGTCCTCGCCGCCGTCGACGACGACAAGAGGCGTCACATCCAGTCCGCATGCCTGCTTCGGGACCCGGGCGAGCACGGCCCCGAGGTTGTCCTCCTCTTCGAAGGCGCAGATCAGCGCGACCACGGGGGACAGCGCGAGATCGGGGTACCGGTCCTCGAAGTCCTTGCGTCCGATCTCGATCGCGAGGCGCTGGAGCGATGCGAGTCGCGTCGGGCGGCCGTCGGAGACGCTGGACATGTCGAGGTTCCTCCTCCGCGGTTCGGGGGTGAGGACGTTCTGGTGGACTGTTCGGGCTCGGGGTCAGGCGGCGGGGAGCGCGTCGGCCATCGAGAGGAGGCCCGCCGCGGAGATGTCGCGGTCCTCGCCGACCGGGTCGAGGGCTGCCGCCGGGGGAGCGGCCGTCGTGACCGCCAGCGAGAGCGAGAGCGCGCGCAACAGCTGGCGGAGCTCCGGTGGGGGTGGGAAGTACTCGTCCTCGGTCGTGACCGAGATCTCGGTGACCCCTCCGGTGGGAGCGAGACGGGCGACGACGGCGTCGACCACCGCCTCGGGCGCCGAGGCCCCGGCGGTCACGCCGACGGTCCCCTCGAGGTCGTCGGGAAGCTCGTCGGCGCGGTTGACGCGCACCACCCGGTCGCAGCCTGACGCCAGGGCGACCTTCTCGAGCGCAACCGTGTTCGAGGAGTTGGCCGAGCCGATCACGACGATCGCGTCGGCCTCCCCGGCGATCGCCTTGAGCGCCGCCTGGCGGTTCGTCGTCGCGAAGCACAGGTCGCTGCGGCTCGGCAGCCACAGGTCGGGGAAGCGACGCTTCGCCTCCTCCATGAGCCCGCGCCACTCGTCGTGGCTGAGGGTCGTCTGGGCGAGCAGGGCCACGGGTGCTTCGTCACCGAGGTCCGCCAGCCGGTCCAGGTCCTCTTCGGTCTCGATCAGGCGGACCGCCTCGGGAGCGACGGCCATCGTCCCGATCGCCTCTTCGTGACCGGCGTGACCGACGTAGAGGACCGTGAAGCCCTTGCGGCTCCGGACCTCCACCTCGTGATGGACCTTGGTCACCAGGGGGCACACGGCGTCGACGACCACGCCGCCGCGCCTGCGGGCCTCCTCGAGCACCTCGGGGGCGGTGCCGTGCGCGCTCAGCATGAGCGGCGACCCAGGCGGGACGTCCCCCACGTCGTCGACGAAGACGACGCCCTGGGCGCGGAACTGGTCGACGACGAGCTGGTTGTGGACGATCTCGTGGTAGCAGTACACGGGCGGCTCGAAGATCCTGACCATCCAGGCCAGGGCCTTGATCGCCTTCTCCACCCCGGCGCAGAACCCTCGCGGCTCCGCCAGGATCACTCGTTCGACAGCCACCGCTTCAGGTTACCGGCCGCCGCCGGTGCGCCATCGGCGCGGGACCTCCGGCGCGGCGCCTCCGGCCGGGGTCGCGGCGCGGTGGGCCGCAGGTAGCCTTGCAGCCATGTCGGCGCCCAAGGTGACGGCTGTCGCCGAAGCGTCGCCTGCGGCCCGCGCCGGTCTCGTCGTCGGTGACGAGCTCCTCTCGCTCAACGGCAGGCGGCCACGCGACGTCATCGAGTACCACGCCCTCGTCGACGACGAGGTGCTGGACCTGCGCGTCCGCAGGCCGGTCCCTGCCGGCAGGCGTGCCCAGGCTCCCGAGGGCGTCGAAGCCGAAGGCCTCGAAGCCGAGGACGTCGAGCTGAAGGTCCGTGTGGACAAGGACGCCGGAGAGCCGCTCGGCATCGCCGTCGAGTCCGCGGTCTTCGACCGGGTGCGCACCTGCGACAACCACTGCGCCTTTTGCTTCATCCACCAGCTGCCGAAGGGGATGCGTCGCAGCCTCTACCTGAAGGACGACGACTACCGGCTCTCCTTCCTCTACGGGAACTTCACCACCCTCACCCGCTTCACGGAGCTCGACGCCGAGCGGGTGCTCGAGGAGCGGCTCGGCCCGCTCTTCGTGTCGATCCACGCGACGGATCCGCAGGTTCGGTCGCACATGCTCAGGAACCCGAAGGGCGCCACGAGCCTGCGGTGGCTGCGCGTGCTGCTCGAGGGCGGGATCGAGGTGCACGGTCAGATCGTCGTCTGCCCGGGCGTGAACGACGCCGCCGTGCTCGACGACACCCTGCTCACGGTGCTCGACCGGTATTCCGCGCTCGCCACGATCGGCGTCGTGCCGCTCGGCCTGTCGCGCTATTCGCACGAACCCGAGATGCGCGAGCACACCCGCGCCGAAGCCCGTGCCGTCTGCGACACGGTCGCGGCCTGGCAGGACACCTACCAGCGGACCCTCGGCCGCCGCCTCGTCTACGCCGCAGACGAGTACTACCTCCTCGCGGAAGTCGAGTTCCCGCTCCTCGACAGCTATGACGGTTTTCCCCAGCACGAGAACGGGATCGGAATGGCGCGCGCATTCGAAGCCGCCTTCCGCGGCGACGACGCCGTCGCCCACGGTGTGCGCCCCGGCTTCTTCGCGTGGGTCGAGGGCGCGCCTGCCGCGGGGTACCGCGCGAGTCGCTTCTCCCCGCCGTCGGTGTCCGGCGAGAATCCCGGCGATCGGCGTCCTACGACCGTGCTCACCGGCTCCTACGGCGCGCAGGTCATCGGACCGCTCCTGTCGGGGTTCGAAGGGGTGCGGGTCCGCGTCGTCGAGCACGACTTCTTCGGCGGCAACATCGGGGTCGCAGGCTTGCTCACGGGCCACGACCTGATCCGCGCGCTCGAGCACGAGCCGGATGGCGAGCGCTACCTGCTGCCGGACGCGTGTCTGTCGGGCGGCCTGTTCCTCGACGGGAAGTCCCTCGCCGACCTCCCACGCGAGGTGGAGGTCGTCCCGTCGGACGGGCGTTCCCTGCGCGCCGCGATCGAGCGACGGCGATGAGTGCGAGGACGCGCTCGGCGGCGGCAACGTCGCGACGCGGACTTCCCGTCGTCGTCGTGGCAGGGCGACCAAACGTCGGGAAGTCGTCGCTCGTCAACCGCGTCGTCGGCCATCGGGAGGCGGTCGTGCAGCACGAGCCGGGGGTCACGAGGGACCGCAAGGAGCTCGACGCCGAGTGGGCCGGTGTCCCCTTCGTGATCGTCGACACCGGCGGGTGGCTCGCTGCGGGTGACTCCCTGGATGCCAAGGTGAGCGCCCAGGCCGAGGTGGCGTTCGCAGAAGCCGATCTCGTCCTGCTCGTGGTGGACGTGACGGTCGGCGCGACCGAAGAGGACCTCGCGACGGTCCGCGCGGTGTACAAGGCGGGGACGCCGATGCTGCTCGTCGCCAACAAGGTCGACGACGCCTCCCGGGAGGCCGCGGCGTGGGAGGTTCTCTCTCTCGGGGCTGGCGACCCGTGGCCCGTGAGCGCCTTGCACGGGCGGGGAACCGGTGACCTCCTCGACGAGGTCGTCCGCCGGCTGCCACAGGGGGCTGCGCGTGCGGCGGAGGCTGCCCCCGACGCAGATGGGGCGCCGGACGTGCCCCGTGTCGCGCTCGTAGGCCGGCCGAACGCCGGCAAGTCGACCCTGTTCAACCGCCTCATCGGCGAAGAGCGTTCCATCGTCCACAACCTCCCCGGCACGACCCGCGACTCGATCGACACCCTGATCACGACCGACGAAGGGCCGCTCTGTTTCGTCGACACCGCCGGGATGCGACGGCCGTCGCGTACGGACCGGGGAGTCGAGTCGTACTCGACGCTCCGTGCGCTCGACGCCCTCGACCGCTCGGACATCGCCCTGCTGGTCATCGACGCGACCGTCGGGGCCACGCACCAGGACCAGCGACTCGCGGAGCGGATCAACGCCGCGGGCTGCCCGGCGGTGATCGTCCTCAACAAGTGGGACCTCGTCGCGACGAGCGATCGCGAGGACGTGCTCGCAGGAGTCGGCGAGCGGCTCGCTTTTTTGGGGATGGCGCCGGTGCTCCGGGTCAGCGCGGCGAGCGGACGCGGGGTCCACAAGATCCTCCCGGCGCTGCACTCTGCGGTCGAGGCGTACCACCAGCGCGTGCCCACGGGGGCGCTCAACCGCGCCCTCCAGGACATCCAACGGGCCCATCCTGCCCCAGGTGCACGGGTCCGCTACGGCGTGCAGGGTGCCGTCGACCCGCCCACCTTCACCCTGTTCGCGACGGGAAGGCTCCCACAGACGTACCTCCGCTACCTCGAGCGCGGCCTGCGAGAGCACTTCGAGCTCGGGCCGACGCCGATCAAGCTGCGGGTGCGGGTCGGAGGGCGTTGAGGGGCAGGGGCAGAACGATGCCGTGGTGCGAAGAGTGCGAGCGGGTGGTCGAAGACGAGGACCTCACCGACGACGGGGAGTGCCCCACCTGCGGCACGCCCCTCGTGGAGGAGGTGAAAAAGCCCGTCCCCTGGTACTTCAAGTTCATGCTGGTGGCCTCGGTGATCTACCTCGGCTACCGCGCCTACCAGGGCATCACATGGGTCGCGCACCACGTCTGAGGATCCGGACGCGGGCTCGACGCAGCAAGCCCACCGACGTCTGACTCGCGGAGGCAACCTGAGCGGGTGGTCGGGCGTCTAGAAGGGTGTGGGTGAGGGAGCGGTCGTCATCTCGGTACGGGGCCCGTGCGGGGCTGTACCTGGGGGAGTGCACAGTCCCCTACATGCAGCGGTGCACGGGACCGTGCCCGGGGCCACGTCGGTAGTGACCTCCGGGCGCGAGGCCGCAGTCGCCGAGCTGTTCGACACCCACTACGCCGGTCTGTGCCGCCTCGCGACGCTCCTCTTGGACGACCGGGGCCAGGCGGAGGAAGCGGTCCAAGAAGCCTTCCTGCGCACGTTCGTCGGCTGGCGGCGCCTGCGGCACCCCGAGCGCGCCGGCGCGTACCTCCGCGCGGCGGTCGTAAACCAGTGTCGCTCGAGGGGGCGGCGGCGCGTGACGGAGGAGCGCGGCAACCGGAGCGTCTGGGTCGAGTCCGTCGATCCTGTCGAGAGCGGTGCGGAGCGGACGGGGGAGGTGCTCGCCGTGCTCGACGCAGTGCGGGCGCTCCCCGCGCGCCAGCGCGAGGCGGTGGTGCTGCGCTACTACGCCGACCTCTCGGAGGCCGAGGTCGCCGACGCCCTCGGCTGCTCGGCCGGCACCGTCAAGTCTCAGCTCTTCAAGGCGCGCGCGACCTTGTCGCGCCTCCTCGGGGGCCCGGATGCGCATTCCCCCTCGCCCGTCACAGGAGGGATTCGCGATGAGTAAGCTGGGCGGCCGGAGCGGTTCGGGCGGACTCGAGGACCGGTTGCGCGCCGCACTCGGTGAGCACGGGAGGTCCGGGACCGGCGGAACCGCCCGCGCCCAGGTGTCGTCCGGCGCGAAGGCGCGGGTCCTTTCGGGGATCCGGCTGCGCCGGCTCCGGAGGCTCCAGGCAACGGGTCTGGCCGCGGCCGCGCTCATCGGGCTCGCGGTGGGGCTGCCGCAGGCTTTCGGGCGGTCGGCACCCTCGACGCCCTCGAGGGGAGCAAACGGATCGACGGGCCTTGCGGCAAACGAACCGGCGGCGGGGAGCGCATCGGGCAGGGGGTCCATCCCCCACACCGCGAGCTGCCAGGTGAATGGGCGTCCGGCGGCGCTCTGTGGCGACATTGCGACGGGGCCGGCCGCACGGCGTCTCAGCCAGGCCGTGGGCACGCACAGGAGCGCCGCGACCGCCTACGGGAGCTCGTCGACGACCGGGCCATTGGGTCCGGTCCTCGTCGTCAAGGCTGGCACGACCATCGTCATCGACCTCCCGGCAATCAACAAGAAGTGGCTGTGGAGCATCCCGGCGATCGCCGGCAACACCTTTCCGCAGGGATCCGAGCCGCCCCTGGTCGTCACCTCGACGGGCCATCGGGGAGACGGGCAGCAGTTCAGAGTCACGACGCAGGCCGCGACCACGGTGGTCCTCGAAGCTCGCGAGGACGTCTTCGCCGCACGAAGCGGCGCCAACGCGCCGACGATCGTCTCCGGGTCCGCGCCGGTGTGGGCCCTCGAGCTACAGGTGGAGGGGTCATGAGTGAACGGGTGCGTGCCTGGCCGCGCCTTGCGCTCGTCGGAGCTGCCATGGTGATCGTCGTCGGAGCCGCGGCCGCCGGGGCGTCGATCGCCTCGGCTGGCGGTGCGCCGCCCGCCGGAGCCTCGGGCCGCAGCGGCGGGTCCGGCGGGGCCGGCGGGTCCGGCGGGAGGCCGGATTGCCGTGGCGGCTCGCCGAAGGTCACGGTCACCGGCACCGGGGTCGTGTCGATCACGCCGAACCTGCTCACCTTGAGCCTCGACATCCACTCCACAGCTCCCCAGGCGAGCGCGGCCCTGTCGCAGAACGACGCCGTCACGGCCGCCATGCTGAAAGCGCTGAAGGCGGGAGGCCTCGCCGCGAAGGACCTCCAGACGACCGACCTCACGATCGAGCCGAACTACGCGAGCACAGGCGCCACGGTCTCCGGTTACGGAGTCGACGACACCGTGGTCGCCAAGATCCGCAAGTTCGCGACCGCCGGGACACTGATCGACGCAGCCGTGAGGGCCGGCGGCAACGACACGCGGATCGACTCGTTGGCGTTCTCCCTCACGCGTCCCCTCCGGGCGCAGGCGCGTGCCCGCGCCGCGGCGGTCCGTCAGGCCGTCAGCCACGCGCGCGCCATCGCCGCCTCCTCGGGCGGAAAGGTCACCGGCATCTGCTCGATCAACGACCGGACGACGACAACCACGACAACACCGCCGATCCCCTATGAGCGCTTCGGTGCGGTCGGCTCCTCCGCCGGCGCGTCGACCCCGGTCCAGGCGGGATCGCAGACCGTGACCGCGAGGGTCACGATGGTCTTCGCCCTCCGATAGACCTCGGCTAGCCGTCAGTCAACGTTGCGGTGCCTACGGAGCGGCACCGAAAGGTCGGGGACCCCGAGGCGTTCCCTCGGCATGCGCAAGACTTTCTTGGTTCTCGCCACCGGGTTGCTCATGTCGATCGGCCTTGCCACGCCGCCGATCGCGGGAGCAGCCGCCACCGCGTGGGTACCGACCCACACGCGGGCCCTCACGCTGACGGGACGACTGCTCGGACCGGCCCCGGCCACCCAGCCGCTCGTCGTCAGCGCCGCCCTGCCACTGCGCAACAGGAGCCTGATCGCTGCCAAGGTCGAGGCCGGGACAGTCCTCACTCCGGCGCAGGTGGCAGCAGAGTTCGGTCCGACGGCCGCACAGGTGGAAGCCGTCGAGACCTACTTCGCAAAGCAAGGATTCACGGGCGTCTCGGCGAGCAGCAACGGCCTTCTCGTCACCGGCGACGCGACTGTGGCGAAGGCAGAGCGAGCGTTCTCGACGCGGATCTCGGCGTACCTCTTGGGCGGCAAGCGGGTGTACGCCAACACCGCCGGAGCGTCGGTTCCCGCGGCCCTCGCGGGCGACGTCACCGCGGTTCTCGGACTCTCGGACATTCCGATGTCGCTGGCGAGTCTGGAACGGACGCCGAGCTTGGCAGGGTTCGGCCCGAGGGCCGTGGCAAAGGCGTACGACGACACGACGATGAAGCCCGCCACCGCCACGACCACGGCCATCATCGCGAGCGGCAACATGGCGCCGACGATCGCCAACCTGCGGTACGCGGAGCAGCAATTCCACTTCGCCCAGGTGCCCGTTCAGGTCATCTACGACGGCCCGAAGGCGGCCATCGTGACCTCGAACCCACTGACCGGCAACCTCGAGTGGGACCTCGACACTCAGATCTCGACGATGGTGCCCAAAGCGGTCAAGCAGCTCGACATCTACGACGTCGACACGTTCACCGACCCGGAGGTCGCCCGGGCGATCAACCTGTTCGTCGCACAGGACAAGGCCACCGCCCTGTCGGCGTCGCTCGGAGAGTGTGACTACCTCGCGTTCCTCGACGGTGCGATGGTCGCGACCGACGACGAGCTCGCCGAGGGCGCCCTGCAGGGTCAGAGCATGTTCGCCTCCACCGGCGACAACGGCTACGCCTGCCCCGAGGTCGCCTCGACGGGTGTCCCCGAGGGGCCCCCCGGCGTGAGCTGGCCGGCGGACGGTGAGTACACCACGGCCGTCGGTGGGACGACGCTGCTCGCCACAGCCACAGGCTCCGTGCAGAAGGAGGTGGCGTGGGTGGGCGGCGGCGGAGGCGTGTCCCCGTGGGAGACCGCACCGTCGTGGACCCTCCAGGCGAACGGGGCGGGGCAGGCATGGGAGTACACGAACCAGGGAGGCCGGGGCGTGCCGGACGTCGCGGCGCTGGCGGACCCGAAAACTCCGTATCTCGTCTACGGGACAAGCAAGCCGGGCACGAAGCCGAGCGGCGTCGGTGGGACGAGCGTGTCCAGCCCGCTCACGATGGGGCTCTGGGCGAGCATCGAGAGCGCGCACCAGAACCGTGCGGGACTGGCACAGTACGACTTCTATCGGGCCTACAACGCCGTGAACCCGGCAACCGTCGCGACAGGCCCGCTCGGCCCCACGTACATCCCGGCGGCCAATCCGGCAGCCGTGCCCGGTTTC
>DAIRCY010000058.1:0-12449 GCA_036796435.1 Acidimicrobiales bacterium
TCACTGCTCAGATGGGGGATGCAGGGGTGTCTCACGTTTCACGGACACAGAGGGCAGGCGAGGGGACGCACCTGGGGGCATGATGTCGTCGTGACCGCTCCCTTCGACCTCGCTCGTACCTACGTCCACCTCGGCCTCGCGGGCACCGCCGAGCCGCTGTTCGACTTCCGTTGGGATGAGGAGTACCTGCGTGAGTACGACGCAGCGCATGCCGACGACGGCGACGAAGGCCGCCTCGTGATGATCGGAGACACCACGGAGACCTGGACGGTGTGGGAGCGCCACCCCGCAGGCGAGGAGGTGGTCGTGCTCCTCTCGGGGCGGGTCACCCTCGTCCAGGACATCGAAGGTGAAGGGGAGGAGAGGCGGCTGGAGCTCCATGCCGGTCAGGCGGTGATCAACCCGGCCGGGGCGTGGCACACCTGCGACGTGCACGAGCCCGGCCGGGCGCTCTACATCACCCCCGGACGCGGGACCGAGCACCGGCCTCGGGCGTAGCAGGCCCACGCGGGCGCCGTGGCGGCCGGGGCGTCGCCGGGCCTCACTGGAGCCGGAGAGGCCCCCACCACGTACAATCGGACACTCATGCAGCGGTTCCTGGTCGAGCGACGTCTGCGCGACGTGCACGTCCGGCTCGTCCGCGCCCGGGAGGAGCTGGCGGTGCTGGACGAGCAGCTCGCGGCGGTCTCCGAGGAGGCCGAGGATGCCCGTCTCAGGTCCCTCGTGGCCGAGACGCCCTTGGCCGCCCACGAGTACACGGAGGTGCAGCGCCACGCCGACGCGATGGAACGGGCGAGGGCGGCGCTCCGGGCGACGGTGGAGGGGCTCGAGCGCCGGCGGGACGAGCTGCTGATGAACGTGGGAAACGGAAGCTGAGGACCGCAACGCGATGAGCGCAGACCCCCAGATGCAGGCGACCCCGCCTGCGAGCGCGGCCGGCGCGCCGACGCGCGTGGTGATCGCAGAGGACGAGGCGATCATCCGCCTCGACCTGAAGGAGATCCTCCAGTCCGCCGGCTACGACGTCGTCGGCGAGACCGGCCGCGGGGACGAAGCAGTGAGCCTCGTCGACCAGCACGAGCCCGATCTCGTCATCCTGGACGTGAAGATGCCCGGCATGGACGGCGTGCGCGCCGCACGTGAGATCGGTGCGCGCCACCGGGCAGCCGTCGTGGTGCTCACGGCGTTCAGCCAGC
Organism: Acidimicrobiales bacterium; assembly: GCA_036796435.1. GTDB lineage: Bacteria > Actinomycetota > Acidimicrobiia > Acidimicrobiales > RAAP-2 > JAJYVT01. Next base: position 1,197 of record DAIRCY010000058.1, read on the forward strand.
GCGACCTGATCGAAGAGGCGCGCGACGCTGGAGTCGCGGCGTACCTGGTCAAGCCTTTCAGGCGCGAGGAGCTACTGCCGGCGGTCGCCGACGTGCTCGCCCGGTGCCACGAGGAGTGGGCGATCGACGAGGAGGTCTCGCGAGAGCTCGGCCCCGCGCCGTCGGAGGCGGACGCCGCGGAGGACAAGATCGCGACGCGCCGGGTGGTCGAAGAGGCGAAGGGCGTGCTCATGGAAGAGCACGGCTTGAGCGAGCCGGACGCGTTCGGCTTCATCCAGCGGACCGCGATGCAGACGCGGTCGCGCATGCGCGACGTGGCGCGCCGCGTCGTCGAGGGCGAGCTGCGTCCCTCGTGAGCGGGCGGACGGAGGGCTCGACCGGCCCGCTGTTCCTGCTCGATGCCATGTCGCTCGCCTTCCGGGCGTTCTTCGCGCTGCCGCCGGACCTGGCGACCGCGTCGGGCACGGTGACCAACGCCCTCCACGGCTTCGTCGGCATGCTCGTGAACATCGTGCGGGACCACGAGCCGGGCTCGCTGGCCGTGGCCTTCGACCTGCCGGGGGACACGTTCCGCCACGAGCTCGTCGACGACTACAAGGGCGGACGCGCGGAGACCCCTGACACGCTCCTTCCGCAGTTCTCGATGATCCGCGAGGTGCTCAGCGCGCTGAACGTGCCCCAGCTCGGCGTGCCGGGGTTCGAGGCGGACGACGTGCTCGCGACGCTCGCCACCGAGGCTCGCGACCGGGGGTGCGACGTCGTCGTCGTGACCGGGGACCGCGACTGCTTCCAGCTCGTCGAGGACCCCCACGTGCGCGTCCTCTACAACAAGCGCGGGGTGAGCGACTACGACCTCTACGACGAGGCAGGCATCGTCGCTCGCACCGGCGTCCCGCCGAAGGAGTACCCGGTCCTCGCCGCGCTCCGCGGCGACTCGTCGGACAACCTTCCCGGCGTCCCCGGAGTGGGGGAGAAGACCGCCGCGAAGCTCGTCCTCACCTACAGGGACCTCGACGGGATCTTCTCGCACCTCGATGAGCTGTCCCCGAAGCTGCGGGAGAACCTGGCCGCCCACGAAGGGCAGGTCCGTGCGAACGCGACGGCGACCCCGCTCATCCGAGACGTCCCCCTGGATGTGCGCGTCGACGAACTCGACCTCGGCGGATGGGACCTCGAGCAGGTGAAGGACGTCTTCGAGCGCTACGAGCTGCGTACGGTCTGGCGCCGTACGGTCCCGCTCCTCGCCGAAGGACGGTTCGGGCCACCGGCCGAGGGCTCGGCTCTCCCGACCACAGCGACAGCCACCCGCACGGCGTCCGGAGCCGGCGCAGGAGGCCCCGCGTCGTCCGCGTCCTCCGGCGCACCCGCCGCTGCCGATCTCGTGGTCGACGTCGAGATCGCGCGGGAGGTCGAGGCGGTCGTCCCCCACGACGCAGCGGGAGCGGTGGCGGCCGTCGAGGAGCTCGGCCAAAAGGTGGCGGCGGCGCGTCTCGGACGAGAGAGCCGCGACGTCGGGGACGTGGCAGCGGCGTTCCTCGTCGTCGTCGCCCGTTGGGACGGGATCCCCGGCCGCGGCGCGTTGCGGGGGCTGGGGCTGGTCGACCCGTCCCCGCCCGGAGCCGGGGTGTGGATCCCCGGGGCGCTCGTCGCAGAGGGCGCCGTCTCGCGCGCGCTGAACGCACTGCTCGCCGACGCGCCCGTCACCGGCCATGGCGTGAAGGAGCTCCTGCGCTCCCTCATCCCGCTCGGCGTCGATTGCACGGGTCTCGTGATGGACACCGAGGTCGCGGCCTACCTGCTCGACCCCTCGACCGGCGACTACGGCATGGACGCGATCGTGCGCGAGAGGACCGGCGGCGCCCCGGACGGCAGCGGCGGAGAAGCGACCGGTGGCATCACGCCGGGCGACGCGCAGGCGCCCGCGCCGGGGCAGCTCCCCCTCGATGACGCGGCAGGCGCGCCGTTGCTCGAGACGGCCGACGCCACGATCACCGACGCCACGGTCGCCACGGCCGACGCGCTCTCGATCGCGGCGGCGGTGCCCCGGCTCTTCGCGCGCCTCGACGCCGAGGGGCTCCGCGCGCTGCACGACGACGTCGAGCGGCCGCTCGTGCGCGTGCTCGCCCGGATGGAGGTGTCCGGCATCCGTGTCGACGTCGACGAGCTGCGCCGGCTGACCGGCGAGCTCACCTCGGAGTGCAAGATGCTCGTCGACGAGATCCACACGTTCGCGGGCCACGACTTCAACGTGAACTCGGCGCCGCAGCTCCGCACCGTGCTCTACACAGAGCTGAAGCTCGCGCCCGGCAGGAAGACCAAAACCGGCTTCTCGACGGACGCCGCCACCCTCGAGACGTTGCGCGACGCGCATCCGCTCGTCGACCGGCTTCTCCGCTACCGCGAGCTCGAGAAGCTGCGCTCCACCTACGGCGAGACGCTCCTCGCCGAGGTCGCGCCCGACGGGAGGATCCACGCCTCGTTCCGCCAGACCGTCGCGCGCACCGGACGGATCTCCTCGGAGCGGCCCAACCTCCACAACACCCCGACGCGCCGGGAGACGGGCTCGCAGTTCCGCCGCGCCTTCGTGCCCGCGCCGGGCTGCCGCTTCCTCGTCGCCGACTACGACCAGGTGGAGCTGCGGGTGATCGCGCACCTCTCGGGGGACCCCGGGCTCATCGAGGCGTTCAGCTCGGGGCAGGACATCCACAGGGCGGTCGCCTCCGGCGTGTACGGGGTCCCCGCCGACCAGGTCACCAAGGACCAACGCGACCGGGCGAAGATGGTCTCCTACGGCCTCGCCTACGGCATGGAGGCCTTCGGGCTCGCCCGGCGGCTCTCGACGAGCGTCGAGGAGGCGAGCGAGATCATGGAGCGGTACTTCGGTGCTTTCCCGAAGGTCCGGCGGTACATGCTGGAGACGGTCGCAGAAGCGAGGGAGCGCGGCTACACGCGTACCGAGATGGGCCGGAAGCGGCCGCTTCCCGACCTGCACGATCGCAACTACCAGCGCCGCTCCGCGGCCGAGCGCCAGGCCATGAACGCAGGCATCCAGGGGCTCGCCGCCGACATCTTCAAGGTGGCGCTCGTGCGGCTCGACGGGGTGCTCGAGCGACGGGGGATGCAGAGTCGTCTGGCGCTCCAGGTCCACGACGAGGTGATCGTCGAGGCGGTGCCGGCCGAGGAGACCGCCGTGGCCGAGCTGACCGAGGACGCGCTCTGCCGCGCGTTGCCGCTCTCGGTGCCCCTCAAAGTGACCATGGCCTGGGGCGACTCCTGGGCGGTCAAGGGCGGGTAGCCGGCAGCGGCCGAAGGCGGGTAGCGGACCCCGGCCCTGCTGGGAGCGGGGTTGCCGGGAGCGGCGCCGGAAGATCGAGCGGCGGGATGCGTTAGCCTGTGCTGCCTGGCCTGCGCCGGCGGCCAGGTTCCAATCACTCGAGCACGCGGCCCCGGCGCGGTCGCCGGTGTCCAGCCGTGGTCCCCTCGGGTGACCCGGGTGGGGCACGCAACGAAAGCGAGCAGTTGTCGATGTCCGAAGAGCAATCCTCCGCCCTCCTCACCGCCCCTCCCCGCCGGCCCACCCTGTCCGACGAGGCGATGGGGACCTTCGACGAGGAGGGCATCTACCACCCCCGCGCCATCGTCGAAGACGACCTCTCGGGGCAGCCCCTCGAAGACCTCATGGCGGGCACGATCGTCGAGTTCGACGACGGCGACCTGGTCGAGGGCACGGTGGTCAAGATCGACCGTGACGAGGTCCTGCTCGACATCGGCTACAAGTCCGAGGGCGTCATCCCCGCACGCGAGCTCTCCATCCGAAACGACGTCGCCCCGACAGAGATCGTCTCGCTCGGCGAGAAGGTGGAAGCGCTCGTCCTCCAGAAAGAGGACAAGGAAGGCCGGCTCATCCTGTCGAAGAAGCGCGCGCAGTACGAGCGCGCGTGGGCCACGATCGAGAAGCTGAAGGAGCAGGACCAGGTCGTGAAGGGCCCGGTCATCGAGGTGGTGAAGGGGGGCCTCATCGTCGACATCGGACTGCGCGGCTTCCTGCCGGCGTCCCTCGTGGAGCTGCGCCGCGTGCGAGAGCTCCAGCCCTACGTCGGCCGCGTCATCGAAGCCAAGATCATCGAGCTCGACAGGAACCGCAACAACGTCGTCCTCTCGCGACGTTCCTGGCTCGAGGAGGCCCAGAAGGAGCAGCGCGGCGACTTCCTCGCCAACCTGAAGCCAGGCGAGCGGCGCCGGGGGACCGTGTCCTCGGTCGTCAACTTCGGTGCGTTCGTCGACCTCGGTGGGATGGACGGGCTCGTCCACGTCTCCGAGCTCTCCTGGAAGCACGTCGACCACCCGTCGTCGGTCGTCCAGGTGGGTGACGAGATCACAGTCGAGGTGCTCGACGTCGACCTCGACAAGGAGCGGATCAGCCTCTCGCTGAAGGCGACCCAGACCGACCCGTGGCAGGAGTTCGCCGACAGCCACGAGGTGGGCCAGCTCGTCTACGGCCGCATCACCAAGCTCGTGCCCTTCGGCGCCTTCGTCCAGGTCGGCGACGGCATCGAGGGCCTCGTGCACATCTCGGAGATGGCGGCGCACCACGTCGACCTGCCCGAGCAGGTGGTCACCCCGGGAGAAGAGCTGTGGGTGAAGATCATCGACATCGACCTCCAGCGCCGGCGCATCAGCCTCTCCATCAAGCAGGCCGCGGAGGGCGGCGAGGTTTCCGAGGAGTACCGGGAGGCGTTCGGCGAGCACGCCTACGACGCCGAGGGCAACTACATCGGCACCTACGACTACACCGAGGCCGGCGAGTTCACGCCCGAGACCGAGGCGCAGGCTGCCTGGGCCGACTACGCGCAGGGGGCCGAGGCCACGATGCCCGAGGCGGCCGCTCCCGAGGCGGCCGCTCCCGAGGCGGCCGCACCGGCACCGGCCGCACCGGCAGCACCGGCCACACCGGCCACACCGGCTTCGGGGGAGGACGCGTCCACGGAGGACGAACCCGCCTCCTGACCCTCGGCTGAGCAGCGGAGGGAGCCCAGTGGCCTTGCTGTCGGAGCGCACGAACGCTCTGGCGCGGAAGGGCCGGGGGTCCCGCGCCGGCTCCGGGACCGCGCCGCGCCCCGGCTCCCGCACCCGTTGGAGAGCCGGGTTGGTCGACGCGGCCCCCCTCGCCTTCGCGGGCGTGATCGCGAACGGCTGCAGCGTGGTCGTCACGGTCGTCCTGGCTCGGCTCCTCCTCGCCCGCGACTACGGCGCGCTCAACCAGCTGATCGGCGTGTTCTTCGTCGTCTCCACGCCGGGCTCGGCGGTGCTCGTGGGCGTGGTGCGGCGGGTGACCCGCTGGGCAGGGCAGCTCGGAGACGTGTCCCGCTGGGGCGCGCGGGTCCACCGCCGCGCGAGGGTGGTGCTCGTCGCCTTCGCGGCCGTGGTCGTCGCAGCCGGGCCCTCGGTCGCCGCGCTCCTCGGCCGTCACGACGCAGCCGGGTTCGAGGCGATCACGATCGCCGGCGCCGTCTGGATCCTCCTGTGCATCGACCGCGGGCTGCTCCAGGCGCACCGCGAGTACCGCGCTCTGTCGGCGAACCTCCTCCTCGAGGGCGGCCTGCGCACCGCCTTCATGATCGCGTTCGGCGCGGCGGGGTTCGGGGTGACGGGTGTCGCCGCGGGCGTCCTCGTCGCGGAGGTCGCGACGGCCGTCCACGCGCGATTCGTCGCCGCCCGTGACTGGCTCGCCGAGCCCGGCGCGCCGGCCGCCCGCCGTGTGCGGCCGCTCGCCGGTGCCACTACCGGAGAGCGCACCGCCAGGCGCCGCTGGACGCCGGCGTGGAAAGCCGCTCCGGCCTTCGGGCGCGACCGGACGGTGCGCAGGGACGTGGCCGCCGCCGTCGTCGCGCTCGCGGCCATCGCCGTGCTCCAGAACATCGACGTGATCGTGGTGGCGCGGGCCGCGCCGCGCGCGGCGGGTGGCTACGCCGCGGTGTCGGTGTCGAGCAAGGCGCTCGTCTTCGTCGCGATCGTCGTCGCCGGGTACCTGCTGCCGGAGGCGGCGATCGCCTCTCGCGACGGCGAGCACGCCCTCCGACAGCTCTTCGTCTCGCTCGCGCTCCTCGCAGTGCCTGCCGCGGCGCTCGTCGCCGTGGCAGGTGGGGCTCCCGGCCCGTTCCTTTCTGCGTTCTTCTCCGCTCCCTACGTCTCGGCTGCGGCGGCGTTCCTTCCCCTCGCCCTGGCGATGATCTGTCTCAGTGCGACCGTGATGGTGACGATGTACCTGCTCGGGGTCGGTGACCGGCCGTTCGTGGTGGCCCTCGTGGCCGCCGCCACCCTCGTCACCCTGGCCGTCGTGCTCGCCGGCGGCGCCCCGCGGACCACGGCGCTCGCCGATCTCGGGGTGCAGGGCCTGCTGCTCGCAACCGGGGTCGGGGAGCTCTTGCGGATCCACCGCCGCCGGGTGGGGGTGGAAGGCGGCGGCCGGCTCCCCGACGCGCCGGTGCCGGTCCCCCCGATCGCGGAGGAGTGAGCGGCAGAAGGTGGTCCGGGCGCAGATGGAAGCACGCCGCTCGACTGCAAGGACAGCCCGATCGGCGTCTCCCTTGTGGCCGGCCCCGAGGGGTGGGACGATTCCACGATGGCTGACGGGGACCTCGAGGCACAGCTCGAAGCGACGCTGGCCGCCCGCCGGGACCTCGGCGAGGACTACGACGCGGCGCTGGCCAAGTCCTTCGTCGAGAAGCTCGACCGCGAGGTCGCCGCCCGGGTGCAGGCCGCGCTCTCGATGCGCGATCCCGCGCGAGGTGGACTCCGTCGCGGCCGGCGCCGCGGAGGGACCGGGCTCGCCGTGACGTCGATCGTTCTCGGGATCCCGGTGACCTCGATCGTCGTGAGCCAGCTCCACGGCATCGACGGTCTCGTCGGCATCGTCGTGGCGTGGGGCGCGATCGCCGTCATCAACGTCGCGAACGCCGTCGAACGCTCCCGCCGGTAAGGGTCCGCAGCGCGGGGCGACGTCTGCGGGACGTCGCACATTCGACGCGCCGCGGAGGCTGTCACCGCCGAGACGCCCCGACTACGCTCCGGGCCGGTGACGCTGGTGCGGGAGATCGGTCCACGGGACCGAGACACGGTGGCGGGTGCACCGCCGGCTCCTGTTCCGTCACCGCCGGCTCCTGTTCCGTCACCGCCGGCTCCTGTTCCGTCACCGCCGGCGACCCTCCGGGCCATTGCCGCCGAACACGGCCTCGAGCGGGTCCGCATCGTCGCCTGGCGTGACCTCGAGAACGCCGAGGCCGGGGGGTCCGAGCTCCATGCCCACCGGATCGCCGCGCGGTGGGCGGCCGCGGGGATCGAGGTCGAGCTGCGGACCTCTGCGGTCCCCGGAGGCGAGAAGGTGGTCGAGCGCGAGGGGTACCGGGTCGTGCGCCGAGGAGGTCGGTACGGGGTCTTCGGCCGCACGGGCGTCGCGGGGCTGGCACGGCACCGTCACGCCGGGGAGGGGCTCGTCGAGATCTGGAACGGGATGCCGTTCTGGTCCCCGCTGTGGTTCCGTGGCCCGCGCGTCGTCTTCCTCCACCATGTGCACGCCGAGATGTGGCGGATGGTGCTGCCGGCCTGGATGGCGCGGATCGGCGAGGCCACCGAGAGACGGCTCGCGCCCCCCGCCTACCGTTCGACCCGGGTGATCACGCTCTCGCACTCCTCGCGCGCCGAGATCATCGACATGCTCGGTCTCGACCCCGACAGGGTGACGGTCGTCCCGCCGGGCGTGGACGCCCGCTTTTCGCCCGGGACGGCCGCCGAGCGCTCCCCGGAGCCCCTGGTGGTGGCCGTGGGGCGGCTCGTCCCGGTCAAGCGGTTCGACGTGCTGATGCGAGCGCTCGCCCGCGTGAAGCCGACGCTGCCCGCCCTCCGCGCGGTGATCGCCGGCGAGGGGTACGACCGGGCGCGCCTCGAAGCCGTGCGCCGCGGGCTCGGGGCGACACGCTGGATCACGCTTGCCGGGCGCGTCGGCGACGACGAGCTGGTCCGCCTCTACCGCCGAGCCTGGGCCGTCGCCTCGTTCTCGCTGCGCGAGGGCTGGGGGATGACGCTCACCGAGGCGGGCGCCTGCGCGACGCCCGCCGTCGCGTCGGACATCGCCGGTCACCGCGACGCGGTCGTCGACGGCAAGACCGGGCTCCTCGCCGACGGCGAGGACGCGACCGCCGCCGCGCTCGCGCGGGTCCTCGGGGACGCAGCCCTGCGCGCCCGGCTCGGCGCGGGCGCCCTCGTCCACGCCCACCGGTTCACCTGGGAGGCAGCCGCCCGCGAGACCCTCGAGGCGCTCGCCGAGGAAGCGTCCTGGTCGCGGCGGCGCTACCCGCTCTCGCTCGGTGCAGGCGTCGTCGCGTAGTCGACCAGCGCGTCCGCGCCGAGGAACGCCACGGCCATCGCCGCAAGCACGGCGGCGTCGTGGTAGGCGGCGGGCCAGTTCCCTCCGCCCGCTGCCGGATGGAGGATCTGACCGACGACGACGAGCGCGCCTGCGGCGGCCAGAAGCCCGACCGAGGCGAGCGCGCCGAGAAGCCTGAGGCGGCGGACGCTGAGGCCGGCCGCCACCGCGACAGCGACCGCGGCGCCCGCGGCCGGGGCGCTGATCGCCCACGCGAGGCCACCCGCGGCGAGGGCGAGGGAGACGACCGTCCACCATCGCAGGACGGAGCCGCTCGCCACCCCGACGGGGAGCGCCAGCGCGGGAGCGAGCTCGGGCTCGACGAGGAGCGCGACGGGTCGGCCGCGGCGGCCGCGACGGCGCCGGCGTGATCGGGACGGCACGAAGGCGAGAAGCGCGCAGCCGGCGATCGAGGCGCCGGAGACCGCGATCCCCGTCCAGACCCAGCGCTGGGGCGCCCAGGTGAGCGACACGGTGAAGTGCCCCCCGCCGAGCGCGCGGAGGTCCGCCCGGCTCACGTGCCAGCCGTTGGCGAACGCGTCGACGAGCTCGGGCCGCCCGAGTGTGATCGAGCGCGAGCCGGCCGGCGCCCCCGGTGCAGGGGTGGCGACCGCGTGCCATCCCGCGTTCAGGCTCTCCCCCAAGACGAGCTCGAACGGGCGGGATACGTGCGTCACGGCGAGGGACCACGTCGTCGCGGAGCTCTCGTGGGCTGCGACGCGCGGCATGGCGCCGGGCGTGGGCGCCACCGCCGTCGGCGCGCCGCTGCCCGCCGGACCGCCACCTGGCGCCGACGCCAGGGTGAGCGCGTCCACGTCCCACCCCGGGACGACCGGGAGCACGCCCCGTTCGGCGCGCGCGCCGGTCGCCGTCGTGGCGAGCCCGCTCTCGACGACGTGGCGGCCGGCCGAGAGGCGGAGCCCGTGCGCGTCGGCGCCGCACGGCTCGAGGCCGACCTGCCCGTCCGCAAGGGCCCTGGCGACCGAGCCGACGACCTTCACTGTCACGGGCCGGCCGTCCACCTCGAGGAGGTCGGACCGGCAGGACCCGGGGAGGGCGGCGGGCGGCGGGGGGATCCCGAGCTCGGCGACCCCGAGCTCGGCGACCCCGAGCGGCAGGACCTGGGTGCGTAGGCCGTCGGCGAGTGTCCCGCGCTTTTTCAGCACCCCGGCGAAGGTCACCCGGACGCGGTCGCCGCTCAGCGGGGGAAACCTCAGCCGGAGCGTCGCGGTCGTCCCGGGCACGACGCTCCGCAGGATGCGGGGCAGCGCGACGTGGCGGGACTCGGTGCGCCCGCTCGCCGCTGTCGTCGCGGTGATCCGCAACGACGAGGGAACCGAGTGGCGTCGGTCCGCGACGACGGTGAGCGCCATGCGGCCGAAGGTGATCGGCGCGGGGAGCCGGTAATCGAGCCATGCGCCGGTGACGTCGGTCGTGCCGAAGCCGCTCTGCCAGACGGTGGAGGGGTCGCCGTCGGCCGCGGCGGCTGCGGTGTCGCCGAGCGCGCCTGTCAGCCGGCTCGAGGAGGTCGCGACCACGCCAGATCCTGTGGCCCCTGCGACGCCGACGAGCCGCTCCACCTGGGCGTCGCTCAGGTAGGGCGAGAGGGTGGCCGTCCCGGCAACGGTGAAGGTGCGCGCGACCGGCAGCGTGAACGACCTGGCCAGGATCATCTCGGGGTCCGTCCGCGCCGTCGTGTACGGCGAGACGCGTGTGCGTGTCATGGAGAGGACCAGCCGGTCGCCGAGCGACGCCCGGCCGAGCCGGGACAACAGGTCCGTCGGCATCCGGTCGATCTCGACGACGTGCTGGCCCGGGACCTCGACCTCCGCGAGGCCGACGGGGGTGCCTTGCTGCTTCGTCGTGGCGTCGATCGTGATCCGGAGCGTCCGGAACCTCCGCCGGCTGAAACTGACCGTCTGGCCGGCGCGCCGGCGGGAGTCCCGGCCGAGCCGCACGGTGACGGGGTGGCGCCCTGTGAAGGTGAGGGTGACCTCGCTGATGGCGCGCTTCACTGTCCCGAAGAGCGGCTGGACCACGGTGACGTGGCCGGTGGTGACCGGGTGGCCGTACGCCACCTGCCACCACTGCCCGTCGACGTCGGAGGTGAACGTCCCGGTTTCCCACGCGGTCCGAAGGTCCCCGTCGAGGGCGCTGTAGGGGCGCTCCCCCGGCTGGTAGTTGACCGTGTTGCCGTAGGAGGAGGCGGTGACGTCGGCGGCGCCGAGGTACTCGGCCACCGTCTGACTGCCCGGGGGTGGCGACTTCGCTGTCGGCGTCGGGAACAGGTCGATGGGGCTCGAGGTGGGTGTGCGTGCTGTGGCGGCGTCGCGGGCGGTCTCCAGCTGCCCGGCGTTCGCGCTGAGCCCGTTCCATCGGAACCCCTGCTTGCGGTTGGTGTCGGTCACCACGAGCGTCGCTCCGTCGGAGGCGAGCCGTCGGAGGGTGGCGGGGTGCGCGTCGAGCGTGCCCGCGTAGTAGATGGCGCTCGAGGTGTCGAGCAACCCTTGCGAGGCGAGGCTCTCGAGGCCGGTCGCATCGCCCGCCACGACGAGCGCCCCGCGGTCGGACTCCCCCCGCGCGATCGGCCGCGGGCGGGTCACCGAGTAGATCGCGACGGGCGGCGGCTTCGTCGCGCGCGGTGTCCCGGCGAGCAGCTCGGCCGTGACTGTGGGCTTGGCCACGCGCTGTCCGGGCGTGCCGAAGGTGCGCCCGCGGACGAGGCCGGCGGGGGTCTGGCGGAGCGACTCGGCGAGTGTCACCGCCTGGGGGCTCCCGTAGTGGGCGGATGTCTGGTCGTACTCGACGAGCACGTCACCCGCAGAGAGGAG
>DAIRCY010000058.1:12459-15499 GCA_036796435.1 Acidimicrobiales bacterium
CCGACCAGTCCTCGATGTGTGTCTGCACCGGCGCGTCGAGGGCGTAGAGCGTGTCGGCGGTCGCGATCGAGCCCATGACCTGCTGCTCGCGGGTGACGAACGGGCGCGTGAGGATGCCGGGTTGCGGCGTGTCGGTGGTGTCTCCCCAGGTGTACGCGCCGAACGCGTCGCCGGGGATGCCGAGGACACGGCTGGCGGGGTGGGTCGAGTCCAAGTAGCGCGCCGCAGCGAGGTCGTAGCGGGGCAGCGCCGAGGGCTGCGTGAGGCCCGGGACGATCGCCGCGTCGCCGTTGAAGAGCGCGGGGTTGTTCGCGACGACGAGCCCCGCGAGGATCAGCGCGGTCGCCCAACCGAGGCGCGGCCGGCTGTCCCAGGCTGCCGAGACCCCGGCGCCGAGGAGCATCGCGAGGCCGAGAAGCGCGAGCGGCGTCGCGCGGTCGGTCGAGCGCATCGCGAACCCGGCCGTGGTGTCGTTCATGAACGCCTTCAGCGCGGCCCCTGCGGCGGGTGGATCTGTGTAGGGGTATGCGCCCACCGAGAGGACCACGCCGACGACGGCGAGCACCACGAAGTAGCCGCGGTGTCGCCACCGCACGAGGATCGCCGAGGCGAACGCCAGCACCGGCAGGAAGTACGAGAGCGCCACCACCCAGAGCCACTTCGTGTAGAGGATCACGCTCTGGGTCCACGGGCCGGCCTTCCCGCCGCCGTAGAAGTACCAGTAGCCGAGCCCCCGGAGCACCTCGAGCGGGGTGGACGTGGAGCTCGTGGCGCGGACCGACTCGGTGTAGCGGAGGATGTCGACCCCGTAGCCGGCCTCCACGAGCAGCCCGACGAGCCACCACATGGAGACGAGCACCGAGAGCGCCCCGATCCTCGCGAGCACGACGGCCGCGTCGCGCCACGTCGCCTCGCGTTCGACCGCGACCGCCCATACGAGCCAAAGGAGCGGCCCGAGGACGACGTAGAGGACGGAGCTCGCGTTGATGCCGCTCGTCAGGGCGACGACGAGCGCGAACAGCGCGGGGTACCGCCACGAGGCGAGGGCGGGTCGTCTGCCGTCCGCCGGTGCGGTGCGGTCCCGTCGCCGTTCCCGCAGCGCACGGACGGTGAACGAGACGAGCCAGGGCAGCGCGGCCCAGGGCATGAGGATTACCGAGATCCGGCCCGAGTACTGGAGGATGTAGGGGGAGAAGGTGAAGGCGAGCGCCGCGACGATCCTGGCCGGCCCGCGCACCCCCAACGTCCTGCAGAGGTGGAGCACCCCCGCGCCGGCGGCGAAGAGGATCCCACCCAGCCAGACGCGTTGGGCGATCCACGTCGGGAGGTGCACCGCCGCGCTGAGCGCGTAGTAGGGCCCCATCGGGAAGAGGTAGCCCACGTACTGGTGGGTCACGGTCCCGAGGGCGACGCTCGGGTCCCACATCGAGGTGACCTGCCCGAGGAAGCGCGCCGGGTCCAGGTACAGATAGGTCTTCGTGTCCGAGCTGACGACGCCGCGCTCGACGAGGAGGAGCGGCAGGAAGGCCAGCGCCGCGAGGACGAGGTGCTCGAGCAGCCCGGTCGGCGAGCCCTCGCGGACGAGCCTGCCCACACCGGAGTGCCCGGCGCCGCGGCTGCGGGCGCCCGGCGCGCCGACGACCCGCTGCGCGCCGCCGCTGCGACCGGGCGCGGAGGTCGTGGTGGGGGTCGTCATGGTGCCGAGCGCCAGCCGCCTGACGGGCGCACGAACGCCCTTCACCTGCGGCCGCCGCTCACGTACTGTAGGCAGCGCGCCGTGGCCCCGCGGGGCAGCGCACGAGGGCGACGGGACCGGTGACGACGACGCGGCCAGCACGACAGCAGAAGGTGCCCGGCTCGGCGCGCCGGGCGGCGGCCCGGCTCACCGGCGAGCGGCCCCGGCGCGGCGCCACCCCCGATTCGATCGTGGCGCTCCACGACGCCGGCTACCGGGCCGTCCTCGAACGGCTCGGTTCGGGTCGGGTGCTCGACGTCGGCTGCGGCGAAGGGTTCGAGTCGCTCCGCTTCGCGGGCCAGGGACGCCGCGTGCTCGGCGTCGACTACTCGCGCCAGGCGGTGGAGGCCGCCCGCGCTGCCGCGACCCGCTGGCAGGCGCCCGAGGGCCGCCCGCCACGCGAGGCGACGTCCTCGACCACGCGAGCGCAGTTGCCGCCGTTCGCCGTCGCGCAGATGGACGCTGTGGCTTTGGCGATCGCCGACCGCACGTTCGACGCCGTGTGCTCCTCGCACCTGATCGAGCACTTCGCCGACCCCTCGGTGCACGTGGCGGAGATCGCGCGCGTCACCTCCCCCACGGGGAGCGCGTTCTTCCTCACCCCGAACGGGCCGGCGGACTTCGAGAACCCGTTCCACCTGCGGCTCTTCGGCAAGGTCGACCTGGAGCGCCTGCTCGGACGGTACTTCGGCCGGGTCTGGGTCGGGGGCATCGACGCCACCGCCGCGGTGAAGGACGTCTTCGCCGCCCGGCGCGCGAGGGCGGAACGGCTGCTCCGGCTCGACGTGCTCGACCTCCGCCACCGGATGCCGAGGTCCTGGTACGTCGCGCTCTACACGCGCCTGCTGCCCCTCGCCTACGCGCTCGTGGCGCGCGGCGAGCGCGACGGGACGACCGCCCTCGACCCCGGCGACTGGTTCGTGACCGACGAGGTGGACGAGACGACGCTGGTCCTCTTCGCCGTCTGCGGCAGCCCGCACAGCGTGCCGCGGTGATGGTGCGCATCGGCCTGACCGGCGGCATCGGGTCCGGGAAGTCGACCGTCGCCGGTCTGCTCGCGGGCCGCGGGGCAGCCGTGGTCGACGCAGACGTGATCGCCAGGGAGGTGATGGCGCCCGGGGGCGCGGCGTACGGACCCGTCGTCGAGCGTTTCGGCCCGGGGGTGCTCGAGCCCGACGGGACGCTGGATCGTGCGGGCCTGGCAGCCCGCGTCTTCTCCGACCCGGTCGCCCTCGGCGACCTGAACGCGCTCACCCATCCGGCGGTCGGCGCGGCGATGCTCGAGCGGCTCGCGTCACTGGAGCG
>DAIRCY010000059.1:0-15395 GCA_036796435.1 Acidimicrobiales bacterium
TGCGCTCAAGCTCCTCGACAAGAGCCACATCGAGCTCGGCACCCAGAAGTTCAGCTTCGGCGTGGCCATCTGCCAGGTCGACCACGTGCCCGCCCACTACTCGCAGTGCCTGCCTTCGGGCGCGCGCTACTGGGCGCTGTTCCTCTCGAAGAACGGGCACACCTGGACGAGCCCTCCGGTCGGCGTGAGCGACATCACCGTCACGCCCGGCGGATCGCTCGGACTCCGGTACGACCCGCCCACGGGCAAGCCCGCACCGCCGCCGCACCCGACGCCCGCGACGTGACCCGGCCGGCCGGGGTCGCCGTGTGGGTGTTGGCCGCCCTGACGGTCGCCCTGGTCGACACGGACCCCGCGGCGAGGCTGGTCGTCCTCGCGGGTGCGTTGGCGCTGCTCGCGCGGAGGAGGGCGACGGGCAGGCGGCTGCGCCCGCTGCTCGTGGGCCTCGGCATCCTCGGCGCGGTCACCGTCGCGCTGAACGGCATGCTCTCGCACACCGGCGCCACGGTCCTCTGCGTCCTTCCGTCATGGGTGCCGCTCGTCGGAGGCATCGTGACCGCGGAGGCGTCCGCCGTGGGCGCGTCGACCGCCCTCGGCCTCCTCGCTGCGGTGTCGGTCACGGCAGCGCTCTCGGTGGTCGTCGAGCCGACCGACCTCGTCGACGCGCTTCCCGGCCCGTTCCATCACGCAGGCGCAGCGGTCGGCGCCGCCCTGAACCTCGTGCCGGCGACCGCAGCGAGCTTCGTCGCCGTTCGTGACGCGCAGCGGCTGCGGGGATGGCGCCCCCGCGGCCCGCGTGCGATGGTGGATCTGGCGGTCCCGGTGCTCCTCGGCGCGATCGATCGCTCGGTGCAGCTCGCGGAGTCCATGGAGGCTCGGGCGTTCGGCGCCGGTCGTCGGACGCGCATGGAGCCCCGCGGCCGCGCTCCACGGCTCATCGCGGTGGCGGCTGCGGGCGTGAGCGCCGCCGTGCTCGCGGTCGTGGGCCACATGAGCGGTGCGGGCAGCTGGTACGCCTATCCGGTGCCGACGGTCCCATCGCTCGCGCCCCTCGCCCTCGCGCCGGCGTTGCTCGTCACCGCCGCCGCGTCGGCCATCCCGCGGGAGCCGTCGTGACGTCCGCCGTGGCTACCGCGCCGACACGCGGCGCCGGATCGGGCGCCACGACGATCGCAATGGAGGGATTGTCGTACACGTACCCCGCGTGGTCGGAGCTTCCGGCTGCCGCGCTCTGCGACGTCGACTTGGAGCTGGGACCCGGGGTGACCCTCGTGCACGGCGACTCGGGCTCGGGCAAGTCGACGCTGCTGCGAGTGTGCAACGGGCTCGTCCCACACTTCCACGGGGGCACCATCGCGGGCCGCGCCGTCGTGTGCGGCCTCGACGTGCTCGGCACCCCGACGCGCCTGCTGGCCCGTCACGTCGGCTTCGTCTTCCAGGAACCCGACGCCGGGTTCGTGCGCGGAACCGTCGCCCGGGAGGTCGCCTTCTTCCCCGAAAACCTGGGGCTGCCCCGAGCGTCGGTCCCCGCGCGGGTGGAAGAAGCACTCTCCTGCACCGGAATCTCCCACCTCGCCAACCGCAGGCTCGCCACGCTGTCAGGCGGCGAGCGCCAGCGGGTCGCCCTCGCCGCCGCACTCGCCGGAGGGGCGTCGGTGATCGCATTGGACGAGCCGTTGTCCCAGCTCGACTCCACGGGCGCCGCGGCGCTCGTCACCACGCTCAGCTCGCTCGCCGAGCGCGGGACCACGGTCGTCGTCGCAGAGCACCGCCTCGGGGCGTTCCCCGGGGCGCGGCGCGTGTCGCTGGTCCACGGCAAGGTCGTCGCCTCGGCGCCGCGATCCGCTTCTGCGGCCACGGCCGCTCCCGAAAGAACCCTCTCGGCCCCGGCGCCCGCAACAGGGCCGACGGCATGGTCCCTCTCGGACGTGACGCTCGGCGTCGGCGGAAGGGCGCTGATGGATCGTGTCGACCTGTTCGGGCGGGCCGGAGAGATCGTCATCCTCACCGGGCCGAACGGAGCGGGAAAGTCGACGCTGCTGCGCACCATCGCGGGGCTCACCGCTCCGCTGTCAGGACGCGTCGAGCGCCGGCCCGGGCGTATCGCGTATCTCCCCCAAGAACCGGGTCTGCTCCTCCACCGCCAGAGCGTCCGGGCCGAGGTCGAACAGACGCTGCGGTGGTCGCACGTGTCCGAGAGCGCCGACGCGATCCTCGAGGTCCTCGGGCTCGGTGGCCTGGGGGGGAGAGACCCCCGCGACCTGTCCGGCGGCCAACGACAACGTGCCGCCTTGGCGGTGATCCTCGCCGGACGGCCGGCTCTGGCACTCCTCGACGAGCCCACTCGCGGCATGGACGCCGCGGCGCGCGCGTCTCTCGCACAGGTGATGCGGCGCCTCGCAGTGGAGGGGGCCGCGGTCGTGGCGGCCACCCACGACGTGGAGCTCGCGCGCGAGCTGCGCGGCCGTGTGCTGCGGATCGAAGGGCAGCGGCTCGTTCCCGACGAAGGTCGGCCTCGGTGAGACGCGTCTTCGCGGCGGCGAGGCGCCACGTCGGCGTCGCGATGGCCGTCACCTCGCTCGTCGGCGCCGGAATCTTCCTCTGGCCATTCGTCGGCGCGGGGTTGCCCACCGGCTCCGCTGTCTTCGTCTTCACCCTCGGCACCGTCGCCGCGCTCGCCGCCGTCGAGCTCGCGGCAGGGCGTCTCGACACCCGGCAGCTCGCGCTCCTCGCCGCTCTGTCGGCCATCGACGCCGCCGCCCGGGCCGTGGTGGTCACCGGGATCGGCGGCTTCAGCCCGATCTTCCTATTGATCCTGTGCGCGGGGTACGTCTTCGGTCCCGACTACGGGTTCCTGCTCGGGGCGACCACGATCCTCGTCTCTGGACTCGCGACCGGCGGCCTCGGGATCTGGATCCCCTACCAGCTCTTCGCGGCGGGATGGGTTGGCGCCGTCGCCGGTCTCGCGGGTCGCGGGAGATCCGGCCGGCCGACCCGTCGCGATGTGATCGTCCTCGCGGTCGTGGGCGTCGTGACGGGCTACGGCTTCGGCGCGGCGATGGACGTCTGGAACTGGACCTTCTACCAGGCCTCCCCCGGGCTCGGCTTCCACGCCGGGATGCCCTCGACCGAAGCGCTCGCCCACTTCGCGCGGTACTACGCCGCGACCTCCGCCCTCTACGACACCTTCCGCGCGGTCGGCAACGCCGTGATGGTCGCGGTGCTCGGGGCGCCTGTCCTCGTCGCACTGGCCCGGCTGCGGGCGCGGATGCGCGTCTCGGTCGAACCGGCAGAACCGCTCGAGCCGATCGAACCGGTCGGCGCGGTCGGCGCGGTCGCCACGCCCAGCTGACCGACGCCCCCGGACGCCCCGGGGGGACCTGGCCGCACGCCATTAGGCTGGACCGGCTGCGAGCGCCGGCGAGTGGCCGGCGACCTGGACCGACGGGAGCACGATGCTGGGCGGAGCCGCTGGATGGATGGGGCTGCGCTCCATGCACCGCGACCGGGCCGTGCTCGAGCACCGGGTGAAGAAGGGCACCACGCGGCGGATGCTCCGCTTCGCGATGCCCTACCGGCGGATCCTCATGATCTTCGTGCCCGTCGTCGTGCTGTCCGCAGTGTCGGGTGCGGTCAACCCCCTCATCCTGCGGGCGATCATCGACCGCGGCATCTTCGGCCACGATGCCGCGCTCGTCGTCGAGCTCGCAGCGGTTGCCGGCGGACTCGCCCTGTTCACAGCCGGCCTCTCGCTCTACCAGCGCCGGGTGTCCGCCACGATCGGCGAGGGGCTCATCTACGACATGCGATCGAAGGTCTTCGCCCACATCCAGACGATGCCGATCGCCTTCTTCACCCGCACGCAGACCGGCGCGCTCGTGAGCAGGCTCAACAACGACGTGATCGGCGCCCAGCAGGCCTTCACGACACTCCTGTCAAACGTGGTCGGCAACCTGATGACGGTGCTCATCACGGTCGGCGTCATGTTCTACCTTTCGTGGCAGATCACCCTCGTCGCGTTGGTGCTGCTCCCGGTGTTCCTGATGCCCGCCCGCTTCGTCGGTCGCAAGATCGGGACGCTCACCAAGGAGGGGTACGACCTCAACGCGCAGATGAACTCGGTCATGCAGGAGCGCTTCAACGTCTCGGGGGCGCTCCTCGTCAAGCTCTTCGGCCGTCCCGCGCGCGAGGCGAAGAACTTCGACGAGAAGGCCGCCAGGGTCCGGGACATCGGCATCGCCCAGGCGATGTACGCCCGGATGTTCATGGTCGGCCTCGTGCTCACCGCATCGCTCGCGACGGCGTTCGCGTACGGCTTCGGCGGGGTCGCCGCCGTGCACGGCGTGCTCGCGGTCGGCACCGTCGTCGCGCTGACGGCCTATCTCGTGCGGCTCTACGGCCCTCTCACCCAGCTCTCGAACGTGAACCTCGACGTGATGACCACCCTCGTCTCCTTCGAACGGATCTTCGAGGTGCTCGACCTCGAGCCGATGATCAAAGAATGCACAGGGGCGACCGCGATCGCACGCGGCCCGGCGAGCATCGAGTTCGACCACGTCTCGTTCACGTACCCGAGCGCAGAGGACGTCTCGCTCGCCTCGCTCGAGGCGGTCGCGACGCTCGAGTCGCCCGTCCGCGCCGAGGTGCTCCACGACATCTCGTTCCGCGTCGAGCCCGGCCAGATGGTCGCCCTCGTCGGTCCGTCGGGAGCGGGGAAGACGACGATCAGCTCGCTCGTCCCGCGCTTGTACGATCCGACCGCGGGCGCCGTGCGGGTGAGCGGCGTGGACGTGAGGGACGCCACGTTCGACTCGTTGCGCGACGTGGTCGGGGTCGTGACCCAGGACCCGCACCTCTTCCACGACACCCTGCGGGCCAACCTCCTCTACGCACGACCCGACGCGACGGAGGCGCAGCTCGAGGACGCGCTCGCACAGGCGCAGATCCTCCCGCTCGTCACCTCGCTCCCCGACGGGCTCGACACGCTCGTGGGCGAACGCGGCTACCGGCTGTCGGGCGGAGAGAAGCAGCGGGTGGCGCTCGCCCGCCTCATCCTGAAGGCCCCCGACGTGGTCGTCCTCGACGAGGCCACCGCGCACCTCGACTCGGAGGCCGAGGCGGCGGTCCAGGAGGCTCTTCGCGGCGCGCTCGTCGGGCGGACGTCGCTCATGATCGCGCACCGCCTGTCGACGGTGCGCGACGCCGACCAGCTGCTCGTGGTGGACGAGGGGCGCATCGTCGAGCGCGGCACGCACACGGAGCTGCTCGCCGCTGACGGCCTCTACACCCTCCTCTACCACACCCAGTTCGCCGACCAGGAAGGCGCCCCGGGACGGGCGCGGGGCAGCCTCGGCTTCGCCGCGGGTGCACCGGCGACCGGGCCCGTCAGCTAAGAACTACGCCATGGCCACGACGCCCACGAAACGCTCGCTCTGGCGCAGGGCACGTGACGTGCCCGCCCGCTTGGTCGGACGCACCCCATGGCTCCGGCGCCGGTACGCGCGACGGATCCTGAAGACGATCGACAAGTTCCAGGACAAGGGGCGCCCGCTCCCAGAGAACCTGAGCCGTCTCGAGCGCCAGCTCCGCCGTGTCCCGAAGCCCAAGCGCCAGCAGCTGGTCGAGCAGATGATGGAGATGGGATCCGAAGAGGACGTCACGACGAACCGGGCGCTCCGACGGGCCTCGGAACGCCAGGAGCGCCAGAAGGGACAGCGCCGGGGCGGCCTGCGTCCGGGGACCCTTCCAGGCCAGCCCCGGCAGCGGCCTCGCAACTGAACCTCGCAACCGAACCTCGCAACTGAACCGCGCGACTGCGGCCTCCTCCTGCGCTAGACCCTCGGGCGATGCCCGATCGAGACCCGCTGCCGTTCGACCCCATCGGCGAGGCGCGCCGTCAGTGGGCGGTCCACGGCTGGGCCGATGCGGCGCCGGCCATGGCGGTCGTGACCTCGATCATGCGCGTCCAGCAGCTCCTGCTCGGCCGCGCCGACGCGGCCCTCCGCCCGTTCGACCTCACGTTCGCCCGCTACGAGGTGCTGATGCTGCTCTCGTTCTCCTCGCGCGGCGCGCTCCCCCTCGGCAAGATAGGAGAGCGGCTGCAGGTCAACCCAGCGAGCGTGACCAACGCAGTCGGCCGCCTCGAGGAGCAGGGCCTCGTCGAACGCGTCCCGAACCCGTCCGACCGTCGCGGGACGCTCGCCCGCCTGACCGATGCCGGCAGGGCGCGAGCGGACGCTGCGACCGAGGCCATGAACGGCGAGGTCTTCGCGGACCTCGGCATCGCCGGCGACGCGCTCGAGGAGCTCTTCGGCCTCCTGCGCGACGTCCGGTGCGACGCCGGGGACTTCGACGGTCGCCTCAGCGGCGACGGCGCGACGGGTCGGTGATCGACGGCGGCTCCCAGCCGTTGTCAGGGGGGTTCAGCGTGATGCCCGGGGGGACGATCTCGTCGATCGCGTCGAGGACCTCGTCGGACAGGACCACGTCCGCCGCGCCGAGCTGCGACTCCAGCTGCTCCATGGTCCGCGGGCCGATGATCGCCGCGGTGACCGCCGGGTGCCGGAGCACGAACGCGATCGAAAGATGGATGAGGCTCAAGCCTGCGCGCTCTGCGAGCTGTGCAAGCTCCTCGACGGCGTCGAGCTTGCGTTGGTTGCCCGGCAGCGTCATGTCGTAGCGCTGCGGGATCCGCTCGGCGCGGTGGCTCTTCGGGATCTCCTGGCCCTTGCGGAACCTTCCCGTCAGCCAGCCGCCGGCGAGCGGGCTCCAGGGAATGACCCCAAGCCCGTACCGCTCGCACGTGGGGAGCACCTCGCGCTCCGCGCCACGTACCAGCAACGAATAGGGGGGCTGTTCGCACACGAAGCGCTCCCGTCCTCGGCGCTCGGCCACCCACTGGGCCTCCACGATGTCGCACGCCGGGAAGGTAGAGCTCCCGATGTAGCGGACCTTGCCCTGATGCACGAGGTCGCTCAGCGCCCCGAGCGTCTCGTCGAGGTCGCAGCCCGGGTCCGGACGGTGGATCTGGTACAGGTCGATCCAGTCGGTCCCGAGCCGCCGGAGGCTCGCCTCGCACTCCTGCATGATCCAACGGCGCGAATTGCCGCGAGCGTTCGGCCCGGGTCCCCTCGCGCCGTGCACCTTGGTGGTGAGCGCTTTCGCCACGATCTCCTCGGACTCTCCGCCCGAGTAGACGTCGGCGGTGTCGACGAAGTTGATCCCCGCGTCGATCGCCCGGTTGATGATGCGGACGGACTCGCCGTGGTCTGTGTTCCCCCAGGCACCGAACATCATTGCGCCGAGGCAGAGTGGGCTTACATGGACGCCAGTGCGCCCGAGGGTGCGGAGTTCCATGGCTGGCAACCTACCGTTCAGCGCCGGAGGGCCGTCCAGAGGCGCCCGAGTAGGTAGAACGCCGCCGCGACGACCCCGACGAAGAACCCGATCGGCCATGTCGTCAAGTAGGACGCCGCGATTGATGCCCACACGGTCGCGAGGGCGACGCCGACCGCGATCGCCATCGCCTGCGCGGGCGCCCTCGACACCGCGCGAGCCGCTGCGGGCGGCCCCACCATGAGGGTGAACATCAAGAGCGCACCGACGACCGGCACGGACATCGTCGTGATCAGCGAGACGAGGAGGAGGAAGAGCACGTCCACGAGCCCGTTGCGCACGCCCCTCGCTGCGGCGGCGTCGGGGGCGACGGAAGAGAGGAGGAGGGGGCGGTACATCACCGCGACACAGAGGAGGCCCGCGGCGGCGAGCCCGGTCGAGAGCCAGAGCTGCGCGTCGCTCACGCCGAGAATGTCGCCGAACAGGAGGCCGTAGACCGCGGCCGAGTACTCGGTGCTCCAGCTGAGGAAAAGGGCACCGAGGCCGAGCATGACGGCGACCACGAGGGCGGTCGCGACGTCGCTCCTGCGGCGGCGTCCGAGCCAGCCGATGGTGAGCGCTGCCACGGGGGCGAACACCGCCAGCCCCATCACCGGGGCGGCGCCGACCAGGTTCGCGCCCGCGGCGCCGGCGAACGACGACAGCGGAACGGCGTGGGCGACGAACGACGCCCCCCGCAGCACCACGAAGAAACCGACCACGCCCGCGACCGCGCCGACGATCGTCCCGACCGCCCACGCATTGGCCATGACACCCGAGAACATCAGTGGTGCGCTGTGCTCGGGTGCGCCCCGCTCGGCACGTGCGCGCCGCGGCGGAGCCGCTCGGGGACCTCGACCGCCAGGTACGCGACGAAGACCATCGCGACGACGAAAAAGCTGATCGGCCAGCCGGTGTGCGCGGGGGGCCACCGGTAGCTCGCGTAGGAGAGCGCCACGCCCGACCAGGTGGCGACGACGCCGACGGCCGAGGCAACCGCCATCGCGACGGGCGGCCGCCGGCTCACCCGCAGCGCGCAGGCGGCCGGCCCGATCATCAGTGCGGGCGACAGCGTGGTGCCGACCACCATCGCCGTCAGCGCCACGGTCACGCCCACGAGGACGAGGAACCCGAGCGTCACGGCCCGCACCGGGACGCCCCGCACCGAGGCGAGGTCCGGATGGACGGAGCTCAGCAGCAGCGGTCGGTACGCCACGCCGAGGCCGAGCACCCCGGCGCCCGCGAGGACGGCCATCTCGGGGACCGAGGACGGGCTGGCGGCGAAGAGGGAGCCGAAGAGCACGGTGATGGTGGCGCCGGTCGTGGACGAGCTGGTCGTGTCGAGGTACAAGAGGAGCGCCGAGACGCCGAGGATCGCGCCGAGGACGACCCCGGTCGCCACGTCCCGGCTGCGGCGGCGCTGCACGCCGAAGACGTCCATCGCACCGGCGACGACCGCGCCCACCCCGACGAAGCCCCACAGGGGGCTGACGTTCACCAGGTACGCAGCCGAGCCGCCGACGGTGCTCAGGTCACCGAGCGCGTGACCGGCGAACGACTGGCCGCGTAGGACGACGAAGACCCCGACCGCTCCCGAGACGACCGCTGCGATGCCGCCCGCCGCGAGCGCGACGTGCACCGGACCGCTCGAAAGAAAGCCTGTCACCGGAGGCTCACCGGACGTGGACGTCGTGGCCGCCGACGACGAGAACGGTGCCGTCGACGTCGAGCACCCGAACGGGATACCGGTACAGCTTGCTCAGGACGTCGCTGCGCACCACCTCGCCGGTCGTGCCGCTGACCGCGCGGCCGTCGGCCAGGTAGACGACGCGGTCCATGTGCGGCAGGAGCGCGTTCATGTCGTGCGCGGACAAGAGTGCCGCGAGCCCGCGCTCGGAGATGAGCCGCGCCACGAGCTCCACGATCTCGTGACCGCTCTTGATGTCGAGGCTGGCGAGCGGCTCGTCCATGATGAGGAGCGTCGGGTCGCCGACGAGCGCATGGGCGATCAGGACCCGCTGGAGCTCGCCGCCCGACAGCGTTCCCACCCGGGCGTCGGCGAACGGCGTCGCCCCGACCGCCTCGAGCATCTCCGCGACCCGCGCGCGCCGCGCCTTGGTCGGAAGGCGGATCCCGAACTTCTCCCCGTCGATGCCGAGCGCTACGAGGTCACGCGCGCGGATCGGGGTGTCCTGGTCGATCGCCACCTTCTGCGGCACGTACCCGATGTGGCGCCGCGGGCGCTCGATCCTCCCCCCGTCGGCGGGGACCAGCCCGAGGACCACACGAAACAGCGTGGTCTTGCCTGCCCCGTTCGCGCCGATGATCCCCACCATCTCCCCGGCCTCCACGCTGAAGCTCACCTCGTCGAGGACGCGTCGCCCCCCGAAGGCGGCCGAGACGCGCTCGACGCTGAGCACCGGCGACGGATCGATCGGGGTCACAGCCGCGGCGTCGAGACCCGGCGGCCGAGCGCGTCAGAGAGCGCGTTCGTCTCCGCGAGCATCCAGGACTGATAGTCGTACCGGGGCACGGGCATCGTCTCGTAGACCCCGACGACCGGCACGTGCGCGTGGCGGGCGGTCGCGAGCAGGGACTCGGTCAGCGTGTCGGTAACCTGCTCGTTGTAGACGAACACCTTGACCTTCTTGTGCGAGAGCAGGCCCTCGACGTACGCCACGTCCTCGGGTGAGGGGTCCACGCCGTTCATCACGTCGGACTGGAAGCTGAAGGGAGTCTTGTTGTCGAGCCCTGCGGCTTGGAGAAGGTAGTCGGCGACCGGCTCGGTCGTCGCCACCGGCACCCCCTTGTACCTCGTCCGCAGCTCCGAGATCGCGCTCTTCCAACCGCGCAGTGACGCGTCGAACCGGGTCAGGTTCCGTCGGAACAGTCGCCGGCGCGCCGGATCGATCGCAGACAGGTCCTTCGTCACCTCCTTTGCGACCGCAGGCATCGTCGCCGGCGAGTACCAGAGGTGTGGGTTGGACGTGCTGGAAGGCTTGCCGACCAACCTCTGCACCACGATCACTTTGCGGTGCGCGCTCGGGGATGCGTCCTCGATGGTCTGCATGAAGCTGTCGTAGCCGAGTCCGTTCTGGACGACGAGCTGGGCGAGAGCGATCTTCCGGGCAATCCGCGGGCTCGCCTCGAAGGAGTGCGGGTCCGTGTTGGGGTCGCTCATCATGGCGGTGGTCCTGACCGCCGACCCGCCGATCTGCGCGACGACGTTGGCGTATTCGTTCTCGGCGCCGACGGCGACGACACGCGAGGACGACGGGGGCGCCGCCGCGCCTGCGGGTGCCACAAGCCCGACGGCCGGGAGCAAGCCGACGGCCGGGAGCAGGACGCCGAACGACCCCGCGGCTCCCATCGAGAGTGCAGCGACGATTCCCGCCCTGCGTCGCACTTTCCCTGACAACGTCCACCTCCTGAGCGCCCGGCGCGCCCTTGGTGTCCCTAGTCAGGAATGATAATCACTCTCAGCTATGGCGCAACGGGAGCCCCGGTGGTTCACGGGCAGGAGGCTCGGCGTCACAGGTCGCGCACGTGCCCACCAGGTCGAGCCGGTGCTCGTTCACCGCGAACCCCGTGCGGCCGGCCACGAGCCTGGCGGTCTCCCCCAGGGCCTGCTCGAGGGTGGGCGAGGGGGGGACGTCCTCCACCCGGCCGCAGACCCGGCACACGAGGTGGTGGTGGTGGCCGGAGATCTCCTCCGCGAGCTCCACACGCCAGTGGTCCTCGGAGGTGGCGACCCGGCGCACCACGCCGGCGTCGATGAGCGCCGTCACGTTGCGGTAAGCGCTGCTCTGCGGCAGCCCGGGGGCGCGATCGAGTATCTCGGGCACCGTGAGCGGCCGGCCTGAGCCCACGAGAGCCTCCACGAGGAGCCGCCGCATCGGGGTGTAGCGCTGGTCGTGCTCCTCGAGCCGGCGTTCCACCGCGTCGTGCAATGACACCGCCGGATTGTATGGCCGGGGCGCGTCGCGACCTTGCGGGCGGGCGAGCCCGGCGTCTTGGCGTCTCGGTTGACGTGGCGCCTGAGGCTTAGGCGACCTCGTGGTCGTCCCAGTGGCCGGCGTGCGCCTCGCCTCGCCGTGGTCGTGGCCCTGGTGGACGGCGCAGGCATGCACGGGACCCGGACCTTCGTCCACGCAGGCTTCCTCGGCCCTGTGGCAGCTTGCCCCCCGCCGTGCGGTCCGCGACCGCCCCAGCGCTTCGGCGGGGAGGGCTGGGAGGCCCGACATCCCGGCCGCGCCGGTCCTCCGAGGCCCTCCCCGCGGGAACGGTGCCGACGTACCCGCGCCGGCAGGGGTCAAACCAGGCGGCGGCGGGTATTCGTCGGCGGCGGGCGGGTATTCGTCGGTGGTGGGCGGCTATCCGTCGGCGGCGGGTAGCCGCGGAGCCCGGCTGCAGCAGCCGGACGCAGCACATCGGGAGCAAGCCACGCTGCGGGAAAGGTGAGGGCGACATGCCAGGACCGACAGACGACCAGGCGCACGACGCGGATCGCATGCCGACCGAGGACGAGGAGGAGGCGGCGGAGAAGTCGGCGAAGAAGCTACGGGAGTCGGGCGACGCCGAGTCCGTCGCGGAGCACTACGAGGACATGGCGCGCCGCGGCGTCGAGCAGAAGGGCGAGGGTCGGATCGACTAGTCCCCGGACGACGGCCCCGCGCCGCGCGCGCCGGCGCCCCCCGGCGCAGAGCCAGCCGAAGGAGAGCGGCTCTCGTGACGGAGCCAGTCTCGCCTGATCAGGCCGTAGACCCACGAGTCGGAGACCTCGCCGTTCACGACGCAGTCCTCCCGCAGCATCCCTTCCCGCACGAACCCGAGCTTCTCCAGGACGCGGGCGGATGCCGAATTGCGCGTGTCGGTCTCAGCCTGCACGCGGTTCAGATCCAGCGTGTCGAACGCCCACCGCAGCAACTCGTGCGCAGCCTCCGTCGCGTAGCCGTGGCCCCACGCCGCCTCGCCGAAGCAGTAGCCGAGCGAGGCGCTGCGGTAATCCGGGTTCCATCGGGTGAGGTCGCACCAGCCGATGAAGGCATCGTCACGGAGCCGGTCCACGGCCAGCCTCGCCCCCGTGCCGTCCTCCGCCATCTTCCGGCACGCAGCCAGGAACTGCCCCGCGCGCGTCCGCTCGCTCCACGGCGGCGCGTCCCAGAAGCGGAGCACGGTCGCGCTGGAGTGCAGCGCGAAGAGGTCGTCGGCGTCACCCTCTTGGAAGGGACGCAGCCGAAGCCGAGCGGTCTGCAGCGTCGGGAGCGCCAGCGACATGGGCGTCATCTTCCTCCGCCCCACCTTCGGTGGCGGGGCACCCACGTGGTCAAGGGCAGGTCGTGGTCTGGATCTCCGCCATCCCCGTCGGGTGGTACGGGTCCGGACTGGCCATCCCTGCGAAGCGGTCTCGGATCCAGTGGACCATGTCGCCGATCGACACTGTCAGCACGCCAGTGTGCGTCATGCCGGGGTAGATCCACCGCTCGAGCCCCTGCCCGACCGAGCAGAGGTGCTGCGCAAGGATCTGAGTCGAGAGCACGGGGATCTGTGTATCCGAGCCACCCTGGATGATGAGCAGGGGCGCCGCAGCGGCGCTGCGGAAGTACTGCGGGTCGTTGTCTTCGAGCAGCGCCTTCCACTTCGGGACGTCGAACGGGTTCTTCTTCACGACCTGCACGAGGGTGTAGCGGTCGATCGCGGCACCCACCGATGTGTAACAGCCCTTTTTCAGGTCGGGCAGGAGCGAAAGCCCCTTCTTCGTGAGCACCTGTGAGAGGGGTGCCCTCTTCGGGCCGTACGCCTTCTCGAACCCTGCCGCAGCCATCACCAGATAGAAGCGGTACGGGCTCGACTTCAAGAATGTGTAGATCAGCGCGAACTGGGAGGGCGGGGCCCCGGCCACGACGCCGAGGAGGTCCAGTGTCGGGGCGTAACGCTGCGCGATGTGGAGGCTGAAGAGCGCGGTCTGACCACCTTCGGAGTGCCCCCACACGACGTAGCGGCGGCTGGCATGCGCCGGCGCAAGGTGCTGCGCCGCACGGACCAGGTCGATCGTGTTGCGCGCTGCCACCTCGCCGACGAGATAAGGCAGAGGTCCCGGCGTCCCCTCGCCCTGGTAGTCGCTCGCCGTGACCACCCAGCCCTGCGCGAGCAGTGCGTTCAGCCCAGGGATCCCGGCGTTTGTGGTGGACACGTGGAGTGACGGCGCGCACTGCGTCGCCATCCCGTTGGTGCCGTGACCCCAAGCCACGACGGGGAATCCGCCCGCGGGCGGTGCCGGCCGAGGCACCATCACGAGACCGGTCACCGCGACGCGCTTTGTCGCGACGGTGGTCGAGACGTACATCACCCGGTAGGTGGTGCCCGCCACCCCGGAAACCGCGATCCGCTCGTGTTTGATGAGGCTGCCGGGCGCGCGTGGGAGGTGGGCAGGCACCCTGTAGAACGCGGGGAGCTTCGTCTTGTGCCGACGTTCGCCGGCTGCCGCGTGTGCGGCGCGTGCCCCGCGCGCCGCGCCTGCGGTCGCGGCCGGCACTGCGAGCGCGGCCACGCTGAGGGCGATCGAGGCCACAAAGACGGCGATCAGTTCCCACCGCTTGCGCGGGTTCATGCCGACGACCGTAGCAACCCACGTCGCACGGAGGGACTCACGGGGCACCCGTACTCGGGGCGCTCACGCGGTGGAAGCGGTGGCTTCGCGCTCGGCGTGGAGCGCGGCGAGCTCCTGCTCGACCTGCCAGTCGTGCTCCAGCGCGTCCCGCTTGGCCGCCCGCGGCGACCAGCGACCCGCCATGAACAGCACCAGCGGGATGAACGCGAGCTCGGCAGCGACGCACACCCACCACCAGTGCTGCCACTGGAGCGGGGCGGAGTGGTTGGCGGCGACGACCTGTTTGAGCTCGTTGGCGTGCTTGGTGAAGAAGGCAGCCTCCGGGACGATGTGCGGATCCGCGTGCACCTTGAGGAGGTTCTTGACGCCGACTTCCTTGATCGCCTTGGCGAGCAGCGGGCCGGGGATCTTCGACGTTGTCGGATACTGCGCCAGCTGGGCAAAGAGGTGTGGGTGCGCAAGCACGATCTTGATCGTCGGGTCGTGCTTCTCGATGGCGAGCGCCCGCTTTCCGAGCGTCCCGTACTGCACGAGGGCGTTCGCGGAAGAGACCACGTAAGGGAGGATGAACACCGAGACCGCGACCGTCGCCCGGACGATCCAGCCCCACACCGCGAGGCCATGGGCCGTGAGGGCGGGATTGCGGCGCTCGACCGTCTCGGTGAAGCTCGCCATCCACGGAGCGAACGCGACGGCGAGGAAGATCGCGAGCAGCGACACGATCCACGCGAGCGTGTAGTAGCCAGTGTGCGGCGCGGTCGCCCTCCCGAGGTAGACGATCGTCATCACCACGGCGCCTGCGGCGCCGAGGACCATCAAGGGCTTCCTCACCCGGAGGCGGTCGGACACGATGCCGACCACGATGAGCGCGATCGCGTCCGCCGCCCACCACCAGTTGCCGATGCCGTTCGCTTGCGACGGGGAGAAGCCGAAGATCGTCTCGAAGTAGATGACGTTGAAGCCGACCGCCGTGTAATAGATGATCAGCAGCAGGCTGATCGCGACCGCCGACAGCACGACGTCCGCGCGGACGACCTGGCGCCACGGGTGACGCAGGCTCGCCTCGACGTCGATGCCCTTCGCTCTCGCCTCGATGAGCGCGCGGTCACGCCAGCTCACCATCAGCTGGTCACGCAGCTTGGGGGACAGCTCCCGCAGCCCGAACAGCGCGATCAAGAAGACCCCCACGCCGGCGATTCCGCAGATCGTGAACTGGTCCTGCCACGCGACCAGATGGCCCAGGGTGTTGCTCGCCACGACGGCGACGATGAGGCTCCCCACGACCGGCCCGAGGGTCCAGAAACCCATCGCCGATGCGCGGCCGAGCTGCGGGGAGTAGTCACGCACCAGCGCCGGGGTCGCGACGAGAATGATCCCTTCGACGAACCCGATGGCCGAGACGAAGATCGCG
>DAIRCY010000060.1:0-1573 GCA_036796435.1 Acidimicrobiales bacterium
ACTCGATGATCGACGGCGCCGTCCTCCGCCGCTACATCCAGCCCGACGTCTTCGACAGCCGCACCATCGGGGAGGCCGTCTACGCCCTTGCGCTCGCCTTCTCGGAGGACGGCACCCTGAGCGACCCTCGCCGTCCGGCCACCGACGAGGGCAGCGCCTTGTTCGACGCCATGCTCGCACGGGCGGCATCCTCCTGGCCCTCCCCCTCAGCCCGCACCGTGGACAGCACCGCAGCCGAGGCGGCGGCGTCCGCCGCCATGTGGAGCGCGGCGCTCCGCATGTTGAGGTCGGCCGCGGTGTCGCGCAAGGCCAAGGCGGCGACGCCGTTCATCACGAGCGCCGCGCCCGCCACCCCGCTCACGAGGACGCCGTGGACCGCCACCGGGTGGACCAGCCGCTCGACGGCCAGCGCGACGACCGCGCAGGTGACGACCGCGAGCACCGTTGCGTTGGCGAGGGCGGCCAGGATCGTGGCGCGGTGGTTCCCGTAGCTGCGAAGCTCGCTCCTCGGCCGAAGCGCCCATCGCACGGCCGCGAGCGAGAGCACCACGGCCCCGACGTCGGCGAGGTTGTGCCCCGCGTCGGACAGGAGGGCGGTGGAGTGCGCCGAGACGCCTGCGAGGGTCTCGGCCACGACGAGCGCACCGTTGATCGCGGCGGCCACCACGAGGCGCCGCGTCCGGAGGGTGGAGGAGGCGGGCGTCGACGCGGTCGCGGGCGTCGACGCGCTCACTGTCGCCGGACGGCGACTCCCGTCCACAGCTGCGCGGGCCGCTCCCCGCGCGCCACCTCTCGGGCCAGCTCGGCCTGGACGAGCGCGACGTCGCCGGGGTGGGTCACGCCGATGCAGCGCCCCGAGGCGCGAAGCACCCGCACGCCGAGCGCGTCCCGCACGCCCGCCCGACGCTCGGCGAGCAGCTCGTCGACGACCTCGGGGAGGAGCACCTCGTGGCCATCGGGGGCGGATGCCGCCGCGCCGTCGAGGAGGTCGCGCGCCTCGGCCCTGAACCCCCACAGGTTCATCGAAACCAGCTCGTCGGGCGAGAGCTCCTTGGGTTCGCGCCCGTCGTCGGCGAGGATCCGGCCGTCGGGGCGCGGCGTGACGTGCCGCCGCTCGTCCACGGATTCGAGCATGGCCTCGGCGTCGACCCTGCACAGACCTCGCGTGACCGGCGCGTCGCCGAGCAAAGAATCGGCGAGACGGAAGCACACGGCCGCGTTCGCCGGGGCCCCCGCCACGAGATGCTCGGCGAGGAGCGAGAGGCCTGACGCGCCCGGCAGGTCGTCGGCGTTCGCCACGCCGAAGGGCGACCGCTCTCCGAGGAGCGGTGCGGCGGCGAGCACGGCGTCGACGGTGCCCCGGGGTGACGCCTGGACCGCGAACTCGACGGCCACCTCGGCGGGCCACGTCCGCTCCACGTGGTAGCGGATGGCCGGGCCGGTCTCCTTCCCGATCACGAGGACGAGCCGCTCGAAGCCGGCGGCGAGCGCGTCGCTCGCCAGCACGTCGAGGACCGCCTCGCCGGCGAGGCCGACAGGGGCGAGAGGCTTCACCCCGCCGTAGCGGGTCGCT
>DAIRCY010000060.1:1591-9987 GCA_036796435.1 Acidimicrobiales bacterium
CCAACACCACCAGCGTGACGTCCGGGCCTCGCCCGTCGGACGTCGGAGGGTTCATCCCCTCCAGCGTAGGACGGCGCTCGCCCAGGTCATCCCCCCGCCGAACCCGGTCAAGAGGATGTGGTCGCCGGTGGCGACGCGTCCCGCGCGCAGCGCGTCGTCGAGGGCGAGTGGGATCGACGCCGACGACGTGTTGCCGTACCGGTCGATCACCACCGCCGTGCGCTCCTCCGGGATCCCGAGCCGCTGGCACGCGGCCTGGATGATCCGGAGGTTCGCCTGGTGGGGCACGAGCAGGTCCACGTCGGACGCGCCGAGACCAGCGTCGGCGAGCGCCCGCTCCGCGGACTCGACGACGACGCGCACGGCTTTGCGGAAGACTTCCTTGCCGTCCATGAACAGGTAGCCGCCGTGGTCGCACTTGAGGAGGTGCCGCAGCGTCCCGTCGGCTCCGAAGTTCCAGCTCAACAGGTCGCCCGGCCCGTCGACCGGCTCGACCACCACCGCGCCGGCGCCGTCGCCGACGAGGACGGCCATCGTCCGGTCGTCCCAGTCCGTGATGCGGCTGAGGGCGTCCGAACCGACGAGGAGCACGCGGCCCGAGCCGACGGCCGCCAGGCCCGCAGCGGCCACGAGGCCGTAGACGAAGCCGGAGCACGCCGCGTTCAGGTCGAAGGCCCCGCCGGGCACGCCGATGCCCGCCTGCACCGTCGCCGAGGTGCCCGGTACGAGCGCGTCGGGGGTGGTCGTGGCGAGGAGCACGACGTCGATGTCCGCCGGTTCGAGCCCGGCGTCCTCGATCGCGCGCCGGCCCGCCTCGATGGCCATCTGCGAGGTGATCCCCCCGACGCGGCGCTCTTTGATGCCGGTGCGCTCGGTGATCCAGGCGTCGTTCGTGTCCAGGGTCGCCGAGAGGTCGTCGTTGGTGACGACCTTGTCGGGAACCGAGATCCCGCAGCCCCGCACGGTGATGCCGCGCACGGTCCCAGGCATGGCGCGCACCCTCAACGGCTCCCGGCCGCCACCGCGTGCATGCCGACGTAGGCGGTGTCCCCTTCGATGACCCCCCCGGTGTTCACCGCCAGACCGAGGCGCGCGCCGGGCACCTGGCGGTGACCGCCGCGCCCGCGCAGCTGGATCGCGAGCTCGACGAGCTGCGCGAGCCCGGTCGCGCCAAGTGGGTGGCCCCGGCCGACGAGGCCCCCGCTCGGGTTCACGCAGAGCATCGAGCCACCGATGGTGGTGTCGCCGGCCAGGGTGGCAGGGCCGGCCTCGCCGGTGCCGAAGAGGCCGAGCGACTCGAGGGCGTAGATCTCCTCGGGGCTCGTGGCGTCGTGGATCTCGGCGACGTCGAAGTCCTGCGGGTCGATGCCGCTCGTCTCCCACATGGCCGACGCGGTGTCGGCGAGCCGGTCGTGGTAGTCCATCTCGCCGTTCCCCGAGCGTGCCACGGAGGCGATGATACGCGGCGCGTCGCTCGGCGCCCGCGTGGAGGGCGCGAGCACGAGTGCGGCCGCCCCGTCGGTGAACGAGCTGCACATGAGGCGGGTGAGGACGCCAGAGACCTGCGGGGCCGAGAGCACCTCTTCCATCGTCACCACCTCTTGCACCTGCGCGTTCGGGTTCCAGCTCGCGTGGAGCCGGGCCTTCACGGCCGCCGCGGCGAACTGCTCCAGGGTGGCGCCGTGCTCTTCCATGCACTCGCGGGCCCAGCGGTCGTTCAGCGCCATGAGGATGCTGCCCCCCGGGTTCTGCTCGGCGACGAAGCGGGCGTGCATGTCCGATCGGTAGTCAGCGGGGAGGCCGTCCTCGATCCCCGCCAGGGTGGCCGCACGATCGCCGGTCCACATCTTCTCGACGCCGAGCACCAGCACCGGGCCGCCGGCTTGGGCGGCGAACACGCCGACGTGTGCCGCCGAGGCGCCGCCGGCGCACGAGTTGTCGACGTTGACCACCGGCACGTTGCCGAGGCCCGCCTTGCGCAGCCACGACTGCCCTCGGATGCAGCCCTGGTCGCAGAGGCGTCCCCCCATCGCGTTGCTCGCGACGACCAGGGAGAGCTGCTCGGGCTCGACCCCGGCCTCGGCGAGGGCCTGGTGAGCCGCCTGGTGCGCCATCGCCTCGGGCGAGAGGTCCCGGCGACTCATGTCGGTCATCCCCGTCCCGAGGATCGCCACCTGCTCGGCATGGTCGCCTCTCATGCGCCCACCTCCGCCATCTCACGGGCCCGAGCGGTTCTCGCCGGGCGGCCGAAGGCGGCGGCGAAGGCAGCGAACTGCCCGGGTGCGTCGTCCGCCGCCACCATCACGATCACGTGCGCCGCGCCGGCGTCCACGTACTCCTGTGCTCGCGCCGCGCAGGCCTCTGCGGGGCCGGCCACGAGGTGGCGCTCGAAGGCCTTCGCGGGGATGCCGTAGAGTCGGGAGAGCCACGCGGTGCCCGCCGCCAGGGCGTCCCCCGGGCGCTCGCCGACGGTCGCGGCGACCACCACGGCCGCGGTGATGCGCTCGGGCTCCCGCCCGGCTGCTGCCGCGAGGTCGCAAAGCCGCCCGAGCGCGTCGGCGTACTGCCCCGGGCCGATGAACAAGGGGACCCAGCCGTCCCCGATCCGGGCCGCCCTCGTCAGCGCCGCAGGGCTGCTCCCGCCGATCCAGACGGGGACCGCCGGGGAGGGCTCGAGGCGGTAGTCGCCACCCCTCTCGGCACTCGCCCACGCGGCGCGCAGGGTCGCAAGGCCCTCGTCGAGCGCACGCCCGCGAGTCGCGAACTCGACGCCCGCCTGCTCGTACTCGCCGGCGTGGCTGCCCACGCCGACGCCGAGGACGAACCGGCCACTGCTCAGGACCTGGAGCGCGCTCGCCTGCTTGGCGACTGCGGCCGGAGCGCGGAGCGGCAACTGGAGGACGCACGAGCCGACGGTCGCGGCGCGCGTGGCCGTGGCGGCGACTGCGAGGGTGGTGAGGCATTCGTTGACGGGGCGGCCCCAGAACAGATGGTCCGACGCCCAGACGCCGGCTGCACCCGCGGCTTCCGCCTCCGAGGAGATCTCCGCCACCCATGTGGTCGTACCGAAGGTGGGATATTTGGTAATACCCAATGTGCTACCCGCGTGGTCCGCCGGCCTGGCCGGGGGCATCGGCGGCAGCAGGAGTCCGAGCCGCCCGGGGGCGAGGTTGGCTGTGACCAGCGGCATCGGGCCATGCTAGCCAGTCGCAGGCTGGATCGCACGCTCCGGCCAGGAAGTAGTACCGCTGGTGCGACTCTCTGCCGGGTCCGGGGAGCACCGTCGGTGCGACCCCATCCCACGCAGGCTGGCCACCCGTGGGTGCTTGTCAGTCGGCGGCTGGGCTCTTCATCACGGCCAGCGTGCAGTGGGAGCGGCAGATCTCGCGCCCCGCATCGTCGGTGAGCCTGATCTCCCAGACCTGGACCGCGCGCCCGACGCGGATCGGCGTCGCCACGGTCGTGAGCATGCCACTGTGCATCGGGCGAAGGTGGCTCGCACTGAGCTCGATGCCCACGACATGGTGGCCAGGCGCGACGGCCAGCGCTGCGCCGAAGCTGGCCGCGGTCTCGGCGAGGAGCGCGGAGACGCCGCCGTGGAGGATCCCGTAGGGCTGGTGGGTCCGCTCGTCCACCTGGAGCCTGAGCTCGACGCGGTCCGGGAGCGCAACTACCACCTCGATGCCGAGAAGTCCCATGACCCCGCGTCGCATGGCTGCCCCGAGATCCGCGTGGACGTCACCGTGGGGAGAGGGCGCGGGCTGCAGCGCAGCGTCAGGGAGGGGATCGGGCGTCGTGTCGGCGGCCACGGGCCCGCAGACTACCGGCGCCGTTTCGGATCGGGGGTTGCCAGCATGGGCTCCGGCGGGGTGCGAGGAGGGCCCGCGGGCCGGGCGGATGCTGCGGAAGCCCGACGCTACGATCCGGCGGTGGCCCCCTCCGGCGTCGTGGACCTGCGTAGCGACACGGTCACGCGGCCCACCGCCGAGATGCGCAAGGCGATGGCCGAGGCAGAGGTCGGTGACGACGGGTTCGGGGAGGACCCGACCGTGCGCGAGCTCGAGTCCCTCTACGCCGAGCGGGTGGGCAAGGAGGCCGCGGTGTTCGTGCCCTCCGGGACGATGGCGAACCAGATCGCCGTCCGCGTGCTCGCCCGACCCGGCACGGCGGTCGTCGCAGGACGCAGGGAGCACGTCGTCGCCTACGAGGCCGGCGCGGCGGCCCGCAACGCCGCCGTGCAGTTCCACGTCGTCCCCGACGACGACGGGCTCGTCCACCCCGCCGAGGTCGAGCTCGCTGTTTCCCTCACCGACTACCACCAGCCGGTGGTCTCGCTCGTCTGCGTCGAGAACACCCACATGGCCTCTGGCGGCACCCCGTGGCAGCTGGAGGAGCTTGACGCGCTGGCGGCTGTCGCCGAACGAAGGGGCATCCCGGTGCACATGGACGGGGCGCGCCTCTTCAACGCCGAGATCGCGACGGGCGCGCCGGCCTCCGCCATGGCCTCGAGGGCGACGACCGTCATGTCGTGCCTCTCCAAGGGCCTTTGCGCGCCGGTCGGCTCGCTGCTCGCCGGGCCCGCCGAGGTGATCGCGGCGGGCCGGGTGGAACGCAAGCGGCTCGGCGGGGCGATGCGTCAGGCGGGGATCATCGCGGCCGCGGGGATCGTTGCCCTCCGCACCATGGTGGAACGGCTCGCCGAGGACCACGCGCGCGCCCGCCTGCTCGCCGCCGCGGTCGCCGACCGCTGGGCCGAGGCGGCCACAACGCCTGCACGGACCTCCACGAACCTCGTGGTGTTCCGCTGCCCCGACCCGAGAGCCCTCGTCGCGCATCTCGCCACGCACGGGGTGCTCGCTGATATGACCGAGCCGGGCGTGGTGCGCCTCGTCACCCACCACGACGTGGACGACGAGGCGATCGAGCGGGCGCTCGTCGCGATCGCCAAGGCCCCCTGACCGAGAGGATCAGTACCGGTAAGTGTCGGGCTTGTAGGGGCCTTCGACCGGAACGCCGATGTACGCCGCCTGTGACGGCGTCAGCACCGAGAGACGGACCCCGAGCGCGTCGAGATGGAGCCGCGCGACCTTCTCGTCGAGGTGCTTGGGGAGCACGTAGACCTTCGTGTCGTACGCCTCTGCCCTCGTGTACAGCTCGAGCTGGGCGAGGGTCTGGTTCGTGAACGAGCACGACATCACGAAGCTCGGGTGACCCGTGGCATTGCCAAGATTCAAGAGCCGGCCTTCCGACAGGACGATGATCGCGTGGCCGTCGGGGAACACCCACTTGTCGACCTGCGGCTTGATCGGCACCTTGATGACACCCGGCAAAGCGGCGAGGCCGGCCATGTCGATCTCGTTGTCGAAGTGGCCGATGTTGCCGACGATGGCCTGGTGCTTCATCCGCTCCATGTGGGCAGCCGTGATGATGTCCCGGTTCCCCGTCGCCGTCACGAAAATGTCCCCAGTGCCGACGACGTCGTCGAGCCTGACGACCTCGAATCCCTCCATGACTGCCTGCAGCGCGCAAATCGGGTCGACCTCGGTGACGACCACGCGCGCTCCCTGTCCGCGCAGCGACTCGGCGCATCCCTTGCCCACGTCACCGAAGCCACAGACGACGGCGAGCTTCCCGCCGATCAGGACGTCAGTGGCGCGGTTGATGCCGTCGATTAAGGAGTGACGGCAGCCGTACTTGTTGTCGAACTTGGACTTGGTGACCGAGTCGTTCACGTTGATCGCGGGGAACAGGAGGGTGCCCTCGCGCTCACGCTCGTACAGCCGGTGCACTCCGGTGGTCGTCTCTTCGGTCACGCCCTTGATGCCGTTCGCGGCCGTCGTCCATCGTTGGGGATCCTCGGCGAGGTTGCGCTCGAGGACGCGCAGCACGACCGCCATCTCCTCGGAGTCGGCGGCGCCGGGATCGGGGACCGACCCCGACTTCTCCGCCTCGACGCCGAGGTGGACGAGCATGGTCGCGTCGCCGCCGTCGTCGAGGATCATCGTGGGACCGGACTCCCCCGGCCAGCGCAAGGCCTGCTCGGTGCACCACCAGTACTCCTCGAGCGACTCGCCCTTCCATGCGAACACCGGCACGCCACCGGGATTCCCCTGCGTGCCGTCCGGGCCGACCACCACGGCAGCCGCCGCGTGGTCCTGGGTCGAGAAGATGTTGCAGCTGGCCCAGCGGACATCCGCGCCCAACACCACGAGGGTCTCGATGAGCACCGCGGTCTGCACCGTCATGTGCAACGAACCGGTGATCCGCGCGCCCGACAGCGGCTTGGCTCCGCCGAACTCCTCGCGCATGGCCATCAGTCCCGGCATCTCGTGCTCGGCCAGCTCGATCTCGCGGCGGCCGAAGTCGGCGAGCGAGAGGTCCGCCACCTTCCACTGCAGGGCGTCGGCGCGGCCGGCGACGGTGTCGGGCTGCGGGCTGGTCATGGGGCGGTCTCTCCTCGGTCGCTTCGGTGGTTCGCTTCGGTGGTTCGCTTCGGTTCGCTTCGGGGGTTCGCTTCGGGGGTTCGCTTCGGTGGTTCGCTTCGAGGGTTCGTCGAGGTTGCGCGGCCCGGCGGGCGCAGGCCGGATGGGCGGGAGCTCGGTGCCGGTGTCGGTGCCGGACTCTCCAAGAATAGGCGCCGCTCCGCCGTGCGGGAAGCGTGTGCCCGCGGGGCGAGAGGCGGGCGTTCGTGCTGCTCGCGCGGGCGGTGGCGGCGAATTCATGCCCGCGCTGGCCCTGGAGGTCCGTACCCATGCGTCGCAACGATCGATGCCGCGAATGGGTGCCGGCCCGAAATATCGGGGTTAGTCGTCGAGGCACCCGGGTACCTCTGGTGCTGCTCGGTGCATGGGGTTGACCCAGCAGGCACGTCGCGACCGCGGCGTGCCCATTGCACGGCTGGCGACGGGGGCCGTGAAACGGCCTCGAGCACAAGGAGGCGGGTCGTCGTGGGCCCCAAGGCTCATGCGGTCGCACACCCAAACGACTCGACGGCGACGGTGCTCGCGCTCGCACGGTCCTCTCATCGCTCGACGCCGGCAGCCCCGGGGGCGCGACAGCAACGGTTTGGAGCGCCACGGCGGAAGTCAGCTCGGGGGTACGACCACGTCTCGGGGTCGAACATCCTCGGCATCAAGGGTGGCACGTGCGGCTGAGCCGCCGCAGATCAGGCTGCAGATAAGGAGGAGCCCATGATCGATCGACGTTCCTGGCGAAGCAGCCGGCGCCGTCTTGCACTGCTCTCCGCGCTGGGTGTCCCGCTCGCCGTGCTCTCCGCCGGGTCACCGGCCCTGGCGGCGCAGAGCGCACCGGGGACTCAGCTCCCGCCCGGCCACGGCCCGGCGCACAAGACATCGAGTGGCAGCGCGTTCGTCCACGGGGTCCTGCCGCCTCCACCCCCGGGTTCGACCACGACCTACAACGTCGCGGCCGAACCGCAGATCCGCTCGGACCCCGCGGGGGACTTCTACATCTCCTCGGAAAACGGCGTGGGGGCGGGTACCGACGCGTGGAAGTCGACGGACAACGGGTTGCAGTATTCGTCGCTTGCGCAGCCGAACGGGGTGTCGACAGGGGGCGTCAGCTCCACGAGCGGGCTCGCACCGGGGGGCGGCGACACCGACCTCGCCACGGCACCGGTCAAGAACGGCTCGACCTCGAATGCGCAGTACAACGTCTACGTCGCGAGCCTCACGGCGGCGAACGTGACCATCTCGGCATCGATCGACGGCGGTCTCACTTGGCAGAAGAACGTGCTCTCGGCGTCGCTGCCCGGTGACGACCGGGAGTGGATCGCGGCGTACGGGCCGAGCACCTACTACCTCTCGTACCACAACATCTCGACCGGCGACCAGATCATCGTCAACCAGGGCACGCTCGTGAACGGCGTGCCGACGACCGTGCAGACGTACTCGGCTATCAGCCCCGCGCAGACGACAATCTACGCCGGGACCTACCTCGACAACGAGATCGGGAACCTCGCCGTAGACCAAAAGACCGGTGACGTCTACCAGGTCTTCGCGGGCTGCCCCCCGCAGGCCACATCGGTCGTCACGTGCACACACCTGAACACCGTCTACATGGCGGTCGGGACGCCGACCGGCGCAGGGGCGGCAGGGCTCCCCGTGCTCTCTTTCACGGACTACGTCGTCTACCGCTCGCCCAACCCGGCGGCCACACTGTCCAACAACTTCACGAACGTGGCGGTGGACAGCGCAGGCAACGTCTACGCCGCGTGGTCCGACGACCATGGGGTCTTCGTCTCCTACTCCACCGACCACGGTCAGGCGTGGAGCACGCCGGAGGCGGTGAGCGCAGCTCCCGCGACGACGGCGATCTACCCCTGGATGACGGCCGGGGCTCCGGGCAAGGTCGACATCGTCTACTACGGCACGTCG
>DAIRCY010000060.1:9997-14800 GCA_036796435.1 Acidimicrobiales bacterium
CTGAACCGTGAGCTGTACGGCACGCCCGCCGACGCCAACTTCCAGACATGCGCACAGCACACAGCGGCGTACACCTGCCAGGACGAGCCGTGGTACGTCTTCTTCTCCCAGAACCTGAAGGTGCTCAAGGGCGGGAAGTGGTCGCAGACGGAGGTGACGCCGGTCGTGCACTACGGAGGCGTCTGCCAAGGCGGCGTGACGTGCTCGTCCACGGGGAACGACAACCGCGACTTGTACGACGACTTCGGCGTCTCGGCGAGCCCGACGACCGGTCTGGCGTCGATCACCTACTCCGATGACCAGTATTCGGACAATGTCGGGACGGCGAACGCCGGCGAGTGCACGTCGGCGCAGACCGACACCGTGTCTTGCGATCACACCGACTTCGCCACGCAGACTTCCGGCTCGACGATCTTCACAGTGAGCCAGTCCTCGCCGTCGGGGCCGCCACATCCGCCGCGCAACTGACCGAAGTGCACTGCGGTAGGGGGGGCGCTGCAACGTGCGCATCGCGGCGGCCCCCCTGCGCGGCGAAGGTGCAGTCAACGGGTCACCGCCGACGAAGATCCACACGGAGTCCGCTGACAGAGTCCGTTCCATCGCCGATCGAGGAGTGCTCGGATCGGCATCCTCTTCCGCGCTTCGGTGGCGGCGGATCGCGGCGGCAAATGTCGCCCGCTGTGCACGAATCGCGCCTGTGCGACTCTCCTGGCAAAGCCCAAGTCGCAGTGCGAAGATGAAGGCCGCGACCGGTGTCTTCCGGCTGCTGGGCGCCGGTCGACTGGGCGGCCCGTCGCAGCGACGGGCAGGAGGGAGGGCGGCCCTATGCGGGTGACCGTGACCGTGAACGGGACGAGCGAGTCCCACGACGTGGAGACACGGTTGCTCCTCGTCCACTACCTGCGTGAGGTTCGCGGGCTCACCGGGACGAACATCGGATGCGATACCACGTCGTGCGGCGCGTGTACGGTCCTGTTCAACGGAGAGTCCGTGAAGTCCTGCACGCTCCTCGCGGCCCAGGCGGACGGCGAGAGCATCACGACGATCGAGGGCATGGCTGCGCCGGACGGGACGCTCCACCCGATTCAGGAGGCGTTCCGCGAGCACCACGCGCTGCAGTGCGGATTCTGTACTCCCGGCATGGTCATGGCCGTAGCGTCCTTTCTCGACGAACATCCCACGCCGACCGAGGAAGAGGTCCGTGAAGGACTCGAAGGGAACCTCTGCCGCTGCACCGGGTACCACAACATCGTCCAGGCCGTGCTCGCGGCCTCACGCGCTGGGATGCTCGCATCATGAGCGCGACGATCGAGGGGACGGGCACCACTGGGGTCGTCGGCACGAGGATGCGCCGCCGCGAAGACGCCGTGCTATTGAGCGGAGAAGCACGCTTCGTCCACGACCTTGCCGTGCCCGGAGCGCTTCACATGGCAGTCGTCCGAAGCCCGCACGCGCACGCGCGCATCGTTTCCGTGGACCTCTCCGCGGCGTCGGCTATGCCGGGGGTGGTGGCGGCATTCAGCGGTGCCGACCTTGCCGGAGAGTGGGCCACGCCAATGCCTTGCGCGTGGCCGGTGACGTCAGACATGCAGTCACCGGCGCACCTTCCCGTCGCCATCGCCGAGGCCTGTTATGTGGGGGATGCGGTCGCGGTGGTGCTGGCCGCCTCCCAGTCCGAGGCGCAGGACGCCGCAGGAGCGGTCGTCATAGACTTCGAGGAGCTTCCCGCCGCACTCGACCTCGAGGACGCTGCGAGCGACCGGGTCAGCGCACACTCGGACGCAGCGTCCAACCGCGCGTACACCTGGGAGCTCACGCCTGATCCCGATGCGGTACAGCGGGCGTTCGACGGAGCCGCCGTCACCGTCAAGGAGCGCTACGTCCAACAGCGGCTGATCCCTGCGGCGATGGAGACCAGAGGCGTCTGCGTGGTCCCCCAGCCCTTCGGAGGCGAGTACCTCGTGTACTCGTCGACCCAGATCCCTCACATCCTGCGCACGATGCTCGGGATCACGGCAGGCGTCCCCGAGGAGCGCATCCGGGTGGTCGCGCCATCGGTCGGCGGGGGCTTTGGCTCGAAGCTCAATGTCTACGCGGAGGAGCTCCTCTGCCTCGCCCTCGCGCGTCGGGTGCGCAAGCCGGTGCGTTGGAGCGAGGAGCGGAGCGAGGCCGCGTCGGCGACCATCCATGGCCGCGGACAGATCCAGGAGATCGAGCTCGCTGCCGACAGCAGTGGGCGCGTGCAGGCGGTGCGCGTGCACCTGCTCGCCGACATGGGGGCGTACCTGCAGCTCGTGACGCCCGGGTTCCTCTTCTCGGCGCCTTCCTGTACCACGGTTGCTACGACGTGCCGGCTTATTCCTTCTCGTGCACGGGCGTCTTCACCAACAAGACGCCGACCGACGCCTACCGCGGCGCAGGCCGCCCCGAGGCGACCTATGCGATCGAGCGAGCGATCGACTCCCTCGCACGCAAAATCGGGGCCGACCCCGCCGATGTGCGAAGGCACAACTTCATCCCTGCGGACAAGTTTCCCTATACGACCGCAGCGGGCCTCTTGTTCGACAGCGGGAGCTACGACCACGCGCTGGACGCGGCTCTCGAGCTCGTCGACTACGAGGGCGTGCGAGAGGAGCAGGCCCGCCTGCGGGCCGAGGGGGGGAGGAAGTTGCTCGGGATCGGTCTTTCCTCGTACGTCGAGATGTGCGGGCTCGCGCCCTCTCGCGTGCTTGCCTCCCTCAATTACGTGGCGGGGGGCTGGGAGGCGGCCACCGTGCGGATGCTGCCGACGGGGAAGGTGCAAGTCGTCACGGGCGCCACGCCGCACGGCCAGGGCCACGAGACGAGCTGGTCGATGATCGTCGCGGACAAGCTGGGGGTGTCGCCCGAGGAGGGTGGACGTGCTGCACTCGGACACGGCGGTCTCACCCCTCGGGCTCGACACGTACGGGTCACGCTCGCTCTCGGTCGGGGGTACCGCGATCGCGCTCGCGGCGGACCGGCTCGTCGAGAAAGCTCGCCTTCTCGCCGCGCACAAGCTCGAGGTCGCGCCCGAGGACCTCGAGCTCACCGCGGGCGAGTTCAGCGTGCGGGGCTCCCCGTCGAGCTCGATCGCGCTCGGGGCGCTGGCGTTCGAAGCGTTCACCGCCCACGACCTGCCTGAAGGGATGGAGCCGAACCTCGAGGCGTCCTGTACCTACGACCCGACCAACTTCACCTTCCCCTTCGGGACGCACGCCGCAGTGGTCGAGGTGGACATAGAGACCGGGAAGGTAGACCTGGTGCGCTATGCGGCGGTCGACGACTGTGGGAACCAGATCAACCCGCTCATCGTCGACGGGCAGGTGCATGGAGGCATCGCACAGGGCGTCGCACAAGCGCTCTTCGAGGAAGCGTCCTACGACGAGGACGGGACCCTCCTGACGACGACGTTCACCGACTACCTCGTGCCCGCGGCCTCGGAGCTGCCGAGGTTCACACTGGGCCGCACGGTGACGCCGAGTCCGTCGAACCCCCTCGGGGTGAAGGGCATCGGAGAGGCCGGGACGATCGCGTCGACGCCTGCGGTCGTGAACGCGGTCGTGGACGCGCTGTCGCACCTGGGAGTCGACGACATCGCGATGCCGATGTCGCCCGAACGCGTGTGGAGGTCGATCGCCGCCGCCGGGTCGGCGACGGGAGGTGGACGATGATTCCCGCAAGGTTCGAGTACCGCCGCGCGAGCTCTGTCGAGGAGACCCTCGGCTGGCTCGCCGAGGATCCCGATGCTACGAAGCTCCTGGCCGGTGGACATTCGCTGCTGCCGCTCATGAAACTGCGGCTCGCGACTCCCGCAGTGCTTGTGGACGTCGGACGCGTACCCGGCCTCTCCTACGTGCGCGATGGCGGAGACCATGTGGCCATCGGGGCGCTGACGCGTCACCGCGACCTCCAGGTCTCCGACGTGGCCCGCGAGCACGTGCCGCTCCTTGCCCACGTCGCCGGCCAGGTAGGGGATCCTCAGGTCCGCCACCGCGGCACCATCGGGGGCTCCCTCGCGCACGGGGACCCGGCTTCGGACCTCCCTGCCGCGGTGCTCGCCCTCGACGGCACGCTGGTGATCGACGGCGCACGGGGGAGGCGCCAGGTTCCCGCCGCTGACTTCTTCCGCGGCTTCCTCGAGACCGCGATCGCGCCCGATGAGATGCTGACCGAGATCCGCGTCCGCAAGGCCCCCGGCGGCTGGGCGTTCCAGAAGTTCAATCGTCGGGCCCAGGACTGGGCGATCGTGGGCGTGGCGGCGGTTGTGAACGGCGACGCGCGCGTGGCTCTGGTGAACATGGGGCCCACGCCGGTCCGAGCTGTCGCGACCGAGCAGGCACTCGCGTCGGGCGCACGCATCGTGGACGCGGCCGCACAGGCGGCCGATGGCCTCGAGCCACCCGCCGACCTGCACGGCAGCGCGGAGTATCGCCGTCACCTTGCGACGGTCCTCGTCAGACGCGCCCTCGAGGAAGCGACTGCTGTTCGCGCGTGACCGACGTCCGGAGGCGTTGTGGTGCTCTGACTGATGCCGGCGGTCCGAGACGAGTGTCCCGGCGCCCGTGATGTCCAGCTCTCTTCGACCTCCGCTGGGCAGATCGCGGGCTGTGAGCGTGTTCGGCGTCGACTGCCGCCTGATGCCTATTCGCTAGGCCACGCAAGCTGCCGGACATTGTCGTCGTGCCACTTTAGGATTTGGCCAGTAATTTGGCCCCCTCCCGCCCCCCGCCCCCGTAGCTCAGAGGATAGAGCGTCGGTTTCCTAAACCGTGCGTCGCAGGTT
>DAIRCY010000061.1:0-14347 GCA_036796435.1 Acidimicrobiales bacterium
CCGGCGGCCCAGCGGCGGCCCAACATCCTGCTCGCGGCGGTGCACTACCTGCTCCTGTCGGGCTCCGACGACCCGCTCGCCCGCCACTACCCGACCGTGCTCGCGTGGCGCGGCGAGGACCCGGCCTCGGTACTCGGCCCCGACGCGCCCGACCTCTACCCTGCCTTCGCCGCCTTCTGTGGTCGCCATCGTGACGCCGTCGCGGCGCTCGTCGCGACGCGGGCGACGCAGACGAACGAGGTGGGACGTTGCGCCGCGCTCCTCCCCGCCTTGTCGACGATCGCGCAGCGATC
Organism: Acidimicrobiales bacterium; assembly: GCA_036796435.1. Lineage (GTDB taxonomy): Bacteria > Actinomycetota > Acidimicrobiia > Acidimicrobiales > RAAP-2 > JAJYVT01. Next base: position 294 of record DAIRCY010000061.1, read on the forward strand.
GGGCGCGCCGCTCGCCGTCGTGGACCTCGGCGCAGCGGCGGGGCTGAACCTCCTCTTCGACCGCTACGCCTACGACTACCGCACCCCGTCGGGCGAGCGGACGGCCGCGGGTGACCCGGACAGTCCGGTCGTGCTCCGCTGCGAGGTGCGTCAGGGACCGGTGCCGGCCGCGGTGCCGGCCGTCGCTGCGCGGGTGGGTCTCGACCGTCATCCTGTCGACGTGCGCGACGACGACGAGGCGCGCTGGCTCCTCGCCTGCCAGTGGCCCGACAACCTCGACCGCTTCGAGGTGGCGCGTGCGGCCATCGACGCGGCGCGCGGCCGTCCGGACCTGCCGGTGGTGCGCCGGGGAGACGCGCTCTGCGACCTCGGCGCACTGGTCGAGTCGATGCCCGAGGACGCGCACGTCTGTGTGGTCCACTCGTGGGTGGCCGCCTATTTCACCCCGGCGGAGCAGCAGGCCCTCGGCGTGCTGCTCGCCGGGCTCTCGGCCTCGCGACCCTTGTCGTGGGTGTTCGCCGAGGCCCCCTACGAGGTGCCGGGGCTCCCGGTCCCTCCCCCTCCGGGCGACAAGGTGCGCGGTGCGACGGCCGTCGTCCTCGTGGAGCACAAGGAGCGCACCGGGCCCGTCGCGCACCGCCTCGCCGACATGCACTCGCACGGCCGGTGGCTCCACTGGTACGGGGCAGCGGCGAGAGAGAGCACGAGGCGCGGCTGAGGGGCCCGCGTCAGGAGCTCGGATCATCCCCCGCCGTGGTGCCCGGTGCACCGGCTCGGTCGGCGCGCGGTCCCCACGGCGCGTCCCGACGAGCCGGGACGACGATCCCGTCGGGGCCGACCATCGAGGCGGTGCCGACGGCCGTGGTGCCGAAGCGGCGCCTGATGCCGTCGATAGCCGCCGTCACCTCGCGCCAGTGCTCCTCGCGGATCGCGGCGTCCGCCGCTCCCCCCGACGGCGTGCGGGTCGGCGGTGCGTCGAGGTCGAAACGGAGCTGACGTCCCGATGTCGCGGGCTGGAGCCCCGAGACGCTCACTCCCAACAGCCGCGCGCCCATGGGAAGCTCCACGACGTCGAGCAGGGCGGACGCGATGGCGCCGATTGCGGACCCCGTGTCCAGCGCGAGGTCCATGGTGTGCCCCCGGGTGACGAGCGAGAAGTCCGCGAGCTTCACCTTCACCGTCACCGTCCGTCCCGCGAGCCCGCTCGTGCGCAGGTGGCCGGCGACGGACTCGGCCATGCGCTGCACGTGACGCTGGAGCACCTTGCGGTCGACGATGTCCTCGCGGAAGGTCTCCTCGTGGCCGACCGACTTCGCAGCCCTGTCCGGGACGACGGGCTCGGGATCCTCGCCCCGGGCGAGCGCGAAGAGGTGGCGACCGTGCGCCTTGCCGAGCGAGCGGACGAGCACCGCCTCGGGCAGCGCCGCGAGGTCGCCCACCGTCCGCACTCCGAGGGCGGCGAGCCGCTTGGCGGTCGCAGGTCCCACTCCCCAGAGCTGCTCGACCGATTTCGGATGCAGGAAGGCGAGCTCCTCGTGGGGAGCGATGACCACGACCCCGGGTCCTGCCACCTTGCCGCTCCTGTCCGCTTTTGGCTTGGCGGCGCGCGAGGCGAGCTTCGCGATCATCTTCGAACGGCCCCCGCCGACCGAGCAGTCGAGGCTGAGCTCGTCGCGCACGCGGTCTCGGATGTCGGCGCCGATGGTGGCTGGGTCGCCGAGCAGGTGCAGCGCGCCGGCGACGTCGAGGAAGGCCTCGTCCAGTCCGATCGGCTCCACGAGCGGAGTGAACGAGTGGAGCACCTCGCGTAGCTGCGCGCTCACCTCGGCGTAGCGGCCGTAGTGACCGTCGACGAAGACCGCGTGGGGGCACAGCTGCCGGGCGCGCATCGACGGCATCGCGGAGTGGACGCCGAAGGCGCGTGCCTCGTAGGTGCACGAGGCGACGACGCCCCGAGCCCCGCTCCCCCCGACGATCACGGGCTTGCCGGCGAGCGCGGGGTCGTCGAGGACCTCGACCGAGGCGAAGAACGAGTCCATGTCCACGTGGAGGATGCTCGGCTCCTGCCTGCAGGACGGCGCCTCTGTGGTGGCGGCCCACCGCCTCGTGCCGGCGCGCCCCGGCTCCCTCTCGGAGCGGCCGGTCACCTTCACGACCCGAGGCGCAGCCGGCGAAATCCTTCTGCGTGCCCGACCCCCGCGCGCCGACCCTCTTCTTCGGCGCGGCGCACCACAGCCTCGGCCGCCCAGCCGGCGTCGGCGCCCGCGAACTGGCTGCGGTGGCACTCGACTGCTGCCGCCTTCACCTCGACGGTGTCGTCGATGTCCACGAAGACGTCGGGCTCGAGGGTGCCGGTGAGGTACGCCACGGAGACCTGATGCGGCGGCCCCGCCTCGGGGAAGTAGTGCGGCAGGGCCGCCGAGGGCGACAAGGCGTCGAGGAGCGCCCACCCCGCCGCCCGGTGGTCCCGGTGGTTGAAGTACTCCTGGCCGAAGAAGACCGCCGTGGGGTCGTGGCCGAGGACCACCTCGGGCTTCACGGCACGCACCAGCGCCACCAGCTCCTCCACGAAGGCGGGGCGGCGGTCGAGCTCGCCGTCGGGCGCGCCGAGGACACGGTGGGAGGCGAGACCGATCGTCGCGGCCGACGCCGCGAGCTCGGCAGCTCGGCGCCGTACGAGCTCGTCGGGGCGGACCTCGGGATCGGACGTGCCGCGTCCGCCGTCGGTGCACACGACGAGGTGCACCGCGCACCCCTGCTTCGCCCAGCGGGCCAACGTGCCGCCGCACGCGACGTCGGCGTCGTCAGGGTGGGCGTAGACGGCGAGGGCCACTCCGGGCACACCCGTCACGAGCTCGGCCATGGCGCGCACGCAGCGGGCCCTCAGGCCCGCTGCTTGGGCTCGGTCGTCTTGATCAGCAGGCCGACCTCCCGCTGGAAGTCCCCGGCGTCCTCGAACCCCTTGTAGACGCTCGCGAACCGCAGGTACGCGACGTCGTCGAGCGCCTTCAGCTGCTCGAGCACGGCCATGCCCACCTGCTGGGACGTGGGGTCGAGCGACGCGGCGCGCAGCCCCTCTTCGACCCGGCTCGCGAGCTCCTGGAGCATGTCGTCGGTAACCGGCCGGTTCTTGCACGCCGCCTGGACGCCGGCGATCAGCTTCGCCCGGTCGAAGGGCTCCCGCTGGCCCGACCGCTTGACCACCCACAGCGGCTGCTCCTCGACCCGCTCGAAGGTAGTGAAGCGGCGCGCGCACCCGAGGCACTCCCGCCGCCGGCGGATCGCCGCCCCCTCGTCCGAGACGCGGGAGTCCACGACCCGGTCGTCGTCTGCTCCGCACCACGGGCACCGCACCTGTGCGACGTTAGTGCTGCCCTCCGGCCGCACCCGGTCGACACCGCCGGCGCGAGGCTCACGGAATCGAGAGGCGCTCGCCCGGCACGACGACGCCCGACCCGGTCTCCTTGGCGAGCGCCTCGGCGAGCGGCCGAGGGTCGCCGCCGCCGTCGAAGCGGGCCGCGATCGACCAGAGGGTGTCGCCGGGGCGGACCACGTAGACAGCGGCGCCCGGGACCTGCCCGTGCGATCCGGCACGCACGGCCGGCGCCGAGCCGCCGACGAGAGAGAAGGGAAGCGACAGCCCGCAGACGAGGCCGGCCACCACGCCGGCGAGCACCACGACGCGCCGCCTGCGCTGGAGGGCCGCCCGCCGACTTCTCCGCTCGGTCACGTCGGGGCGGCGCCGGACTGGTGCGCCGGCGCCCGTGGCAGGCTCGTCGCCCGCCACGAGCTGGAGGGCCGGACGCGGCCAGGAAGCGCCGAAGAAGTCGCCGGGCCAGTCGGCCGACTCGGTGTCCAACAGCGGTGCGATCGCCATGCCTCTCGCTCCTCGTCCAGGTTCCCCGGCCGGAAGACCCGCTCCGGTTCTACTTGCCGGTGACGAACGTCTGTTCGTTCCTTCTTCCATCTCAACACGAACACCTGTTCGTTGTCAACGTCCCCGGCGAACAGATGTTTGCTCTCCAGGGCCGGGGTGGCTATCCTTTCGGCAAACACACGTTCGTCGTCACCGGCGAGCCTACGAGGGGGTTGTGACAGATGGCACAGGCGCTCACCGGCAAGCGGCAGCAGATCCTCGAGTTCATCGGCGACTGCCTGCGAGAGCGGGGCTACCCGCCCTCGGTCCGTGAGATCGGTGAGGCGGTCGGCCTCGCGTCGTCAGCGACGGTGCACAGCCACCTCGCCGTGCTCCAGCGGGAGGGCTACCTCCAGCGGGACCCGACCAAGCCCCGCGCGATCCAGGTGCGCTACGAGCGGACGTCGCAGGTCGCCATGGCCGCCGGCCCGGTCCGCCACGTCCCGCTGCTCGGGGACGTGGCCGCGGGCACCGGCGTGCTGGCCCAGGAGAACGTCGAGGAGATCGTCGCGCTGCCCGAGGGCTTCACCGGCACCGGCTCCCTCTTCATGCTCCGCGTCAGGGGTGACTCGATGATCGAGGCCGGCATCTTCGACGGCGACTACGTCGTCTGCCGCCAGCAACCCGAGGCGGAGAACGGTGACACCGTCGTGGCCGGCATCCCCGGCGACGAGGCGACGGTGAAGGTCCTCTCGCGCCGAGGGCGCAAGGTGGTGCTGTCGCCGCGCAACTCGGCTCTCGCCCCGATGGAGCTCGCGCCCGGTGACGTCACCATCTACGGGAAGGTCGTCACCGTCCTTCGGCGGCTCTGAGGCCGCCGCTGGCTCACGCGCCTTCTCGAAGCACGCTTTCGAGCACCTCTCGGACGCGCTCGAGCGACGCGCGCGTCACGTGCTCGTCCGCATGGTGCGCGAGCAGCGGGTCGCCCGGCCCGAAGTTGGTGGCGGGGACGCCGTGCGCCCACATGGTGGCGACGTCGGTCCAGCCGAGCTTCGCCCTCGGGGGGTGGCCGCTGCGGGCGACGAGCGACGCGAGGAGCGGATGCGAGAGCACCGGCGGGGCCCCGTCGGCCGCGTCGACGAGCGTCACGTGGTCGCCGAGCGCCTCGTCGAGCACACCGTCGGTGAGCCCGCGCACTTCCCCCATGGCGGCGGCCGCGTCGCGATCGGGTGCGAAGCGGTGGTTCACCGTGAGGACGGCGCGGTCGGGGACGACGTTGCCGGCGACGCCGCCCGAGACGAAGACCGCCTGCAGCTGCTCGCCGTAGTCGCATCCGTCGAGCTCGACGGTCCGTCCCTTCCACGAGGCGAGTCGCTCGAGGACGGGGGCGAGGCGGTGGATCGCGTTGCGGCCCTTGAACGGCCGCGCGCTGTGGGCCCGCACGCCACCGAGATGGATCTCGGCGCGCAGGCTCCCCTGGCAGCCTGCCTCGACGCGGGCGTCAGTCGGCTCGCAGAGGATCGCGGCGTCGGACTCGAGCAGGTCCGGCCGAACGTCCCACAACTCGACAAGGCCGTTCTCGCTTCGCGCGATCTCCTCTCGCGCATAGAGGCACCACGTGACGTCGACGGCCGGGGCGTCGCACCTCGCGGCCAGATCGAGGATCACCGCGACTCCGCCCTTCATGTCGCACGCGCCGACACCCCACACCGCGTCGTCGACGACGCGGGCGGTCTCGTTGCCGGCAGGGGGAACGGTGTCGAGGTGGCCCGCCACGAGCAGCCGCTGCTCACGCCCCAGGGACGTCCGTGCGACCACGTTGTCGCCGACCCTCGTGACGTCGAGCCACCGGTGGGCCGCGAGTCGCCGTGCGATCAGGTCTGCGAGGCCCGACTCGTTGCGGCTGACCGACGGGACGGCGACGAGCTCGGCGGTGGAGGCGACGAGGTCTGCAGCTCCGCCGGCCGCGGGCAGCGTCACGCCGAGACCCCGTGGGCACGGAGGAGCGCGTTCAGCTGCGCCTTGTCGTGCCGCTCACCTTCTTCCAGCCGCTTGATCACGAGCACGCACGGGAGGAAGAACTCGCCGCCGGGGTACTGACGGCGTCGCGCGGCGGACACCGCCACGGACCACGGCGGCACCGTGCCCTTGCCGAGCTCCTCTCCGGTCTGCGCGTCGAGCACCGGGATCGAGGGGTTCAGGATCGTCCCCTCGCCGAGCACCGCCCCACGTCCCACCCGTGCCCCCTGGGTCACCATGCAACGGCTGCCGATGAGCGCTGTGTCCTCGACGACGACGGGCACCGCGTTGGGCGGCTCGAGCACGCCGCCGATGCCGACGCCGCCGGAGAGGTGGACCCGCGCCCCGATCTGCGCGCAGCTCCCGACCGTCGCCCAGGTGTCCACCATCGTCTGCTCCCCCACCCGCGCCCCCACGTTCACGTACGACGGCATGAGGACGACGCCCGGAGCCAGGTACGAGCCCCAGCGGGCGGATGCACCCGGCACGACTCGGACCTGTGCGCGGGCGAAGTCGTGCTTGAGGGGCAGCTTGTCTACGTACTCGAAGGGGCCGAGCTCGGTGGTCTCGAGGTCGCGCAGGCGGAAGAGGAGGAGGATCGCCTTCTTCAGCCACTCGTGGACCACGGTCTCGCCGCCGGGGGCGGTCTCGGCGACGCGCGCCTCGCCCCGGTCGAGCAGTCCGACGGCCTCGGTGACGGTCGCGGCCGCCTCGGTGTCGGCCGGTGAGAGCTCGTCCAGGCGTGCCCAGAGCTCCTCGATGCGCCCGCGCAGCTCCTCCACGCAGCCAGACTGTACCGATGGCCCAGCAAGACCGGTGGACGAGGGCGGATGTCGCCCGCGGCGCCGCCTACGACCGGCGATTCGAGGAGCTGGCGGCGTCGGGGGTCGACGTCCACGGCGAAGCCGACTTCGTTTCCACTCTCGCGCCTCGGACGGTGCTCGACGCGGGGTGCGGCACGGGGCGCGTCGCGATCGAGCTCGCCCGGCGCGGCGTCGAGGTGGCAGGCGTCGACGTCGACCCCGCCATGCTCGAGGCCGCCCGCCGCAAGGCGCCCTCGCTCGTCTGGGTCGAAGCGGACCTCGCCACGCTCGATCTCGGACGCCGATTCGAGGTCGTCCTCACGGCCGGGAACGTCCTCCTGTTCGTCGCGCACGGCACCGAGGCCGGGGTCGTGGACCGGCTCGCACGGCATCTCGTCCAGGGCGGCCGCCTCGTCGCGGGTTTCTCCCTCGGCGGCGGGCTCACGGTCGGCGACTACGACGAGATGGCGACGGCGGCAGGCCTCTTCCTCGAGGCTCGGTTCTCCACCTGGGACGCGGCGCCGTTCGCCGAAACGAGCGACTACGCCGTGAGCGTCCACCGCGCGCGCTGAGGTGCTCGACCGGCTGCGCTGGCAGGCGCCGCGGCGCGCGCTGAGGTGCCTCGGCACCGGGTTACGTCTCGCGCGCGTCTGCTCCCGGGTAGATGCGGAAACCCGCCAGCTCGCGGTTACGAAACGACCGATAGAAGCCCTTGCTCTCGTCGAGCGAGAGGAGGTCGAGACGCTGCGCGCCCGAGCGGTCGAAGGCCTCTTCGACGAGCCTCTTGCCGACACCTCGTCGGCGCGCCGCGGGCGTCACGGCGACGAGTGCCAGGTAGGCCTGGATCTCGCCGTCGGTGAGCAGCTGCGCGAACCCCGCGACGTCGCCGTCTTCGAGGGCGACGACGCACACGACGCCGGGCGCCGTGAGCACGCGCGCCGCCATCAGCGGGTCTGCGGGAAACGACGGCCAACCCTCGAGCTCGCAGAGGTGCAGGACGCCGGGCAGGTGCCCGGCCGAGAACGCGGAGTACTCCATCGGCACATCTTGGCGCAGCCGCTTGGCGTAGCCGCCGGGGCCGCCGCCCGGCGCACCCCTCAGCGCCAGTCGGCGCCGGCGAGCCGCTCGGCCACGAGCGCGAGCCGGTCGGTCGGCTGCACCACCGCGATGCGGACGTGGCCGGCGCCGTCGGGGCCGTAGAGGTCGCCGGGGCTGACGAGCATGCCGGTCACCTTGGCGAGCGCCTCGGCCATCGCCCAGCCGTCGGGCCAGCGCGCCGGGACCGCGGGCCACAGGTAGAAGCTTCCCGAGGGCAGCGTCGTCGGGCACCCGCCGTCGGAGAGCGCCCGCGCCAGCAGCTCCAGCCGCTCCCGGTACCGGGAGCGCTGGGCGACGACGTGCGCGTCGTCGGACCAGGCGACCACGGCCGCGGCCTGGACGGGTCCTGGGACCATGAACCCCGCGTGCTGGCGGACGTCGCGCAGGTACGAGACGAGCGCGTCGTCCCCTGCGAAGAACCCGGCCCGGACGCCGGCGAGGTTGGAGCGCTTGGAGACCGAGTGGACCGCGACGACGTCTCGGGTCCCGGCCTGGAGGATCGAGCACGGCCGGCCTTCCCACGTGAAGTCGGCGTAGCACTCGTCGGAGAAGACCGGCACCGAGTGGTCCCTGCCCCATGCTGCCGCGGCGGCGAGGTCGGTCAGCCCTCCGGAGGGATTGGCGGGCGAGTTCACCCACAAGAGGAGCGCGCGGGCGACGTCCTCCTCGTCGACGGCGCCGAGGTCGAGACCCGAACCGTCCCGATCCGCCGGCGGCACCGGCACCGCGCGACAACCGGCGAGACGAGCGCCCATCGCGTACGTCGGGTACGACACCGACGGGTAGAGGACGGTATCGCGCGACGGGTCCCGCAGCCGAAGGTACTGCGGCGTCGAGGCCACCATCTCCTTCGTGCCGACACACGCCGCGACGCCGCCGGGGTCGAGCGAGACGCCGAAGGTCCTGGCGAGGTACTCGACCGCCGCCCGCCGGTACGCGGGGTTCCCTGCGGAGGGTGGATAGCCGCGCTCGGCGCCGGACTTTGCGAGCGCCTGGACCGCCTCGGGAGGCGGCGGGTCACAGGGCGTCCCTACCGAGCAGTCGACGACGCCACCGGGAAGCGTGCCGGCGAGGGCCCGCATCGCCGAGATCCGCTCGTAGGGGTACGGCGGGGGCCGGAAGCCTTCTTCGGCCCTGGTCGCGTCCGGGTCGGTGGCCGTCACGGCTACGCACCCCGGACCAGGTACTCGGAGAAGCGCGCGCGGCCCGCGTCGTCGAGCACGACGTGCACGCGGGCGGCGTCGTCCCCGTCCTCCTGCTCGACCACCTCGCCCTCCCGGTGCACCGCCGCGAGCACGTCGCCGCGCGCCCAGGGGATCTCCAGCTCCACCATCCGGTCCGACATGCGCAACCGGTCCCCGATCGCCGCGAGCAGGACGTCGATCCCCTCGCCCGTTGCAGCCGAGATCGAGACGGCGCCCTCCGACTTGGCGGCGAGGCGCGCCGCCTCGGAGCTCGCGTCGGCCTTGTTCACGACGAGCAGCTCCGGCAGCCCGCCAGCGCCGATTTCGTCGAGCACCGTGCGGACCGCCGCGATCTGTCCCTCCGGATCCGAGGCGGACCCGTCGGCCACGTGCACGAGCAGGTCGGCGAGCCGGACCGAGTCGAGCGTCGACCGGAAGGCCTCGACGAGCTCGTGCGGGAGCTTGCGGACGAAGCCGACGGTGTCGGTCACGAGCACGGTCTCCCCTCCCGGCAGCGCGAGCTGCCGGGTGCGGGGGTCCAAGGTGACGAAGAGCCTGTTCTCGACGGGGACACCGGCGTCGGTCAGCCTGTTGAGGAGAGTCGACTTGCCGGCGTTCGTGTACCCGACGAGGGCGACCTCGCGCAGCCTCCCGCGGCGTCTCGAGCGGCGCTGGGTCTGGCGGGTGCGGTCGACCTCGCGCAGGTCCGATTCGAGCCGCTGCATGCGCCGCACCAGGCGGCGCCGGTCCTCTTCGAGCTGGGTCTCGCCCGGCCCGCGCGTCCCGATGCGGCCCGCTTGCTGGCTGAGCTGGTTGCCTCGACCCCGGAGCCGGGGCAGCCGGTAGCGCAGAAGCGCGAGCTCCACCTGGGCCTTGCCCTCGGGGCTGCGCGCGTTCTGGGCGAAGATGTCGAGGATCACCGCGGTCCGGTCGATCGCCGTCCGCCCGAAGATCCCCTCCAAGTTGCGCTGCTGGGCCGCTGACAGCTCGTCGTCGAACACGACGGTGTCCGCGTCCACCTGCTCTGCGAGCTCCGCGATCTCGTGCGCTTTGCCGCGGCCCACGAACGTCGCCGGATCCGGGCGCGCGCGGCGCTGGATCGTCCGGCCGACCACGTCGGCGCCGGCCGTGTCGACGAGCAGCGCGAGCTCGTCGAGGTTCGCCTCCACGTCTTCTAGATCGGTGCCGGTCAGCGCGACCCCGACGAGCACGATCCGCTCGCGGAACTCGCGCGTGATGAGGGTGCCCGGGAGGTGCGTCGTCATCCGTCCGTGCCGCTCGCCGCGTCGAGCCCGCCGAAGAACGCTGCGTCGACGACGACGACGGCGACCTTGCGCACCGGACCGCCCAGCTCTGCGCCTTCGGGTCCGAGACGGACCTCCAGACGCCCCCCGGGGTTGTCGACCGCCACGGTGTCGCCGACCATCCCGAACCCTCGGGCCACCGCCGCGGCGGCGCAGGTGCCGGTGCCGCAGGCGAGCGTCTCCCCCGCGCCGCGCTCGAGCACACGGAGCTCGAGATCCGCGCCTGTCCGGCCCGGCCTGACGACCTCGAGGTTGACCGCGCCGCCTGCGACCTCGTACGCCGGCGCGGCGAGCGACCCGAGGTCGACCGAATCGAGCTCGATGTCGCCGACGACGACGAGATGCGGGTTGCCGACGTCGGCGAGCCGGGCTCGCGCCCCGGGCAGGGGGCTCGTCACCTCGTCGCCGAGACGGACCGGACCCATGCCGACGCGGGCCCAGCCTGCGCCGGCACCGTCCGGCCGGTAGTCGACGCTGCGCGGGCCTGCGGCCGTCCCCACCTGCACGAGCCCCTCCGCGACGAGGCCGGCGTCGATCGCGGCGTGCACGAGGCAGCGGACCCCGTTGCCGCTCATCTCGGCCTCGGAGCCGTCCGCATTGAAGAGGAACATCCGGAGGCCACCTTCGACTTGCTCCGGGCCGGTCGAGCGGCCGACGATGAGCCCGTCCGCGCCGATCCCGAGCCGGCGGTGGCACAGCCTGCGGACCGATGCGGGGGTGAGCCACGCCCACGCCTGCGGTGCCGGGTCGAGCACGACGACGAAGTCGTTGCCCGCGGCTTCGAGCTTCGTCATGGCGAGCCCGGGTCTCGACGCAGGAGCACCCGGCCCGGACACAGGAGCAGTCGCGCCGGCGGCCGCACGCGTCGGGCGTCTGGCAGCGGCGTGGACCATCGTCACCAGTCTCGCACCGGGTCGCCGCCGGCCGTGCCCCGCGGCCGTGCGGGCTCTCCTCCGAGGGCCTCGACCAGCACCTCTGCGGGGTCTTCGTCGGCCGAGACCCAGCGGATGCGCGGGTCGCGGCGGAACCAGGCCCACTGACGGCGCGCGAACGCGCGGGTCCGCCGGACCGCCTCCTCCACGCTCTCTTCGAGCGGCACCCCCCGCTCGAGATGGCCGAGCAGCTCCTTGTACCCGAGGGCCTGGCGGGCGGTGCGTGACAGGCCTCCGGGCCGGGCAGCGAGACCTCGCACCTCGTCGAGGAACCCGGCCTCCAGCCACCGGGCGAGGCGCGCGGCGATCCGCTCGTCGACGACCTCGGCGACGAAGGGGAGGCCGAGGAGGCGGACGCCGGTCTGCGGGTAGGCGGTGAGCCCGGGCCCGAAGGAGGAGAACGGACGACCCGACCCGATCGTCACCTCGAGCGCGCGCACGATGCGACGACGGTTGGTCTCCGTCGTGCGCGAGGCGGCCAGGGGATCGAGCGAGGCGAGCCGCGCGTAGAGGGCCGCCACGCCGCCCGGCCGGTCTGCCTGCTCGTCGAGCTCGGCGGCGACCTCGGGATATCGCTCGGGGATGGCGAGGTCGTCGAGCACCGCGCGCAGGTACAGGCCGGTGCCTCCGACGAGGAGCGCCCGGCTCCCTCGCCGGGCGATGTCCGCCCGCGCCGCTCTCGCGGCGGCCTGGAACTCGCGGACCGTGAACTCCTGTGACGGCTCCACGAGGTCGAGGAGGTGGTGGCGCACCGCGGAACGGTCCTGTGCGGTGGGCTTCGCCGTGCCGATGTCCATGCCGCGGTAGACGGTCATCGAGTCGACGCAGACGAGCTCGACGTCGCCCAGGCGGCGGGCGACCGCCATCGCGAGCGACGACTTGCCCGAGGCGGTGGTCCCGACGAGCGCCACCTCGCCCGCGCCGGCGCGGCTCAAGCCGCGGTGACCGGGAGCCGGCGGCGGTGGGCAGGGGGGGCCGTCACGCGCACGATCGTCCCGAGCAGATGGTGCGGCGCGGCGCCGGTCACCTTCACCTCGCAGAATGCCCCGGGTGAAACGGGTGACGACCCGTCGCCTCCGCGTGCCGGAGCGAAGTGGACGAGCTTGCCCTGCCGGGTCCGGCCGGTGAGCAGTGAAGGGTCGCGGCGGCTCGGACCTTCGACGAGCACTTCTTCCACGCGCCCGACGCGCGCCTCGTTGCGGCGGAGCGCGGAGCGCTCGACGACCTGGCGCAGCCGCTCGAAGCGATCCGCCACGACGTCGGGCGCGACGAACGACTCCTCCATCGCCGCGGCGCGGGTCCCCGGTCTCGGGGAGAACACGAAGGTGTACGCACTGTCGAACCCCGCTTCGGCCACGACCGCCAGGGTGTCTGCGAAGTCCTGTTCCGTCTCGCCTGGGAACCCCACGATGAGGTCGGTCGTGACGGCGAGGTCGTCCACCGCCGCGCGGGCGGCGTCGAGCCGGGCGAGGAAGCGCTCGGCCGTGTACCCGCGGCGCATCGCTGCGAGCACCCTGTCGCTGCCCGCCTGGAGCGGCAGGTGGAGCTGCTCGCAGACCGCGTCGACCTCTGCCATGGCGGCGATCGTCTCGGGCCGCAGGTCCTTCGGGTGCGGGCTCGTGAAGCGCACCCGGCGCACTCCCTCGACCGCCCCCACCTCGCGGAGCAGCGCCGCGAAGAGCGGCCGGCGGCGCGTGAGATCCCTGCCGTAGGAGTTGACGTTCTGTCCGAGGAGCGTGACCTCGACCACGCCGCGTCGCGCGAGCGAGCGGACCTCGTCGACGAGGTCGTCCACCGGCCTGCTGACCTCCGGCCCACGCACCGCCGGGACGATGCAGAAGGCGCACGAGTTGTCGCACCCCGTCTGGATGGTGACCCAGGCCGCGTAGGGCAGCTCGCGCACGGCCGAGAGGGCGGGCGCGTGGTCCACGAGCGCGGGGTCGGGGGCGTCGAGCACCTCGACGAGGGGACCGTACAGCGCGGCGCGCCGGAGCAGCTCGGGGGCCCGGGCGAGGTTGTGGGTGCCGAACACGACGTCGACGTGGGGCGCCTTCGCCCGGACGATGTCGCGGTCCTTCTGCGCGAGGCACCCGCCGACGGCGATCTGGAGGTCGGGACGTCGCTGGCGCAGGGTCTTCAGGTTGCCGAGGTGCCCGTACAGCTTGTTGTCGGCGTTCTCCCGGATGCAGCAGGTGTTGAAGACCACGACGTCAGCGTCATCGAGCCCCTCCGCAGGCTCCATGCCCTCTGCGGCGAACAGCCCTGCGAGCCGCTCGGAGTCGTGCTCGTTCATCTGGCAGCCGAAGGTGCGGACCAAGAACTTGCGGCTCACCGCCGAAGTCTACGCCGGGCCACTTCGGCACCTACGCGGGAGAAAGACGGCGGGCTGGGAGCCGGGCCCCGGCGCCGACCACCAGTCCCTCGCTGTCCGCGCGGAGGACGAGCACCCTGCCCGCCACGTGCGCGTCGTCGAGCGCCGCTCGGGCACTCTCGGCCACCCTCGACGCGCCGTCTCCGTCGCAGATCCCGAGGAGGGTCGGGCCGGCCCCTGACCAGCACGCAGCGACCGCCCCGGCCTGCTCCAGGGCGGCGAGCAGTCGCGGGGCCTCAGGGAAGAGCCGCGAGCGGGCGGGCTGGTGCAGCCGGTCGCCGGTCGCCGCGGACACGAGCCGGCGCCGGTCGCCGAGCCCCTCGAGGAGGAGAGCCAGGCGGCCGAGGTTGAAGACGGCGTCGGCCCGCGGGACCTCGGCGGCGAGTGCCGCCCGCGCCGTGGACGTCTCGAGTCGCCGGTCCGGAACCACGGCGACGAAGGCGAGAGCGGGGTAGAACGGGAGGCGGGACACACCCCAACCACGGGC
>DAIRCY010000062.1:0-13991 GCA_036796435.1 Acidimicrobiales bacterium
GAAGAACATCCCGCCGCCGACGACGAGCGCGCCGGGTCCGATCGCGATGTCCGACATCAAGATGCCGATCTCGCGCGGGTAGCGGGCCGCCCGCGGCATCGCGCGAAGGATCCGGCCGTAGAAGCGGAGGTGGTCGTAGAACGCGTCGAGCAGGCCGACGGGGACGGCGACGGCCGAGGCGATGCCGCGTCCGACGCTCCCGCCGGTGTCCAGCCCCGGCGGGCCCCCTCCGGGCAGAGGGTGGGAAGCCGGAAGGCTCGTCGACGCCATCAGATCGCCTTCTGCGGGACGAAGTTGAAGTAGAAGACCGTGAGCACGAAGTTCACGAAGAACGCCAGGATGAACGTCACCACGACGGCCTGATTCACCGCGTCCCCGACGCCCTTCGGCCCCCCTTTGGCGTACATCCCCTTGTAGCAAGCGACCATCGCCGCCAGGAACCCGAACACCGCCGCCTTGAACAGCGCGATCCCGAGGTCGGCGAGCTGCGCGAGCTCGGAGAAGGTCGCAAAGAAGCTGCTCTGGGTCACATGGACGGACACGACGCCGAAGTAGAGGCCGCCGAGGATCCCGGCGACGCTCACCACCGCGTCGAGCAGGAAGGCGACGACCATGGCTGCCAGAAGGCGCGGGAGCACGAGACGGTGGATGGGGTTCACACCCATCACTTCCATCGCGCTGATCTCTGTGCGGATGCGCCTCGACCCGAGGTCGGCGCACATGGCGGACCCCCCGGCGCCGGCGATCAGCAGGGCCGTGGCCACGGGCGCCTGCTCGCGGACCACCGCGAGCACCATCGCAGCACCGAGCTGGGACTGGGCGCCGATCTGCTGGAGCAGCGAGCCCACTTCGAGGGCGATGACCATCCCGAAGGGGATCGAGACCAAGATGAGCGGGAGGGTGGTGACCCGGGCGAGGAACCAGCACTGGTCGAAGAACTCGCTGACCGGGAGCCCCCGCACGAAGAGCTGGCGGAGGGCCTCGAACGCGATCGCGAACATCCGTCCCGTCTCGCGCACGGCGACGGCGGCCCTGCCGTCGGGCCGCGTGGGCACGATCGGGCGCCGCGGGAGGACGGAGGTGGGGTCCGGACGCAACGCGCCCGTGGCTCCTCCCCCCGGCCCTGGCTGCGGACCATGCACCTGGTATTCCCCCTACTTCTCTGCCTGAGCGGCAGGCGGCCACAACATGCCCACCAACGGGGGAAACGATGCCGGGACCGAGGCCTTACGGTCCTCGACCTCCCGGCGGCGGGACGACGCGCCGGCGAGTGGGGCAGCCGCCACCCGGGTAGATCGAGCCCGAGATTCGACGACCGGGGCGATCCCGGCCGTTAGGCGACCGTGCGTGGTCCGTTTCCCTGGACGGTGACGATGAGGCGATGGGGGAACAAGCGCAGCGTGGGCAGCCAGGAGCCGTCCCGCGTCGCGTCGCCGTCGCCGGCCGTCGAGCCGGGCGCGACCGAGGCACACCACGACGGGGGCGGCGAGCCGCGGCGCTGGATCGCCCCCGGCGAGCCCATCATCTCGATCCGCGGGCTGACCAAGTCATTCGGCAGCCACACCGTCCTCGAAGACGTCACCTTCGACATCCCGAAGGGACGCACGACCGCCATCCTCGGCCCTTCCGGGACCGGGAAGTCCGTCCTCCTCAAGAACATGCTCGGCCTCCTCACCCCCGAGTGCGGCGAGATCTGGGTGGACGGGGACCAGATCGTGGGCTTGAGCGAACGTCGGCTGTACGAGGTCCGCAAGAAGTTTGGCGTCCTGTTCCAGGACGGTGCGCTGTTCGGGTCGATGAGCCTCTACGACAACATCGCCTTCCCGCTACGGGAGCACACCCGCAAGACCGAGCGGGAGATCCGGGAGCTCGTCCTGCGCAACGCCGAGCTCGTCGGCCTGCTCGCACACCTGAACAAGCTCCCCGGCGAGGTGTCCGGCGGCATGAAGAAGCGGGCCGGACTCGCCCGCGCGATGGTCACCGACCCCGAGATCGTCCTCTTCGACGAGCCCGACTCGGGCCTCGACCCCGTGCGCGTGGCGTACCTCGACGAGCTCGTGAACACCGTGCAGCACGAGACCGGCGCCACGTTCTTCGTCATCACCCACAACATCGAGTCGGTCAAGCGCATCGCCGACTTCATGGGGATCCTCTACCGCTCACGGCTCGTCAAGTTCGCGAGCAAAGAGGAGATGCTCGCCTCCGACGACCCGGTCATCCGCCAGTTCCTTGCGGGGAGGCCGGAGGGTCCCATCGGGATGGACGAGATGGCCGACGACACATCCCCGCCGAGCCGCCGACCCCCGAGCGACGCGCCCGGGGGTCCCGGGGGTGGGGGTCCTGGGGGCCTTGGCCGGGCCGCCGCGCCGGCTGCACCGAACGGTCAGGCAGCACCTCCCGCCCCCGCCCCGAGGTCGGCCGTCCCCGGCCCCACCCTCGTCGACGACGGTACGCCGCTGATCGTCCCGATCCCCGAGCCGCCGGAGGACGACCGGGCGGACGAAGGCGGCTCCCGCGGCCGGCGGGTGGCGTCGAACGGCTGGCGACGCGCGCATTCGCCGGGCTCGAACGGCACCTGACCGGTCAGGCTGAGGGAGACCCGGTTAGCCGGCCGGGCCGCCGCACCGCTGCTCGCACCAGTGCCGGCGCGCAGGTACAGCTCGTAGCTACAAGTCGTAGCTACAGCTCGTAGTGCTCCCCGGCCCTTCGGTGCACCGTGGCCGCGGCGACGACCGCGCTCACGAGGAGGAGGGACCCCGCGATGTCGAACGACAGGTGGAGCCCCGCGCCAAAGGCGTGGTAGGCGGCGTGGATCACTTTGGTCGCGAGGTTCGCGATGTGCACTGTGTGGCTGTGCTCGGCCTTCGAAGCCGCCGAAGAGCTGAGCCCCCCGCTCGACACCGCGTTGATCACGAGGCTCTGGAAGCTCGGCGGGATGCCGAGGGCCTTGAGTCGCACGGCGAGCTCGCCGGTGAGCTTGGAGTCGACGACCGCGCCGAGCACCGCGACGCCGATGACGGCACCGAGCTCGCGGCTCGTATTGGTGGCTGACGCGGCCATGCCGGACCTCGCGGGTGGCACGACGGTGAGCGCCGCCGAGGTCACCGGCACGAGCGCGATCCCGAAGCCCAGCCCCGCGATCGGCAACGTCCAGCCGAGTGTGCCGAAGCCCGAATGTGGGCCGAGCGTCGCGCTGGTGACGAAGATCCCGAGGGCTGCGAGGACACAGCCCACGATCATGGGAACGCGGGGTCCTGCGCGGGCAACCCAGGGGCCGGTGAGTGCCGACCCGAGGATGAGCGCGACGGCCATCGGTAGGAAGTCGAGCGCCGTCTGGTACGCGGACGCTGTGATGACCACCTGCACGTAGAGCGCAGTGAAGAAGAAGATCGAGAACGTCCCGAAGAACGTCGCAAAGGCGACGACGTTCGAGCCGAGGAAGGGCGGCTTGCGGAACATCGCGAGGTCGATCATCGGGCTCTGCCGCACACGCTCGACCACGAGGAAGGCGAGGCCGAACAGCACCGCCGCCCCGAAGAGGAGGGCGATCCACCAGGCGCCGTATCCGGAGATCTCTCCCTGGATGATCGCGAACGAGACCGACCCGAGCGCCGCGCCGCCGAGGAGCATGCCGGCCCAGTCAAAGCGCCTTCCCTCCGGGTCGGACGTCTCGGGCACGAAGGCGGCCGCCATGCCGAAGGCAAGGAGCCCGAAGGCCAGGTTGAACCAGAAGATGGCCCGCCAGCTCGCGACCCCGACGAGCCCGCCGGCGATGACCGGACCGAGCGCGAGCGCCAGTCCGGAGACGGCCGCCCACACGCCGAGCGCGTCCGCCCGGGTGGCGCGGTCGGGGTAGACGTGGCGGATCACCGACAAGGTCCCCGGCTCGGATGCGGCAGCACCCACCCCCATGATCACGCGGCCGGCGATGAGCCATCCGGAGCTCGGCGCCGTGGCGCAGACGACCGAGCCCACACAGAAGATGGCGACCCCCGCGAGCATCGCCTTCTTCCGGCCGAAGATGTCCCCCATCGTCCCGGCCGCGAGCATGAAGGTCGCGAACGTGAGCGCGTACCCGTCGACGACCCATTGCAGGGAGGTGACGCCGGCATGGAGCGAGGTCTGGATGTCCGCGAGCCCGACGCTGACGACGGTGTTGTCGAGGAACGTGAGGAACAAGACGGTGCACAAGGTCGCAAGGGCCACCGCCTGCGCGGGCGACCCGAGCCCCCCGGTCCTCACTTCGATCCCGAGGGTCTCCGAAAGGTGGTTCGGACTCCCGGCTCCCCCGCTCACTCCGTCGCTCCCGGGCGAGCGGCCCGACGGCATTGCGGGGGCGGGCGACCCAAACGACCGCTCGCTCGATCCAGGTCCGGAACGTTCGTGCGATCTCACCGCTAGCCCCGTCTCACGTAGACCCGTCTCACGCGCATTCTCCACTACGGTACCTGCGGACGCAGAAAATGATGCGTGGCGGTTGTTCTGGTTGCATCGACCCGATCATTACGTGCCTTCGTCGAGACGCTTCATCTCGGCGTCGTCCAAAGTGATCGTCGCCGCCGCGGTGTTCTCCTCGAGGTGCGCGACCGAGGACGTCCCGGGAATCGGCAACATGACCCGGGAGCGCGCAAGCAGCCACGCGAGGGCGATCTGCGACGACGAGGCGCCCCGCTCGCGAGCGAGCTCGTCGAGCGGACCGCCGGGCCGGGCGAGGCGACCGGTCGCGAGGGGGAACCAAGGGACGAACCCGATGCCTTCGGCCGCCGAGTAGTCGAGCACCGGCTCCGACGCGCGGTCTTCGAGGTTGTAGCGGTTCTGCACCGAGACGATCGGGACGACGCGCCGAGCGGCGTCGATCTCTGCGATGCCAACCTCGCTCAGACCGATGTGGCGGATCTTGCCCTCTTCGCGCAACGCGGCCAGCTCGCCGAGCTGGTCCTCGAGGGGCACCTCGGGATCGATCCTGTGGAGCTGCAGGAGGTCGATCCGCTCGAGTCCGAGATGGCGGAGGCTCAGCTCGACCTGCTGGCGAAGGTAGGCAGGGCGGCCGACGGGCGTCCAGCGTCCCGGGCCTTGCCGCGTGAGACCCGCCTTCGTCGCGATGACGAGACCCTCGGGGTACGGGTGGAGCGCCTCGCGGATCAGCTGCTCGCTCACGAACGGCCCGTAGGCGTCGGCGGTGTCGATGAAATCGATGCCGAGCTCCACCGCGCGGCGCAGCACACGCAGGCATTCGCCGCGGTCGGCCGGCTCCCCCCAGACCCCGGAACCGGTGAGCTGCATGGCGCCGAAGCCGAGACGATGCACCTCGAGGTCGCCGCCGAGAGCGAAGGTGCCCGAACCGAGCGCGGGCCTCGTGTCGTGCGGCCGCCTGGTGGTTGAGCGATCGGACATGTTCTCTTGCTCCTTGTCGTCCTATTCGTGGCCGTCTCTTGGTCGCCGAGTCGCCGGCGTACGAAAGGGGACGGCCCCACCCGCGCCGGAAGTTCGGTGAGGCAGGCACACGGAAGAGCTCACGGCGGGCTGCATGCTCGTACGCTCGTGGGATGGCGATACCCGCGGGCACGACGGCCCACTCCTTCGACCCGGCGGCGGCGGAATGGATCCGGTCCCTCCCGAAGGCCGAGGTCCACGTCCACCTCGAGGGCTGTGTCCCACTGGAGGCAGTTCAGGCCGGGGATCCCGCTCGCGCCTCGGCGGTGGTCGACCCCGAGACGGGGGCACCGCTTTTCGGCGACCTCGGCGAGTTCCTCGATTTCCTCGACTACTCCTGTGCACTCGTCACGCGAGGCGACCAGGTCGAACGGATCGCCTACGAGGTGACGGAGCGGGCGGCGGCGAGCGGGGTCCGCCACGTCGACGCCATCTTCAACCCCGCCCACTGGCCCGCGTGGCAAGCCCACCTGGCTGGGTTCATCGCGCACCTCGACCGCGGCTTCGCCGCCGGCGAGGCCGACCACGGCGTCACGTCGGGGCTGTGTTTCAGCCTGAAGCGCACGCAGCAGCCCTCTGAGTCCGTCGAGCTCGTCGACTGGCTGCTCGAGGTCCGGCCCGAGCGTGTCGTCGCACTGTCCGTCGACGGAAACGAGGCCGAGTCAGGCAGGACCGGGGAACGCTTCGCCCCGTTGTTCGCGCGAGCCCGCGCCGCGGGATTGCACACGTGCGCGCACGCGGGCGAGTCCTCGGGCCCAGAAGGGGTCCGCGACGCGATCGAGCGCCTTCAGGTGGAGCGGGTGGACCACGGCATCCGGGCGGTCGAGGATCCCGGGCTCGTCGCAGACCTCGCAGCGCTCGCGATCCCACTCGACGTCTGTCCCACGTCCAACGTCCGCCTCGGTGTCGTCGCATCCTTGGGCGACCACCCCATCGACCGGCTGAGGACGTCCGGGGTCCGCGTGAGCGTCAACACCGACGATCCCCTCCTCTTCGGCACCTCCGTCGCAGGAGAGTACGGGCGCTGTGCCGAGGAATTCGGCTGGGATCGTGCGGCGCTCGGAGACATCGCGCGGACCTCCATCGACTCGAGCTTTGCGACTCCCGACCGCAAGGCGCTCTTGCTCGCAGACCTCGACCGTTACCTGGAGGACGCACCCTGACCGGCCGGCCACCATCCCCATCCGGTCGTCCGGACTGGGACGGCGCCGCCTACGATCGTCTCGCTGATCCGCAGACGCGCTGGGGTCGCTCCGTGCTGGAGCGGCTCGTCCTCTCCGGAAGCGAGACCGTTCTCGACGCGGGGTGCGGGAGCGGGCGGGTCACCGAAGAGCTGCTGAGGCGTCTCCCCGATGGTCGCGTCGTCGCTGCCGACGTCTCGGCTTCCATGCTCGACGAAGCGCGGCGACGCCTCATGGCGTACCACGACAGGGTCCGATTCCTTCGCGTCGACCTCCTCGAGCTCGCACCCCCCACACTCGGATCAGACCAGCCGCTCGACGCGGTCTTCTCGACCGCCACGTTCCACTGGGTGACGGACCACGACCGGCTGTTGGCGAACCTGGCAGCGGTGCTACGGCCCGGCGGCCAGTTCGTCGCACAGTGCGGTGCGGAGGGCAACATCGAAGGGGTCCTGTCCGCGGTGCGCTCGCTAGGCGTCGAGCGTGCGGGGACGTGGCTCTACGCGTCGCCCGACGACACCCTGGCGAGGCTCGAGCGGGCGGGCTTCGTGAAAGCCGCCGTGTGGACGAACCCGGAACCGACGCCCTTCGACGACCCCGACCGGCTGGCCGAGTTCCTCGGCACGGTCATCCTTCGAGAGCACGTGGCCACCCTGGCCGAGCCGGAGCGCCGGCCGTTCCTCGACGCCGTCGTCGCCGCGATGCCCGAACCTGTCGTCGACTACGTGCGCCTCAACATCGTCGCCACGCGCGGAGGCTGACAACGGGCTGGAGCTCGGCGCCGCCCCGTCGGTCGAGATCACCCTGGCGCGGGGCGAGGACGAGGCGGCCGCCTGACAGGAAGCCTCCTTCGAGCCCCTCAGGAGAAGTAGTCGTAGTACTCGAGGCCGAGGTGGGTGATCGGCTCCTCGCCGGCGAGGAACCGCAGCGTGTTCTTGAGCTTGGTCAGCTGGATGAACAGGTCGTGCTCCGGATACACGCCCGGGGCGTGCTGCGGCGACTTGAAGTAGAAGGACAGCCACTCCTGCACCCCGCGCATCCCGGCGCGCTGGGCGAGGTCGGTGAAGACGAGAAGGTCGAGGACGAGCGGGGCCGCGAGGATCGAGTCGCGGCACAAGAAGTTCACCTTCAGCTGCATCGGGTAGCCGAGCCATCCGAAGATGTCGATGTTGTCCCAGCCCTCCTTGTTGTCCCCGCGCGGCGGGTAGTAGTTGATCGAGACCTGGTGCTCGATGTCGCCGTAGAGCTCGGGGTAGAGCTCAGGCTGCAAGATGCCCTCGAGGACGCCGAGCTTGGTCTGCTCCTTCGCCCGGAAGCTGTCGGGGTCCTGGAGCACCTCCCCGTCCCGGTTCCCGAGGATGTTCGTCGAGTACCACCCTGACAGGCCGAGCATCCGAGCCTTGATCATCGGCGCGAGGACCGTCTTCACCATCGTCTGGCCACTCTTCAGGTCCTTGCCGGCGATGGCGGCCGAGTGCTCCGCCGCATACTGGGTGAGCGCTGGGGTGTCGATCGAGAGGTTTGGCGTGCAGTTGACGAACGGGATCCCGAGCCCCAAGGCAGCGTACGCGTAGAGCATGCTCGGAGCGATCGCGGGATCGCTGCGGTCCAGAGCGGTCTCGAAGGCCTCGAGGCTCTGGTACGCCTCGTGGTCGGGCGCGAGCGCTTCCGTCGAGCCGCAAAAGATCATGACGGCCCGGGCCGAGCCCTTGGACTCGAGGAACGCCATCATGTCGGCCCGGATGCCCTCCACGAGCCGGCGGTGGGAGTCGTCGGCGCGGGTGTTCGGCCCGTGCACCTGGGTGACGTACGCCGGGTCGAACACCGCCGGGAGCGGGCGGATCGTCCGCAGGAACGCACCGACCCGTTCGATGGACGGCTGGTCCAGCACCCCCGCCCGGCTCGCGGCCACGTAGGCGTCGTCGGGGAACGGGTCCCAGGCGCAGAAGTCGAGCTGCTCGAGGGACGCGAGGGGAACGAGGTCGCGAATACGCGTGACGCGCGGCTCGTCACGGCGGCCGAGGCGGACCGTCCCGAGCTGCGACAGCGACCCGATCGGCTGACCGGTGCCGGTCCTGATCGACTCCACCCCTGCGATCAGCGTCGTGCCGACGGCTCCGAGCCCGACGCAGAAGACCGCGAGCCGGCCTTCGGCGGGGTCGATCTCCGGCGGGGCGGGCTCCTGCTGGCCGGGGGCCGGACGCCCGGTCGCCTGCTCACTTGACCCCATGGCGCCACCCCTTCCCGAGAGGCGGAATCCTACCGGCGTGGTGGGCGGCGTGGTCAGAGCCGCCGGCGCGCGGCGCAGTCCAGGCCGACCCCGTGGCCAGTCACTGGGACCCCCTGAGATCGACGTTGAAGGCGTCGTAGTAGGCCTCGTAGATGAGGTCCGACTCTCGTGCACGCTGATGGCGCAGCGCGCTCAGTACCCAGCCGAGGCGCTGGCGGACGTCGCCGTAGTCGATCCCGGCATCGTCGCCCCTTTCGAGCTCCTCTCGGATCGAGACGATCGTGTCGCGGACCTTCGCGTACTGGATCCGGAGCGCCCGGACGCGGTTGCGGAGCCTGGGCTGGTTGCGCGAGAGATCCGACAGCAGGCTGTCGGGCTGCATCGCGTTCTCCGCCTCTTCGGTGGTTGCCGCCTCCAGGTCCGAGAGCGCTTCGAGCACCGCGTCACGCCAGGGTTCCTCTCTTCTCGGGGCGGCTTCGGAGAGGGCCGCCTCCACGCGGTGCACGGCTTCGAGGGTCCGGTCCCGATCCGCCTGCCGCGCCTCGAGCCCGGCCCGCTGCTGGTCGGTGAAGCCGTCGTCGCCCCTCGCGCCTGGCGTCATCGCCGCCTATCATCGCGGCTCGGCCTTCCTCGTGCGGCGGCGGCCCGTCAGTCGCTGGAGACCCCGATGCCCAGCCCGCGCCACGCGAGCTTGGCCACGTGGTGACGCCAGACGAGCTCGTCGTTGAACGCCGCGCCAAGGTCCGGGAGCTCCGCACGGTCGGCCTCGGGCACCTCGGGCGCTTCGCAGCCGGCTGCGGCGAGTGCGGCGGTCATGCGTGCGAGCAGGTTCACGTTCAGCGCCGAGACGACCGCTCCCGCCAACGACGGCGCTGCCGTGGTCAGTCCATGGCCGCGGAGGAGGACCACCCGGCCACCCGCCATGGCTGCGACCATCTGTTCGCCGCGCTCGCGGCTCTTGATCAATCCGTAGTAGTCGAACATGGGCACGCCGCGCTCCGCGAGACGCATGGCCGGGATGTTGAAGGCACCGAAGACCGGTCGCAGCGCCAGTCCCCCGATGCTGCACAACACCACGTCGGGAGGGTGCGCGTGCACGACCGCGGCGTCGGCGGGTCGGGCCCGCAGGACCTCCCCGTGGATCGGCAGCTCCTGGGGCAGCTGCCGGTCGCCGAGCTCCTCCGCCGGCCGTCCGTCGAAGTCGGTAAGCACCACGTCCTCGGGCCTCGTGAGCAGGAGCCCGGGATCCGACGCGCTGCGCGCACGGATGAGCATGTGGCCGTCGCCGACCCGGAGGCTCACATGTCCGAGGATGTCGTTTACGAGCCCTTCCGCCGCGAGCACCCGGCAGGCGCGCGCGACCTCCGCGCGTGCGGGCGCCAGCTCGGCGAGATCTGCGGGATCTCCCGGCGGACCGGCAGTCGTCGCGCTCACCGCGCCTCGCGCGCCGAAGGGGCGGCGAGCACCCCCTCCACGGGGGCTGCGAGCTCGAGCGTGTTGGCGATCACCGCATGTGCGACGTACCGGCCGACGGTCAGGAGTATCCCCACCGCGTGGTCCTCGCCGACGACGTCGACCGTCCTGGCGAGGTCTTCGGCGGCGGCGCGGCCATACCCGTCGACGACGGAGAGCGCCAGCCGTCTCGCGGCGCGGGCGGGCTCGCTCAACGCCGACGCCGGGCCGCGACCGACCGAAGCGGCGATCCATTCGACCGGGAAGCCCAGGGTCCGGGCCAGCCGCTCGTGCTGGACCTGCTCGTAGGCGTTGCCGAGCGCCGAGGCGACGCTGAGGGCGACGACCTCGGTCAGCTCGGAGGGCAGCGCCTCTTTCAATGCCTCGGTGAAGCGCTGGAAGGCCGCCGTCGCGGCGGGCTGATGCCCCCCGACGGAGAAGAACTCGCCCAGATAGCCGAGCCGGTCCACCTTGGCTCGGAGCACCTGCTGCAGCTCGGGGTCGAGCTCGTCGAAGCCAAGGCGTCGGATCTCGCCCAACATTCCTCCTCGGGGGGCGGCGCTGCGGCCCGCTCGGCGCGGCCGATCTGCAGCGCAGAAACGGTGTCTGTAACGTACGGCCCGGCCCCAGGAGCGTCAAGGAACGCTGCAGGGGACCAGCCGAGAACCGCAGACAAAGGGCCGGGAGCACACGCGTTGCACGAGTCATTCGACGACGACGGCGCACTGGGCGACGAGGCACGCAGTGCGCGGGACCGCGCCGCGCTTGCGTCCAGCGTGCTCGCCCACGCGGGGCAGTCGGACCTCATCTGGGGCCACGTGTCGGTGCGCGACCCGCACGGTCGCGGCGCCTGGATGAAGGCGGCCGAATGGGGCCTCGAGGAGGTGACACCCGAGCGCGTCATGCTCGTCGACGGCGAGGGGGAGGTGCGCGCCGGCACCGGCCCACGCCACATCGAGTTCCACATCCACACCTGTGTCCTCGACGCCCGTCCCGACGTGGGCTGCGTCGTGCACACCCACGCAGCGGCCTCGACCGCCTTCGCCGCCCTCGGGAGCCCGCTCCGGCCCATCTCGCACGAAGGCACGTTGTTCGTCCCGCCAGACCTCGCGCGGTTCAGCGGCACGACGGGGCTCATCCGCACGCACGAGCTCGGCACGCAGCTCGCAGCCGAGCTGGGTGGGAGAAACGCCATCCTGCTCCCCGGGCACGGGATGGTGGTCGTCGGCGCGGACGTCCCGGCCGCGGTGATGGGCGCCGTGCTCCTCGACCGAGCCTGCCGCCTCCAGCTCCAGGTGGAGGCGGCAGGGGGGCCCACCGTGTGGACCTCCGACGAGGAGGCTCTCGAGAAGCGCGAGATGTGCTGGCCGGCGCGCAACCTCGACGCGGGCTGGCAGTACCTGGTCCGGCGGGCCACCGCGGATGCGTCGGGACCGGCGTGACGGGCAGCGCTCAGCCGGTCAGGCACCGCTCGATCGCGCGACGCGCCCAGACCGCGACCATGTGGCGCTTGTAAGCCGCCGAGCCGAGCCGGTCGTCCACCGGATCGGCCCTCCGAGCAGCCGCCTCCGCGACGGCCGCCACGACGTGCGGCCATCGGTCCTCCTCGCTGCCGAGCAGCTCCTCGGCCTCGGGCACCGCGTAAGGGGCGGGTCCCGCACCCCCGATCGCCAGGGAGGCGGCGGTGAGCGCGCTGTCGGCGACGGTGACCGTCGCCGCCGCGGCGACCGTCGGGTAGTCGTCGACGCTCCCGGGGGTGAACCGGAGATACGAGCTGCGCCTGCCCGGGGGAAGGGGGACGCGCACATTCGTGATCACCTCGCCCGGGCGGAGCGCGGTCGACATGAAGCCGTCGATGAGCTCGTCGACGGCCAGCTCACGCCTCCCCTCCGGGCCCACCACCTCGACGCGGGCCCCGAGCGCCACGAGCGCAGGCGGGAGATCCTGGCGGGGGTCGGCGTGCGCGAGCGCCCCGCCGATCGTCGCGACCGCACGGACCCGGATGTTGCCGACCGACGCCGCGGCGTCTGCGAGCGCGGGCGCAGATTTCCTCACGCGCGGATCGCCGGCGAGCGTGGCGAGCGTCGACGTCGCGCCGATCGAGAGCTCGTCGTCGAGCACCTCGAGCCGGGACAGTTCCGGTATCCGTCCGAGCCACACGAGCGTCCCGGGGGCGAGCAGGCCCTGACCGAGGAGCAGGCCGATCGACGTGCCACCGGCCACCGCGACGGCGTCAGGCGTGTCGAACGCCGCGATCGCCTCCTCCACGCTGCCAGGCGCGAGGAACGTCGTCCCTCCCTTTGGCGTTCCCGTCTGCGGACCGGTCACCTGTGCGGCCCAGCCCCTGCCCTGCGGCGCTGCGCCTCGAGCGCCGCCTCGACGATCGTGCCGTACCCCGTGCAACGGCACAGGTTTCCGCTCAGGTAGTGGCGGACGTCCTCCTCGTCGCCGACGTCGGGCCCCATGGACGCCACGGCCACGACCTGACCGGGCGTGCAGATGCCGCACTGCATCCCCTCGCACTCGACGAAGGCGTCGACCACTGTCGGCGCGCGAGCAGCCATCCCTTCGACCGTCCAGATGTCGGTCCCTTCTGCGCAACCGGCGAGGTAGAGACACGAGCTCACGGGGCGATCGTCGACGAGCACCGTGCACACCCCGCAGACTCCGACGCGGCATCCTTCCTTGGTCCCCGTCATCCCGGCGGCGCGCAGCACCTCGAGGAGGCTCGACGTCGCGGCCACGTCCGCCTCGAACGCCGACCCGTTGACGCGCGCGTTGAGCTTCACGTTGCTCCTTCCCCGTGGGGCGCGTCTGCCCGCAGCGCCCAGAAGAGCCGCTCCGCGGTGAGCGGGAGCCGGCGGAGACGGGAGCCGGTGGCGTCGGCGAGCGCGTTGGCGATGGCGGCCGCGGTGGGGACGTTCGACAGCTCGCCGATCGCCTTCACGTTGGCGGGCCCGACTCCCATCCCGCCCTCGACGAGCACCGTGCGCAAGGCCGGGACGTCCTCGGCGGTCGGCAGACGGAACTCTGCGAGGTTCGCCGCCCACACCTGGCCCTCCCCCTCGAGCAGGTCCTCGAGACAGGCGAACCCGTACCCCATGACGGCGCCCCCGTCGATCTGCATGCGGTGCGATCGGGGGCGGAGCACGGCCGCGACGTCGACCGCCGTCGTCAGCGCCACCACCCGGAATTGCCCGGTCTCGGGGTCGACCGCGACGTCCGCCACCTGGGCGCAGAAGGCGAGCGCGGGACCTTCCGACCCCGCGCCGGTCTCGACCGTGAGCGGCTGCGAGCCGCCCGTCTCCAGCCAGCGGTCCGCCAGCTCGCGCACCGCCGTCGTCACGCCGACCGTGACCCGGCTGGCGCCGACTCCGGGGTCGTACGGCAGCGATCCCGTCGACACCTGGCGGACCTCGACCAGCTCGGGGTCGACGCCGAGCGCGCCGGCAAGCTCCTCGCGGACCACCGAATGGCTCCCGGTCCCGGTCTCGGGAATCGGGACTTCCACGACAAGCCGGCCGTCGTCGCCCGGCACGAGCCGCACGCTCGTGGTCGCGGGCGGGGACGTCGGACGTGCGTAGAGCGCGATTCCCCGGCCGCGTCGCCACCCCTCGGGCGCCGAGCCTGCGCGCTCGTCGCCGGACGCCGCGGCGCGCGCCAGCGCCGCGTCCAGCGCCTCCACGCCCCTCGCC
>DAIRCY010000063.1:0-13879 GCA_036796435.1 Acidimicrobiales bacterium
CGCACGCGTCGTCCCGGGTTCGAACGGCGGGGCCACCACCGGCTCGATCCGGGTCGACGAGCGGGTGCTCGACAACGGCCTCGTGCGGGTCGAGGTGCGCTGTGCCGACGCGGGCGTGGTCGGCTCGTTTGGCGACACGCTCCCGGTGGACGTCCTTCTCCTCTGCGGGATCTTCGGCAACATCGCGCACGAGGCGGTGCGCACGGTCGTCGACGCCATTCCGTCCATGGTGGCGCCGGGGGGTTTCGTCGTATGGACTCGGGGCGGCTCCGCGCCGGATCGCCGCCACGGAGATCCAGCGCTGGCTCGCCGAGGCAGGACTCGAAGAGCAGTCGTTCGACGGCGACCCCGCCGACTACGGCGTCGGGGTCCACCGGAGGCCGCCCGCTCTGACGCCCGGCGCGGACCTTGCGGCGCGGGTCTTCACCTTCCGCGCGGATGGTCAAGCGGCTGGTCTCGGGACCCGGTCGCGACGAGGTCATGCCCGCGGCGAGTCGTGACCTCCTCGACGCGCACGTCCGAGAAGCCGGCGCAGCGGAGGGCCGCCGTGAGCTCCGTCTCCCCCCACAGCGTGAACCACCGCCCCGGGAAGTCGTCCCCCGGGAGCGCCCGCCCCTCGTAACCCCCGGCGATCATCGTGAGCAGGAGGCTGCCTCCCGGGCGCACGACACGCGCCGCCTCGACAAAGGCGGCGCGGGCGCGCTCTTTCGGAATGTGGAGATAGGAATGTCGGGCGAACAGACCGGCGAACGTCCCGCCGGCGAAGGGAAGATGCTCCAGGTCGCCGCAGGCGAGCGGCATCCCCTTCCCGACCGCAAGGTCGAGCATCGCGCGGGTCGCGTCCAGTCCCACGGCCGGGGCTCCGAGGCCGGCGAGATACCGTCCGACACCGCACCCGGCGTCGAGGATCACGCCGTTTCCGACCCGGCGCCGGAAGCGGGCCGCCGCGTCGTCGGTTGGCCCACCGCGCGCGGCCGCCCATTCGCCGGCGTGCGCGGTGTAGAGGGCGATGGTCGGCCCGTCCATGCGGGCATCCTCGCACCCCGGTCACGATCGGCGGGGACGCGCCGACACCGGCGGGGGGGGCCCGCCCGGGGGCGGGGGGCGCGGCCCGGGGGGCGCGGGGGGCGCTCACGAGCACCCCGCCTGCCTCCAGGGCCACGTTGAAGGCGACGCCCCAGTCCTTGCGGTTCACGGTCGTCGACCCCTCGAAGCCGACCCGGGTGTTGCCCCACGGGTCGACCACGTCGCCGGTGTACTCGAGGTCGAAGGAGACCGGACGGGTGATGCCCTTGATCGTCAGGTCGCCCGTGATCCGATAGGTGCCCGCCGACACGGCTTCGACCTTCGTCGAGGCGAACGTGATCTCGGGGTACTCGTCCATCGCGAAGAAGTCGTTGCTCCGCAGGTGGGCGTCGCGGTCCGCGTTCCGAGTGTCGATGCTCGCCGCCTTGATGGTGAGCTCGAGGTGCGACTTCGCGGGGTCCTCCACGTCGAAGTAGCCGGTGCCTTCGAACTCGTTGAACGAGCCGCGCACCTTCGTGACCATGGCGTGGCGAGCCACGAACCCGATCCGGCTGTGGCTCGGGTCGATGCGGTACGTCCCGCTCAGCGTGGCGGGGATTGCGGCGGTGGTGGTGGCGGTGGTGGTCATGGGGTTGGCTCCTCGTTCGGGTCTTTCGGGTCTTTCGGTCCGGCGGCGCTGTGTCGGGCTGCTCCGCTCACACGTCTCCGGTCAGGAGATCGGTGATATTTCATCCAACGTTGGAGGACGTGTCACCTATTCCTGAGAGGAGCCATAGACTGGAACGGTGGAGGACGAGGGCGACCACCAGGGGAAACGGGAAGCTCCGGCAGCCGTCCCCTGGCTCGATGAAGCGCAGCAGAGCGCGTGGCGGGCGCTCCAGGTCATGATCGCCCGGCTGAACGCCGCCCTCGCCGGCCAGCTGGCAGCCGAGTCCGATCTCTCGCTCGCGGACTACGTCGTCCTCGTGGTGCTCACCGGGAAGCCCGACGGGGCGGCGCGCCTCTTCGAGCTCGCCCACTACCTGGGCTGGGAGCGCAGCCGGGTCTCGCACCACGTGTCGCGCATGGCGGCACGTGGACTCGTGCGAAAGGAACGGTCCTCCGTCGATCGCAGAGGTGCCTTCGTGGTCGTGACCCCGGCCGGCAGGCGGGCGATCGAGGCGGCCGCGCCCGGGCACGTCCGTACCGTCCGGCGCTTCTTCGTCGACGCGCTCACCGACGAGCAGCTCGAGGTGCTGGCGGACGCGGCGAGGCGCGTGGTCGCGGCGATCGACCGGGAATCGCCGCCGTGCGAGGGAGACGACGGATGAGCGGCGTCACCGCTCCTCGGCGGAGATCCACTTCTCGACCCGCGCCGGCCGGTAGGCCCCGAGCGCGTCGAACACGCCCTCGACGCTCGTCGCCCGCGCCAGCAGCCCGCGATTCTCGGGCTTGAGCAGACCGACCTCGACCATGCGGTCGAGCTGGGCGACCAACGGGTCCCAGAACCGGTCCACATCGAGGAGGACGATCGGCTTGCGGTGCAGCCCGAGCTGTGACCAGGTCGCGATCTCCGCCAGTTCCTCGAGCGTGCCAAGCCCGCCCGGCAGCGCCACGAAGGCGTCGGCGAGGTCGTACATCCGCTGCTTGCGTTCGTGCATGGAATCGACCTCGTAGAGCGTGGTGAGCCCCGTGTGCCCCACCTCACGGGCGAAGAGGCCCACAGGGATCACGCCGGTCACCCGGCCCCCGGCCCCGAGGCACGCGTCGGCGATAGCCCCCATCAAGCCGACACTCCCGCCGCCGTAGACGAGCTCGACGCCGCGGGCCGCGAGCTGCGCGCCGAGAGCCTGGGCGGTCTCGGCGAATCGGCCGTCGGACGGAAGCGACGACCCGCAGAAGACGCAGAGCGCACGGGGCCCGGGCAGTGTCACCGCGGCACCCTAACCCCGCCCGCGCCGGCGGGTTCAGGGACCGTCGTGGGCGGAGGCGTCGTGGGTGTCGTCGAGAACCGTGCCGCACTCGGGGCAGACGAGCGATGCGTAGCAGACCAGCTCGCCGCCCTCGGGATCCTCCTCGCAGAGCGGGCAGTCGACCCAGCTGCCGAGATGGGAGGCCCGCCCCGCGTCCTCGAGGACCCAGGGGCGCGACTCGAAGGGAGGGCGGTGCCGGACGTGGCGGCGGTGGCCGCAAGAGAGCTCCGCGACCCAGTCCCCCACGTCGTCACGCTGGTAGCCGACGATGCGCCGATCGGGCACGCGAGCAGGCTACCGGGGCGCCGCCCCCACCCGGCCGGGAGCGAGGACACGTCTTCGGGCTGCCGTGGCAGTGGACGATGTTCGACGTGGAGGAGCCGTGCGCGCCGGCACGCGTCGACCACGCGTGAGAGGCCCGTCGTGTTTGGCCCCGTTCACTGCGGAATCGCCCACTCAAGTGCCGTCTGCTCCGGCAAATCAGTCGCGACTTGACGGTTGCGCGGAGGAAATCGTATCGTTGCCGCCACCAACGATCCGTACCCGCATCCGGTCGCCAGCCCGTCCGTCGCGCTGGCGCGAGAGACCAGTCGTAACCTGCCCGCCGCAACAAACCGGGTCGTCGGCGTGGAGAGTTCCTGCGCAATCGTGGGGGTGGCCATGATGTTCACCAAGGGTGCCGCGTCGGCGTCGGGCGGTAGCTCGGCGCCGCGGGTTCCGCGGGCGCCGCGGGTTCCGCGGGTTCGCCTCGTCAGCCGTCTGGGCGCAGCGTCAGCATCTGCGGCACTGCTCCTGACCGTCCTCGGTACCGGCGCGGGCCCGGGACTGTCGAGCGGGGTCGCCGCGGCCAGTCAGCGCCATGCCAAGACGCCGAAGGTCGTCACAGGTGGGACCGCCAGCTACTCGCTCTTGCCCGGCGACGTGTTCACATGGGTCATCCCCATCGAGAGCCAGCAGGCGTACGAGCCGTACCAGACGAACATCGAGAACGAGATGTACCTGCCGCTTCTCTGGTTCGGCATCGGATCGAAGACCGGCATCGACTACAAGCTCTCGATCGCCAAACCGCCCGTCTGGTCGGACGGCGACAAGACGGTGACCATCCACATGAAGAACACCTTCAAGTGGTCCACAGGCGCTCCGGTCACATCGAACGACGTGAAGTTCTACTTCGAGATGCTCCAGGCCGGGAAGACGCAGATCGGCAACTACCTGCCCGGACTGATGCCGGACAATCTGGCGAGCGTCACCTATCCCGACTCGTACACCGTCGTCCTCCACCTGAAGAAGGCGTACAACCCGCTGTGGTTCACCGGCAACCAGCTCGGATGGATCTACCCCCTCCCGGTACAGGCGTGGGACAAGACGTCCCCGACAGCGAAGGGATCGATTGCGAATTCGTCCTCGCCGACGAGTGCCAAGGCCGTGTTCACCTTCATGTTCACCCAGGCGAAGGACCGGAGCACCTACAGCACGAACCCGATGTGGAAGGTCGTAGACGGGCCGTTCGCGATCAGCAGCTACGACCCGGTGACGCACGCGGCGACCTTTGTGCGCAACGCGAGCTACTCGGGAGCGACAAAGCCTCATCTCGCCTCGTACAGCGTCTACAGCTACACAACAGGCACCGCCGAGCTCAACGCACTCCGCTCGGGGAAGATCACGTTCGGCTACGTCCCGTTCAGTGAGCTCAGCCAGGTCTCGTATTTCAAGAGCCACGGTTACACGGTCAAATCGTGGCCGATCTTCTACGACGAAGTGGTGGAGTTCAGCTACACCTCCAAGACGTGGGCGCCGCTCGCCCGCCAGCTCTACATCCGGCAGGCGTTGCAGCACCTCATCACACAGAAGCTCTTCCTCGGGCGCACCCTCGGCGGCTACGGACTGCAGGACTACGGGCCGGTCGCGGAGTTCCCGAAGTCGCGCTACGTCGCTCCGGCGATCAAGAAGGACCCGTACCCCTACGACCCGACCGCTGCTGCGCACCTTCTCGCGTCGCACGGATGGGCCAAGGGTTCCGGCGGCTACCTCGTCTGCAAGCGCCCCGGAACGGGCTCGTCGGACTGCGGCAAGGGCATCCCGAAGGGCCGGAAGCTCACATTCCTCTACATGTACTCGACCGGCACAACAGCGTTCTTCGCGCAAGTCTCCGCCTTCCGCACTGCCGCCAAGAGTGTCGGCATCGACCTGCGCCTCGACGGCCAGACCGTCACAACGATGTACTCCATCGCAGGTGTCTGCCCGACATCGCCGTGCAAGTGGGGGATGGCCGGCTACGCAGGGTGGTTCTGGAACTACGGGCAGTACGAGCTCCTCCCCGTCGGCGAAGACGAGTTCGGGAAGGGCAACTACTGGGGCGGCGGCTATTTCACAGCGAAGGCCCAGAGGCTCATCACAGCGGCGGAGACCAAGCCGGGGACGAAGCCCCTCTACGCGGTCGAGACCTACCTGTCGAAGAACGTTCCGTCCTTGTGGTGGCCGCTCTCGGACTGGGAGGTCGCGACGGTGAAGAAGACACTCTCAGGCTGGCAGCACTTGAACCCGTACGCGAACTACATGCCTCAGACGTGGTACCTGACGAAGCCGTAGCGGCTAGCGTTCGGGCGCGGTGGCGAAGGACCGGCCGTTGGAGGTGAGGCGCCCAACCGCAGGGAGCGAGGGCCGGTGATCGGCTATCTCGCGCGGCGGCTGCTCCAAGCCGTCGTCGTCCTCATCTTGGTGTCGGTGATCATCTTCGCACTGCTCCACGCTCTCCCGGGCGGTCTGGTGCGCGCGCAGCTCGGCCCGAAGGCGAGCTCATACGCCGTGCGCCAGCTGACCCGCCAGGAAGGGCTCACAAAACCGGTCCCGGTGCAGTACGGGCTGTGGCTGTCCCAGCTGCTCCACGGCAACCTCGGCTTCTCCTACTACGACCAGACGCCCGTCGCGACGCTCTTGAAGGAGTACTTCCCTCGCGACCTCATCCTCGCCGGCAGCGGCCTCGTCCTCGCGATGATCGTCTCGATCCCGCTCGGCCTCTTCCAGGGAGCTCGCCGGAACACGCTCCTCGACTACGGGACTTCCGGAGCCGTGCTCGCGACGTACTCGATGCCCTACTTCCTCATCGGGGCCATCGGGATCGTGGTGCTGAACATCCAGTTGAACCTGCTTCCCGCGACGGCGACAAACTTCGGCCACGGATTGGCGACCGACGTGAAGGCGCTCGCGCTCCCTGTCCTCACCCTGTGCGTCGGGAACATCGCGTGGTTCAGCCGCTACGTGCGTAGCTCGGTGATCGACAACCTCGAGGAGGACTACGTCCGCACGGCGAGGGCGAAGGGCGCGTCTCGTTCGAGGGTCTTGGTACGCCACGTCCTGCGCAACTCGCTCCTCCCGTACATCTCGGCAGTGGGGCTCACCCTGCCGACACTCGTCAGCGGGGCGCTCGTGGTCGAGGTGCTCTTCGCCTTCCCGGGGATGGGCCTCCTCTTCTGGGACGCCCAGCAGCACCGCACATATCCGCTGCTCCTGGGCATCATCCTGCTGGTGACCGGCGCCGTCGTGATCGGCAACCTGCTCGCCGACCTTGCCTACGCCGCGCTGGATCCCCGGATCCGCTATGTCTGAGCCCGGAGGGGCTGCGCCCGACCCGGTCCCCCACGGCGTGGCGGCCGCGGCCGTGGTCCGGCCGAGGGACCGGGAAGCGCTCCTCCCTGCACCGACGGCTCTCGACCTGCGCGATCGGGCGGGGGGCCCGCCGGCGGGAGCGGACGACCGCGGCATCCGGTGGAAGAAGTGGAAGCGGGACATCCAGGTCTTCACCTCCAACCGGTTCGCGCTCGCGAGCTTCGTGTTCATGGTGCTGATCGTGTTGTTCTGCTTCGTCGGGCCGCTCGTCTACAAGAGCAACCAGACAGCGGCGACACTGCTCAACGCCAACCTCGCCCCCTCCGGCCAGTTCCCGCTCGGCACGGACGCCGAGGGGTTCGACATGCTCGGCCGTCTGATGGTCGGCGGTCAGAGCACCCTGGAGATCGGCCTCGCCGTGGCCGTGCTGTCGACGGGCTTCGGCGCTCTGTGGGGGGCGATCGCGGGCTTCGCCGGCGGCTTCGTGGACTCGCTGTTCATGCGGATCGTCGACACCATGCTCTCGATCCCCTTCCTCTTCCTCGCTGTGCTGATCGCCACCCTTCTCACGCCGTCGCTCTGGCTCATCATCGTGGCGATCACCGTAGTGAGCTGGCCGTCGACCGCCCGCATCGTGCGCGGTGAGACCCTGTCGCTGCGATCGCGCGACTACGTGACGGCGGCGAAGGGCTTCGGCGCCTGGCAGTTGCGGCTCATCGGGCACCACATCCTGCCGAACTCCATCGGGTCCATCATCGTGAACGCGACGCTCAAGGTCGCCACAGCCATCCTGATCGCCGCGTCTCTCGCCTTCCTCGGGCTCGCCGTGCCACCGCCCGCGACGACATGGGGACGCACAATCACCCAGGGTCTCCCCAACATCGTGAACCCCTACTGGTGGGAGCTCTGGCTGCCCGCCGCCGCCCTCGTCCTCACCGTGCTCTCGGTGAGCGGGATCGGCGACGGCCTGTACGACGTCGTCGCCAAGCGGCAGGCCGGGGGCAGGACCTGACGCTCGAGGGGCGCACGCCGGAACCCCGGACGCCGGAACCCCGGACGCCGGAACCCCGGGCGCTTGATGCGTCCGGTCGCGGGGAACCTCCTCTTTCGTGGTGGTCCGGCGCGAGAGCTCGAGGACGGCATAGATGGGCCGGCGCATCCGCTGGCTGGGCGTCGTCCTGGCGATCTGCTTCGGCCTCGTCCTCTTGCAGCTGGTCAACATCCAGTTGCGACAGGCTCAGGCCCTGAACGCGTCGTCGCAGAACCCGCGCATCGCGGCCACCCGCTACGACAACATCCGCGGCGACATCCTCGCGGCCAACGGTGAGGTGCTGGCCCATTCGGTGCCGGCGCCGAAGGCGTCCGGACCCTACCAGTACCTGCGCGAGTACCCGGCGGGACCGCTCTTCGCGTCGATCGTCGGCTACGACTCCCAGTACTACGGCACCAACGGCGTCGAGCGGCAGTACGACAAGTGGCTCGTCGCCCACCGCCAGTCGCCGCAGAACATCGGACAGATCCTCACACCTCCGCCGCCCACCACCGACTCGGTGACGCTCACGGTCGAGCCCTATCTCCAGGCGCTCGCCCAGCGCGAGCTCGCGAGCCTTCCTTCTGCCAACAAGGACGGCGCCATCGTCGTGCTGGACCCGCGGACCGGCGCCGTCCTCGCCATGTACTCGAGCCCGACCTACACACCGAACGCGCTGGTCTCGCCGAAGCTCACCACGGAGGAGGCTGCGGGTCACGCCGACTTCACAGTCGCCGACCACGAGGGTTTCTACCCGGGCGTGCCCGTCGCCACCTTCGACCCGGAGCCGCCGGGCTCCACCTTCAAGGTCGTCACGACGGCGGCCGTCTACAACCTGAAGCCCTCGCTCGCGAGCTTCAAGTACCCGCCCCACAAGTGCACGAAGCTGCCCGACACGACAAAGAAGCTCTGCAACGACGCGACAACAAGCGGCAAGGCGGATGCGTGCGGGGGAACGATCGCCCAGATGTTGCCGCCGTCATGCGACCCCGGCTACGCGAACCTCGGGCTCGCCCTCGGCGCGGCAACCCTGTGGCGGCAGGCGGCGCTGTTCGGCTACAACCGGAAGCCGCCCATCGACCTCCCGGTCGTGTCGGCGTCGACCTTCCCTGCGCCGGCCACATTCTCGGTCACAAAGCTCGGGCCGCCGGGGCTCGCCTACTCCGCGTTCGGACAGCAGGACGACAAGGCCACCGCCTTGCAGCAGGCCATGGTCGCCGCGGCGGTCGCCGACGGCGGGACCCTCATGACGCCGCACGTGCTCTCGGTCGTCCGGAACTCGAACGGCAAGGTCGTCGACCGGTACCGGCCGACCGTCTACAAGCAGTCGATGAGCCCGGCCGCGGCGGCGAAGGTGAACCAGCTCATGCGGGCGGTTGCGACCGCGCCCGACGGCACCGCGCGGGGCATCTTCCCGTCCTCGCTCAGGGTCGCGGTCAAGACCGGCACCGCCCAGACCGGCCTCCCGAACCTGTCCGCTGACATCGACGACTGGATGATCGGGCTCGCCCCCTACACACACCCCCAGGTGGCGGTGTGCGTCATGGTGCCCTTCCAGCCTTCGGGCACCTCCGGCGCGACGATCGCGGGACCGATCATGCGGGCGATGCTCGCAGCGGCGCTCCATCCGCCACCCGGGCAGTAGCCGGGGGGAGAAGCGCTCCGGGGGCGCGCGAAACCAGCCCCTCTGCACCGCTCCGGCTCGTCCAGGGCTGGCGATACGGACAGTGTTCGGCCCCCTAGATACCCCGATGCCGCGAACGCAAACATCCCCTCCGACCAGGCCGGATGCTGGGTGCCCCGCAGCCCGGGGCCACTCGGACGGGCGCCGCGTTCGCCACGTGGACACGGTCGTGATGGAGAACAGTTGCCCGCAGGGCTGGCGTCGACTCCTGCGAGGTGGAGATGCCAGTTCACGCCGAGGCCCCGATCGCGACCCGTCGCGGGGCAACGTCCGGTGCGTCGGCGAGCGCCGGTGGGATCCGGACGGGGGCGTCGAAGGGTCGGGCGACCCGGGACGGGGCGAGGCCGAACGGCAGCCCGTCCGACGCCGCAACTTCCGGTGCGGGCCCCACGTCCTTCCTCTCCGAGCTCGTCCGCGCGCTGACCGCGGCGAGCAACGGCAACCTCGGTGTGCGGCTCCCGGGGCGTCGCACCGGCATCCAAGGGGAGATCGCCCGCGCGTTCAACGCGCTGTCCAGCCGCCAGGACCACTTCGCGGCCGAGATCGCCCGCGTCGCGGACGTCGTGCGCCGCGAGGGCCGCACGACCGTACGTCTCCGCTCGAA
The DNA here is from genome assembly GCA_036796435.1 of Acidimicrobiales bacterium. Classification (GTDB taxonomy): domain Bacteria; phylum Actinomycetota; class Acidimicrobiia; order Acidimicrobiales; family RAAP-2; genus JAJYVT01. The sequence continues at coordinate 9,903 of DAIRCY010000063.1, forward strand.
GCCGTCGTTCGGCTCGTGGGTCTCGACCGTCGAAGCGACGAACGCGCTCATCGACGACCTCGTCCGTCCGACGACCGAGGTGACCCGCGTGATCTCCGCGGTCGCCGAAGGAGACCTCACCCAGAAGGTGCTCCTCACCATCGACGGCCGCCCCGCGCGCGGCGACATCGCGGAGATCGGCGGCGTCGTGAACTCGATGGTCGACCAGCTCCGCGCCTTCTCGTCCGAGCTCACCCGGGTGACCCACGAGGTGGGGACCGAAGGCCACCTCGGCGTACAGGCGGACGTGAAGGGCGTGTTCGGCATCTGGCGCGACCTGACGGGCTCGGTGAACTCGATGGCGGCGAACCTGAGCGACCAGGTCCGCGACATCGCGATCGTGACCACGGCCGTGGCGAACGGCGACCTCTCCCAGAAGGTCACCGTGGACGTGCGCGGCGAGCTCCTGGAGCTGAAGCAGACCGTGAACTCGATGGTCGACCAGCTCCGGTCGTTCGCGCACGAGGTCACGAGGGTGGCCCGCGAGGTCGGCACCGAGGGCCGCCTCGGCGGTCAGGCCGACGTGCAGGGAGTGTCGGGCACCTGGCGCGACCTGACCGACAGCGTGAACCAGCTCGCGGGGAACCTCACGGGGCAGGTCCGCAACATCTCCCAGGTGACCAAGGCCGTTGCACTGGGCGACCTGTCCCAGAAGATCACCGTGGACGCCAGGGGAGAGGTCGCCGAGCTGAAGGACACCATCAACACGATGGTGGACCAGCTGTCGGCCTTCGCCGACGAGGTGACCCGTGTCGCGCGGGAGGTCGGCACCGAGGGGCAGCTCGGCGGACAGGCGCGCGTGAGCGGCGTCGCCGGCACGTGGCGCGACCTCACGGACTCGGTCAACTCCATGGCGGCCAAGCTCACCGACCAGGTCCGCGACATCGCGCGGGTCACGACGGCCGTCGCGAACGGCGACCTGTCCCAGAAGATCCAGGTCGACGTGCGCGGCGAGATCGCCGAGCTCAAAGACACCATCAACACGATGGTCGACCAGCTGTCCTCCTTCGCCGACGAGGTGACGCGTGTCGCGCGCGAGGTCGGCACCGAGGGCCGCCTCGGCGGCCAGGCCGAGGTGGAGGGGGTCTCGGGCACCTGGAAGGACCTCACGGACAACGTCAACCAGCTCGCCGGCAACCTCACCGGCCAGGTCCGCAACATCGCCCAGGTCACCACCGCGGTCGCCCGCGGCGACCTGTCGCAGAAGATCAGCGTGGAGGCCCAGGGCGAGGTCGCCGAGCTGAAGGACACCATCAACACGATGGTGGACCAGCTCTCCTCCTTCGCCGACGAGGTGACCCGCGTCGCGCGCGAGGTCGGCACCGAGGGGAAGCTCGGCGGCCAGGCCGACGTGCAGGGCGTCTCGGGGACCTGGCGGGACCTGACCGACGGCGTGAACCAGCTCGCCGGGAACCTGACCGGCCAGGTGCGCAACATCGCCCAGGTCACGACGGCCGTGGCCAAGGGCGACCTCTCCCAGAAGATCACGGTCGACGTGCGCGGCGAGATCGCCGAGCTGAAGGACACCATCAACACGATGGTCGACCAGCTGTCCGCGTTCGCCGCAGAGGTGACCCGTGTCGCGCGCGAGGTCGGCACCGAGGGGAAGCTCGGCGGCCAGGCGGAGGTGAAGGACGTCTCGGGCACCTGGAAGGACCTGACCGACAACGTCAACCTCCTGGCGGGGAACCTCACGAGCCAGGTGCGCAACATCGCGCAGGTCACGACCGCCGTCGCCAAGGGCGACCTGTCACAGAAGATCACGGTGGACGCCCGCGGCGAGGTCGCCCAGTTGAAAGAGACCGTCAACACGATGGTCGACCAGCTCTCGGCGTTCGCCGACCAGGTGACCCGCGTGGCGCGCGAGGTCGGCACCGAGGGACGGCTCGGCGGCCAGGCGATCGTGCCGGGCGTCTCGGGCACCTGGAAGGACCTCACCGACAACGTCAACCTGCTCGCAGGGAACCTCACGGGCCAGGTCCGCAACATCGCGAAGGTGACCACCGCGGTCGCAAGGGGCGACCTGTCCCAGAAGATCACCGTCGAGGTGCGCGGCGAGCTGCTCGAGCTGAAGGACACCATCAACACGATGGTGGACCAGCTGTCGTCGTTCGCAGACGAGGTGACCCGCGTGGCGCGCGAGGTCGGCACCGAGGGCCGCCTCGGCGGACAGGCCGAGGTGCGCGGCGTCTCGGGAACGTGGCGCGACCTCACCGCGTCGGTGAACTCGATGGCGGACAACCTGACCGACCAGGTGCGCAACATCGCGCAGGTCACCACGGCCGTAGCCAAGGGCGACCTGTCGCAGAAGATCACGGTGCCGGCCCGCGGCGAGATCCTGGAGCTGAAGAACACGATCAACCAGATGGTCGACCAGCTCTCGTCGTTCGCCTCCGAGGTGACCCGCGTGGCGCGCGAGGTCGGCACCGAGGGCCGCCTCGGCGGCCAGGCCGAGGTGGAGGGGGTCTCGGGGACCTGGGCCAGCCTCACCCAGAACGTGAACCAGCTCGCGGGGAACCTCACCGGTCAGGTGCGCGCCATCGCGGACGTTGCGACGGCGGTGACCGCCGGCGACCTCTCCCGGCTGGTCACCATCGACGCGCCCGGAGAGCTCGGCGATCTGAAGGACAACATCAACCAGATGATCGACAACCTCCGGGCGACCACGTCGCGCAACGAGTCCCAGGACTGGCTGAACTCCAACCTCGCACGCATCAGCGCCACCATGCAGGGACAGCGGAACATCAGGACCCTCTCGCAGCTGATCATGAGCGAGCTCACCCCGCTCGTCGGCGCCCAGGTCGGAGCCCTGTACCTCGCGGTCGGCGGGGGTGAGGCCACCGGGGAGGACGTGGTCTTCGAGCTCACCGCGGGCTACGGCGCCGGTGGCGCAAAGGGGGGGCGCAACACCTGGCGGCTCGGCGAAGGCCTCGTCGGCCAGTGCGCGCTGGAGCGCAAGCCGATCGTCGTCGAGAAGGTGCCCAAGTCGGGTCTCCGGGTCCGCTCGGGACTGGTCGACGCGGCGGCTTCCTACGTCGTGGTCGTCCCGGTGCTGTTCGAAGGGCGCGTGCTCGCGGTGCTCGAGCTCGCGGCGCTGGAGCCGATGCCCGAGGTGAACCGGCTGCTCCTCCTCCAGATCGTCGAGACCGTGGGCATCGCGCTCAACACGATCCTGGCCACGACCCGGACCGAGGAGCTGCTCGTCCAGTCCCAGGAGCTCACCCGCGAGCTGCAGAGCCAGTCCGCAGAGCTCCAGCGCAAGCAGGAGGAGCTCCAGCACACGAACGCCGAGATCGAGCTCGCACGCGAAGAGCTCGAGCAACGTGCAGAGCAGCTGGCGCTGAGCTCGAAGTACAAGTCCGAGTTCCTCGCCAACATGTCGCACGAGCTCAGGACCCCGTTGAACAGCCTGCTGATCCTCGCCGGCATGCTTGCCGACAACCCCGAAGGGCACCTGAACGAAAGGGAAGTCGGCTTCGCCCAGAGCATCTACGACTCGGGCGACGACCTGCTCGGGCTCATCAACGACATCCTGGACCTCTCCAGGGTGGAGGCGGGGAAGCTCGAAGTGGTCATGGCCCCCATTGCGATCGCCTCCCTGTGTGCGGACGTCCTCCAGATCTTCGAGCCGATCGCGGCCGAGAAGAACCTGCGCTTCGACGTGACCGTCGGAGACGGGGTGCCCGAGACCGTGGTCACCGACCAGCAGCGGCTCGAGCAGGTGCTGAAGAATCTGCTGTCCAACGCGTGCAAGTTCACGGAGGCCGGCGCCGTGGAGTTCCGGGTGGAGATGCCCGAGGCGAAGAACGGAGACGGTCGCCGCCTGGCGTTCGTGGTGCGGGACACCGGCATCGGGATCGCCGCCGACAAGCAGCAGCTCATCTTCGAGGCGTTCCAGCAGGCCGACGGCACGACCAGCCGCCGCTACGGCGGGACCG
>DAIRCY010000064.1:0-13826 GCA_036796435.1 Acidimicrobiales bacterium
GTGGTCCCGCGGGTGCACGGCTCCAGCCTGTTCGAACGTGGCGAGACGCAGATCCTCAACGTCGCGACGTTCAACATGCTCCGGATGGAGCAGATGATCGACACGCTCTCGCCGGACACCCGCAAGCGCTACCTGCACCACTACAACTTCCCGCCGTACTCGACGGGGGAGACCGGTCGCGTCGGTTCGCCGAAACGGCGGGAGATCGGGCACGGGGCGCTCGCCGAGCGGGCGCTCATCCCGGTGCTGCCGAGCCGGGAGGAGTTCCCGTACGCGATCCGGGTGGTCTCCGAGGCCATCGGCTCCAACGGGTCGACGTCGATGGGCTCGGTGTGCGCGTCGACGTTGTCCCTGCTGCACGGCGGGGCGCCGCTGAAGGCCCCGGTCGCCGGCATCGCGATGGGGCTCATCCACGAGGGCGACGAGTACGTGACCCTGACCGACATCCTCGGCGCCGAGGACGCCTTCGGCGACATGGACTTCAAGGTCGCCGGCACCGCCGACGCGGTGACCGCCCTCCAGCTCGACACGAAGATCGACGGGTTGCCGGCGGACGTGCTCGCCCAGGCGCTGCGGCAAGCCAAAGAAGCCCGGCTCACGATCCTCGAGGTGATGCACCGCTGCATCGCAGAGCCGCGCAGCCACGTTGCGCAGTCCGCCCCGAAGATCGTCTCGATGGAGATCCCGATCGACAAGATCGGCGAGGTGATCGGCCCCAAGGGCAAGGTGATCAACACCTTGCAGCAGGAGACCGGCGCCGACATCGCCGTGGACGACGACGGCGTGGTCGGGACCGTCACGATCGGCGCCAAGGACGGCAACGCGGTCGAGGAGGCCCGCCGCCGGATCTCCCTGATCCTCGACCCGCCGACCGCCGACGTCGGGGCCGTCTACCCCGGCAAGGTCGTGAACATCACGAAGTTCGGGGCGTTCATCAACATCCTCCCCGGACGCGACGGCCTGCTCCACATCTCGAAGCTCGCCCCGCGCCCGGGCGGCAAGCGGGTCGAGCAAGCCGAGGACGTGCTCACGCTCGGCCAGCCCGTCGAGGTGCGGGTCGACGACATCGACCCGCAGGGGAAGGTGTCCCTCTCCCTCGTCGGGGCGGGTGGTTCCGGCAGTGCTGGGGGTTCCGGCAGTGCTGGCGGCTCCGGCGGCTCCAGCGGCTCCAGCGGCTCCAGCGGCTCCAGCGGCTCCAGCGGCTCGGGCGGCCAGGGAGGGAACGGTCCCGCGCGCGTCTCCTTCGAAGACGCGTTCGAAGCGGAGCTCGTCGCAGACCTCGGAGACCTCGGCCCGGCGGCGCCTGCGGCGCCCCCGCAGCGCGGCGCGAACGGGGGAGCGAGGGACCGCGACCGCCGCGGTGGCGGTGGTGGTCGTCGCCCGCGGCGTCGGTGACCGCGCGCCGCGCACGCGATCGCGCGATCCATACCGAGCAGCTCCCGTCGGGGGTACGGCTAGCGACCGAGACGATGGCGGACGTCCGATCCGTTGCCGTCGGCTTCTGGGTCGGGACGGGCTCGCGCGACGAGACTGAGCGGCTGGCCGGCGCGTCCCACTTCCTCGAGCACCTCCTCTTCAAGGGGACGCCCGAGCGGTCGGCGGCGGCGATCGCCGAAGCCCTCGACGAAGTCGGCGGGGACTGCAACGCCTTCACCACGAAGGAGTACACCGCCTTCTACGTCCGACTGCTCTCCGAGCACCTCGGACTCGGCCTCGGCATCCTCGGCGACATCATGGAGGACCCGTCGCTCAGCGAGCACGACGTGAACGCCGAGCGGACTGTGATCCTCGACGAGATCCTCATGCATCTCGACGAGCCCGCCGACCTCGCCGGCGAGACGGTAATGGCCGCGCTCTTCCCCGGTCACCCGCTCGGCCGCGACACTCTCGGGACCGCGCAGAGCATCGGCGCGACGACCGCCTCGGACATCCGGGGGTTCTTCGAGGAGCACTACCGGCCGGGCAACATCGTGGTCTCGGTCGCCGGCGACTGCCGTCACGATGAGGTCGCCGCCGCGCTCGAGGGCCGCTTTGCGGCCAGGCCCGGTGGGGGCGCGCCCGCCCGGCCAGCGGTCGGCTCCGGCGTGGAGCCGCTCGCCGTCGTGCGCCGGCCGACCGAGCAGGCCCACCTCGTGCTTGCGATGCGCTCCGTGTCGCGCTTCGACGAGGCGCGCTGGCCGCTGTCGGTCTTGAACGTCGTCCTCGGCGGCGGGCTCTCGAGCCGCCTCTTCCAGAAGGTGCGCGAGGAGCGGGGGCTCGCGTACTCGATCTGGTCCGAACGGACCGGGTTCTTCGACACCGGTTGTGTCACCGTGTCGGTCGGCACCGCCCCCGAGCACGTCGACGAGGTGCTGAAGATCGTGACCGGCGAGATCGAGGATCTGGCCGCGCACGGCGTCACCGCGCGCGAGCTCGCGGTCGCCAAGGGGAACCTGCGGTCCGAGACGCTGCTCTCCTGCGAGGACTCCGGGGCGAGGATGAGCCGCCTCGGCACGTCGATGCTCCTCTACGACCACGCGTGGACGATCGACGAGGTGCTCGCGCGGATCGACGCGGTGGACGGGCCCGCTGTGCAGGCGGTGGCGCGCACGCTTGCGGCGGCGCCGAGGACGCTGGCAGCCGTGGGCCCCTTCGACGCCGACGAGTTCGACGAAGCCGCGCTGGGGTTGGCGGGCCGCGCCGCCTGAGCGGGACTGACGAGGGATAGCGTCTCGCCGTGTCTCCCGGCGTGCCTCCCGGCGTGCCTCCCGGCGTGCTGTCGAGCGCACCAGCCAGTGGCCTCGCCGGAAGCGGGGTTCCCGCCGGCGACCGCGCCCCGTCCGGCTCTGCTCGACGGTTCGGCCGGTGGTGGGGTTCCGCTGACGGGCGCGCGGTGGCGGTGCTCGTCCTCGTCCCGCTCCTCTTCTTCGTCGTCCCCGCCCTCGCGGGCCATCCCACGATCACCGGCGACAACCTGCTCCAGAACTTCCCGCTCAGGGTGCTCACTGGGCGGCAGCTGCGCGAGGGCCATCTGCCGCTGTGGAACCCCTACGTCTGGTCGGGAAGTCCACTCCTCGGAGGGTTGAACGCGGGGTCGTTCTATCCCTTCACGTTCTTCTTCGCCTTCCTCGCGCCGGTCGCCGCATTCGTTGTCAACCTCCTCGGCGTGTACTGGGCCGGCGGCCTCGGCATGTTCGCGCTCTTGCGCCAGTACCGGCTGGGGCCGCTCGCAAGCGTCCTCGGGGCGCTCACGTACTCGCTCGCCGGGACGATGTCCGGCCAGATCGTCCATCTCGGGGTGGTCCAGGGAATGGGGTGGATGCCGCTCCTCGTGCTGGCGGAGCTCCGGCTCTCGTGGGCGGTCCTCGGCACCGGGCCCACGGCGCGGCGAACCGCGACGTCGTCTTCGTCGTCGTCCTCTTCTTCGTCCGTCACGCGGTCGCGGTCGCGGTCGCGGTCGCGGTCGCGGTCGACGTGGCCGTGGGTCGCGCTGCTGGCACTCATGATCGGTCTCGAGGCGCTCACCGGCGAGCCGCGCGCGATGGCCGAGACCGAGGTCGTCGGCGCGGCGATCGGGGCGTGGCTCCTGCTGCGCCCCTACGCCACAGCCCGAGTCGACGTGGCGAGGCGGCTCCGTCTCGTCGGATGGCTCGGGCTCGCCGGCGTGTGGGGAGTCGCGCTCGCCGCCGCGCAGCTCGCGCCCGGATGGACCTTCATCCAGGTGTCGCAGCGCTCGGTAGAGACCTACCAGTTCTTCGGCACCGGGTCGCTGCCGCCGAGGTGGTCGCTCCTCCTGCTCGTGCCGGACCTCTTCGGCGGGGCGGGCCACTTCGGCTCGCCGTACTACTTCAACCACTACAACCTGCCCGAGGTGACCGGTTACGTCGGCCTGCTACCGATCGGCGCGGCGCTCGCGCTGCTCGCGCGGTCGTTCGGCCGCCGCCGCAGCGCCCGCTCGTCGGACTGGGGGATGTGGCTCGCGCTCGCGGCGCTCGGCCTCGTGCTCGCGTGGGGCTCGTTCACCCCCCTCGGCCACCTTTGGGCTGCGATCCCGCTCTTCGGCAAAACCCGTCTGCAGAGCCGCAGCCTCGAGATCGTCGACCTGGCGCTGTCGGTCCTCTTCGCGTTCTGGGTGGACCGTGCGCTCATTGCGCCGACGACTCGCGCGCGACGGGAAGGCGCCGACTCTCCAACGGGCTTGCCGGCACGGCGCCCGGCACGCGATCGGCGCAGGTGGCTCGTCGCCGCGCCGGCGGCTGCGGCGATCGCAGTCGGTGTCCTGGTGCTCGCTGCGCCGGGGCCGGTGGAGGAGTGGCTCCGCGTGTCGGCGACCGGCGCGCCGCTCGTCCGGAGAATGTGGCCGTGGTTCCTGGCCGAAGGACTCGTCGCTGCCGCGGTGATCGCCCTCGCTCTTCGCTGGGGACGACTCGGCCGCGTGACGCGCGGACGCGCGCTCGTCGCCGTCGTGGCGGCGGACCTCGCGGTCTTCCTCCTCGTGACGACTCCCGCGGCGCCGGGTGCGGCCACGATCGAACCGACGAGGGCCGCAGCGGCTGCGGTGCTCGGCACGCACGGACGATTCGCGATTCTCGACACCACAGCCGAGCACCTCGACACACTGAGCCAGATCGGCCAGCCCGACCTGAACGCCTTCACCCGGCTCCCGAGCGTCCAGGGGTACGGGTCGATCGTCGCCGAGCGCTACGCGGACGCGACCGGTTCCCACGCCCTCGACACCCTCAGTCCCTGCGCGCTCGCCGGCGGCGCCTTCGCGACACTCCGGCTCTCGACCCTCCTTGCGTCTGCCGACGATCTCGTGGCCGTCCGACACGGAGCCCGACCCCCGGCCGCGGCCGGGGCACCGTCGTGTACAGGTGGGCACCTGCCCGGGAGCGCGCATCGCCGTGCCTTCTACTTCGGCGCACCCAAGACGCTCCGGGTGGCGACACTCGTCGCCACCGGTACCGCTGCCCGAACGGGCCGGCCGAAGGTGGGTGTCGTCGCGCTGGACGGCCGCACCGCCTGGCCGGCGACGACCGCGCGGCGCGGCGCGTTCGGCTGGACGGTGGCTTTCCGCCGCCCGGTCACGGCCGCCGGGCTCGTCGTCGAGGGCGCCGCACGGGAGATCTCCTCCACGTCGACGGTCGGGACCGTCACAGGCGGCCACTGGGCGCTCGACGGCGCGTACCAGGACGCGCTCGACACCTCCGTGTGGCGGTACGTGGGCACGTTCGACCACTGGCTCGGGATCTTCCGCCGCACCACGAAGGTGCACCCCCCGGTGTGGCTCGAGAGCCCCGCCCCCGGCTCGTCGGTGCACGAAGTCGCCGCGCCGGACTGGGGCGGCGCGGCGGACCGCGTCGTCGCTCGCGGGCGCGTCACGGTCGTCTGGAGCGAGGCGTACATGCCTGGTTGGCACGCGTCGCTCACCCCGACGGGAGCCTCCGGCACCGGGGCGGCCCGCAAGCGCGGACGCCCCGCGACGCTGGTGGTGCGACGGCACGGCCTCATCCAGGAAGTGTCGGTGCCACCTGGCAGGTGGATCCTCACCTTCCGGTACCGCCCGCGGCTCCTCACCCTCGGCTTCATCGGCTCGGGGCTCGGGGCCGCGGGGTTCGTCGCCTTGCTGGGAGTCACGCTCGCGGGACGCCGTCGGTCGCGTCGCCCGCGGGGTCTCGGAGCAGGCGGAGACCGCGACCGCGGCGACGGCGGCTCAGACGCAGGCCGGGCGAGCCAGGGGGGAAGCGAACGGGACGGCACGTCCGCAGGCGACGGCCGCACTCCCTGGCGTCCGCGACCCGAGCCGGTAGCGTGACCGCGGTGATCCGCGTGGGCGTCGTGGGTGGTGCCGGGCGGATGGGGCGCGAGGTGTGCAGGGCGGTGCAGGAATCCTCCGACCTCGTCCTTGCGGCCGTGGTGGACGAGGCGTTCGCCGCCGCGCCGCGTCCGGGCTCGAGCGCAGGCTCCGGCTCTGCACCGGTTGCGGACAGTTTCCCCGGGCTGCTCGGCGAGGGCGCCGGCACGCCGCCCAGGCTCTCGGCGCGCGTCGAGGACCTCGCGGAGTCCGGCGTGGAGGTGGCGGTCGACTTCACGGTTGCCGACGCGGCGCGGGAGAACCTCCCACGGCTTGCCGAGCTCGGCATCCACGCGGTCGTGGGGACCACGGGGCTCGGCCCCGAGGACCTCGGCATGCTCGAGCGCGCCTTCACGGGGGACGGGGCGAACGTGGTCGTCGCGCCAAACTTCGCGATCGGCGCCGTCCTCCTCATGAGGTTCTGCGAGCTCGCGGCGCCCTTCATGGACAGCGCGGAGATCGTCGAGCTGCATCACGATGCGAAGCGCGACGCGCCGTCGGGGACGGCGGTGCGCACCGCGGCGCGGATCGCGGCGGCGCGCGAAGAAGCAGGCGCCGGTGCGCTCGTCGACGCGACCACCGAGATCGTGCTGCAAGGAGCGCGCGGGGCGGCTGGAGCCGGCGGGGTGCGGGTCCATTCCGTGCGCCTCCCAGGACTCGTCGCGCACCAAGAGGTGATCTTCGGTGCGCTCGGCCAGTCGCTGACGCTGCGCCACGACTCCTACGACCGCCGGTCGTTCATGCCCGGCGTGCTGCTCGCCGTGCGGCGCGTGCCCGAGCTCCCCGGTCTCACGGTCGGCCTCGACGCGCTGCTCGGCATATGAACCCTTCGACACCGCAGAGCGAGGAGACCGGCGAGAGCGGTGTCCGCCTCCGCATCGTCCACGCGACGTACGACTGCGTCGCGCGCTGGGGCTTCTCCAAGACGACCGTCGAGGACGCGGCTCGGGGAGCGGGCGTTTCGCGCGCGACCGTGTACCGGTACTTCCCGGGGGGGCGTGACGAGCTGTTCGCCGCCGTCGTGGCGTCGGAGAACGCGCGGTTCTTCGCCCGCCTCTACGAGGAAGTGCGCGATGCCGCCACGCTCGCAGAGGTGCTGGAGCTCGGCATCGTCTTCGCCCATCGCGACATCGGCGAGCACGACGTGCTCCAGAGGGTGCTCGAGACCGAGCCGGACCTGCTCCTCCCGAAGTTGACCGTGGAGGCCGCGGGTACCCAGCAGATGATCGCGGCCTTCTTGGAGCCCTACCTGCTGCGCGAGCCGCCCGTCGCCGGTGTGGAGGTGGCCGAGGCCGCGGACTTCCTCGCGCGCATGGCGTTGTCGTACATCTCGTCGCCGGGGGGATGGGACCTCACGGACCGAGGGCAGGTGGCGCGTCTCGTGCGCGCCGAGCTCCTCGGCGGGATCCACCCCCGGCCCGCCGGCCCCCCGGCCGCGCGCCCTGGGCCCGGGGCCGTCCCCCCCCTCCCCGCCGTGCCGGGGACCGGCCCCGGCGGATGACACGACGTCCGCGACGACACGACGCCCGCGGACCACGCACAGGTTGACGATGAGACACTGAGAGCCTTATCGTGTCAGCGTGCGGTCGTCCTCTTGGGCACGCGAACGGTGGCATGCGGGGGGCGAGCCGCTTCGTCCCGTCGTCCGCCACCTCCGGAGAGACCCCGATGCCGCTCACCCGCCGCCACGCCCTGTTCGCCCTGCCCGCGTCCGGGCGGGGCGGAGTACTGGTCGCGCTCGACGGGGTCTGGCTGTTGGCGACCTTGAGGATCAGGTTCGCCTGCGTCGTGGCCGGGACCTTGCGCTGCATCGCACGTTGTGGGCTGCACAAGACGACCGTCGACGACATCGCGCGCGAGTCGGGCACCTCCAGGGCCACGCTCTACCGGCTCTTCCCAGGCGGAAAGGAAGCCGTCGTGCGGGCGGTCGTCGAGACCGAGACCGCCCGGCTCTTCTCGGAGCTCGGCGCGGCGATGGGCGAAGCGAGGGACCTGGACGAGCTCCTCGTCGCGGCGATCGTGGGGGCCGCCCGTCGCCTCTCCTCGCACGCCGCCCTCAGGTACCTCCTCGAGCACGAGCCTGGCGCCGTCCTGCCACACCTGGCCTTTTCGGGACTCGACCGGCTTCTCGCCGCGTCGGCGTCGTTCGCCGAGCCCTTCCTCGGCCGGTGGCTCGATCCGGGCGACGCCACGAGGGCCGCGGAGTGGGCGGCGCGGATCGTCCTGTCCTACCTGTCTTGTCCCCGCGAGGGCATGGACCTCACCGACCCGGCAGCGGCCCGGTACCTCGTGGCGACGTTCGTCGTGCCGGGCATCCAGGCGTTGGCGATGCGCGCGGCGGACGGGGACACCGCGTTCGACGGGCACGAGATCACTGAGTCGTCTCTGACGAAGGGAGCGAGTACCGATGGCAACGGCGTACTCGGCGCGTAGCAACGAGGAGCTCATCGGACGACGCGACGTGCGTGACCTCGAATCGGTCTTTGCGACCGTCGGCCACGAGGAGCCCGAAGGTCACCATCCCGTCGTCGACCCTTGCCCGGCGGAGTTCACCTGGGACTACGAAAAAGGCGCGCGCCCGCGTCTCGACCGACTCTACGAGAAGGCGAAGACGGCGCAGTGGAACGCCCGGACCGACCTGCCGTGGGACGTGGAGGTCGACCAGGAACGGGTCGTGATGATGAACCAGGAGGCGAACCAGGGGGCGTCGCTCCGCTGGTCGCCTCAGGACATCGCGGGCACGGTGCTCGAGCACTGGAGCGACAAGGAGTGGCTGCGGCTCGGCGTGGAGAACCAGAACTGGATGCTGTCCCAGTTCATGCACGGCGAGCAGGGAGCGCTCTTGTGCACGGCGAAGATCGTCGAGACCGTGCCGTGGGTCGACGCCAAGTACTACGCGGCGACCCAGGTCATGGACGAGGCGCGCCACGTCGAGGTCTTCTCGCGCTACCTCGACGAGAAGCTGTCGGGTCACTACCCGATCAACGCGCACCTCGGGATGCTGCTCGACGACATCATCGGCGACCGGCGGTGGGACATGACCTATCTCGGGATGCAGATCATGGTGGAGGGGCTCGCGCTCGCCGCGTTCGGCTTCATCCACGCCATGACCCAGGAGCCGTTGTTGAAGAAGCTGCTGCGCTACGTGATGGCCGACGAGGCTCGGCACGTCGCCTTCGGGGTCGTCAGCCTTCAGGACTACTACCGCGAGCTCTCCGATGCCGAGCTCCGGGAACGCCAGGAGTTCGCGTTCGAAGCCGCGGTGCGGATGAAGGACCGCATGATGATGCAGGAGGTCTGGGAGCGGCTCGAGGTGCCACGTGACGACGTGATCACGGTGATGACCCGCGCTCCCGAGCGTGACGAGTTCCAGGTGCTCCTCTTCTCCAAGATCGTTCCGAACTTGAAGAAGCTGGGCCTCCTCGACGCCGCCGGCGGGTGGCTGCGGGAGAAGTTCACCGAGATGGGCGCCATCGGTTTCGAGGACCTCGTCGACACCGCGCAGGAGGTCGACGCCGAAGCCGACGGTTCTCCCGTCTCCAGGAGCGTCGCCTGACCGGGATGCTCGCCGCATCGCAGGGGACGGACTCGACCACGCCGTTCCGGCCGGACCTTCCGCCACGCCGGCGCTGATAGCGTGCGGGGGATGCGCCCCGCCCGATTCGGTGCGGTGATCACCGCAATGGTCACGCCGTTCGCTCCCGACGGATCACTCGACGTGGACGCCTGCGTGGAGCTCGCGCGGTGGCTCACGGAGCACGGGAGCGAGGGTCTCGTGCTCGGCGGGACGACCGGCGAGGGGCCGGTGCTCACCGACGACGAGGCGTGCGAGCTGTGGCGGACCGTCTCCGAGGCGGTGACGGTCCCGGTGCTCGCGGGGACGGGGACCAACGACACGCGTCATTCGATCGAGCTCACCCGCAAGGCGGCCGGCTGTGGCGTCGCCGGGGTGCTCGTGGTGACCCCCTACTACAACCGGCCGTCGCAGGACGGTCTCTTCTCCCACTTCGCCGCGGTCGCCGGCGCGACGACGCTGCCGGTCGTCCTCTACGACATCCCGGTCCGCTCCGGCAGGCGGATCGCGCATCCGACGCTGCTTCGGCTCGCGCACGAGGGCGGCAACATCGTGGGCGTGAAGGACGCGACCGGCGACCCCGCGGCAGCGGCACGGCTTCTTTGCCACGCCCCCGAGTCCTTCGAGCTCTACAGCGGCGACGATTCGCTCACGCTGCCGCTCATCGCGATCGGCGGCGTCGGTGTGATCTCCGTGTGCGCGCACTGGGCGGGTCCCGAGATGAACCGGATGGTGCACGCGGCGCTCGACGGGGACCTCGATGCAGCGAGGACGCACAACGCGCGCCTCGTCGAGTCGTACGAGTTCGAGTCGACGGAACAGTTCCCGAACCCGCTCCCGGCCAAGGCCGCCTGCCGTGCGCTCGGCCTGCGTGTCGGGCAGTGCCGCCTCCCGCTCGGCGAGGCGCCCCCAGAGCTCGAAGGCGAGGCGATGCGGATACTCACGCGTCTCGAGACCGCGCCGCTCCACGCGACGTCCTGAGCCGGACGACGAGCGGGCAGGGATCAGGTCGGATGGCGCGGCGTTCCCCGGTACGGGTCGTCTTCCTCGGCGGCCTCGGTGAGATCGGCCGCAACTGTGCGTGCGTCGAGGTCGACGGGAGGATCGTCGTCCTCGACTGCGGCGTGATGTTCCCGGACCCCGACATGCCCGGGGTCGACCTCGTCCTGCCGGACTTCACGTACCTGCGTGAGAACGCTGACCGGGTCGACGCTGTCGTCCTCACCCACGGACACGAGGACCACACGGGCGGCCTCGCGTACCTCCTGCGGGAGCTCGAGGTGCCGATCTACGGGTCGCAGATCTCCCTCGGCCTCGCGCGCAACCGGATCGACGAGGCGGGGCTCTCCCGACGCGCCCGCTACGTCGAGGTGGCCGACGGCGAGCGGCGAGCCGTCGGGCCGTGCGAGGTGGAGTTCATCCCGGTCACCCACTCGGTCCCCTGCAGCTTCGCGCTGGCCTTCCACACGCCCCAGGGGGTCGTGCTCCACTCCGGCGACTTCAAGATCGACCTCCAGCCCGTCGACGGCCGGCGCACGGACCTCGCGCGGATCGGCGCGCTCGCGTCGGGCGAGGGGATCGCCCTGCTCCTGTCGGACTCGACGAACGCGGAGGAGCCCGGCTTCACGCCTTCTGAGAGCAGCGTCGGCGCGGCGATGGCGCGGGTCTTCGCGGCGAGCGCGGGACGGCGCGTGGTGGTCGCGTGCTTCGCCAGCCACATCCACCGCGTCCAACAGGTGATGGACGCGGCCGCGGACGCGGGCCGCAAGGTGGCGACCCTCGGCCGCTCCATGGGGAAGAACGTCGAGCTCGCCCAGCGCCTCGGTATCCTCACGGTCCCCCCCGGCGCGCTCGTAGACATCGAAGACGTCGACCGGCTCGCACCCGGCGACGTGTGCGTGATCTCGACCGGCTCGCAGGGCGAGCCGATGTCCGCGCTCTCGCTCATGGCGACCGGCGACAACAAGCGGTTCCAGCTCGCCGACGGCGACGTCGTCGTGATCAGCGCGCACCCGATCCCGGGCAACGAGTGGTCGGTCGGCCGGGTCATCGACGAGCTCCACCGTCGCGGCGCCCAGGTCGTCCACACCGGTTCGGAGCCTGTCCACGTGAGCGGCCACGCCCGACAGGGCGAGCTGCGCACGATGCTCGCCGTGGCCAAGCCCCGCGCCTTCGTGCCCGTTCACGGGGAGTTCCGGCACCTCGTCCACCACGCCCAGCTGGCCCGCTCGATGGGGGTGCCCGACGACCAGGTGCTGCTGTGCGAGGACGGGGACGCCGTGCTGCTCGACGAGCGCGGGCTGCGGCGCGACGGCACCGTCCCGGCGGGTTACCTCTACGTGGACGGGACCGTTGGCGACGTCGGCCACGGGGTGCTTCGCGACCGCCGGCTGCTGTCCGAAGAAGGGGTGGTGATGGTCGTCGCGACCGTCGACCTGCAGCGCAAGGCGCTCACCGGCGCGCCGCAGATCGCAACCCGGGGCTGGGTGCACGCGCCGGAGGCCGAAGAGCTGCTCGGCGACGCGTCCAACGCGGTGGCAGAGGCCCTCGTCGCCGCCATGAACGACGGGGCGCACGACGTCGAGGTGCTGACCCGCCACGCGCGCCGTGCGCTCGGACGGCTCGTCAACGAGCGGACGCGCCGCCGTCCGATGATCGTGCCCGTCGTGATGGCGGTCTAGCGGCCTCGAGGTCCCGTTCCGGCTCGCCGTGGGCGGCGTTCGCGACGCCGCGCCGCCAGTAGGCCTTGTGGTCGACCTGCTCGGGAGCGAGACCACGCTCGAGCAGGAGGCTCCGGATGGCGGCCACCTGGCGCAGCTCGCCGAAGACGTAGGCGTGCAGCATCTGCCGGTCGCGCCCCGCGCCGGCCACCACCCCGCCCCGGGAGACGCCGGGGTCGAGGTCGAGCTCGCCGACGACGTCGTGCAGCGCGGAGCCCGTCCCCGCCTCCCCGCCGCGGTGGACCCAACGGAGGTCGAGCTCGGCACGCACGTCGCGAGGCTCCTGGTGGTCCTCGGGGCCGCCGACCTCGATGACCACCTGCGCCCGGTCGCGGGCGGGGAGAGCCTCGACCATCGTGAAGATGGCAGGCAGCGCCGATTCGTCGCCGCAGAAGAGATGCCACGTCGCGCCCGCGGCGGCGGGGATCTTCCCGCGAGGGCCGACCGCCTCGACTCGGTCGCCCGGGCGCACCTCTCGGGCCCACCTGGCCCCGGGTCCGTCGCCGTGGAGGACGATGTCCATCTCGACGGCCGCCGCCGCCCGCTCGAGCCTCCGGATGGTGTAGCGGCGCCGGAAGCGGGCGCCCCCCGATGCGGGCACTGACACCATGAGGTCCTGGCCCGGGAAGGGATCGAGCTCGGCGAGACCGTCGGCGGTGAAGCGGAGCCGCCGCATGGTGGGGGTCACCATCTCGGTGGCGACGAGCTCGAGATCGAGCTCGCGCACCCCCGGGAGCCGCCGGACGAGGGCCGAAGTCTCCTCACGTTCGGGCGCCATCGCCGCGTGAGCCTACGGGCATGCCCCGGACCATGCCCCGGACCATGCCCCGGACCATGCCCCGGACCCTGCCCCCGGACCTTCCTCCGGACCTGCGTCCTCCCTGGTACGGGCCGGGCCGCCTCCCCCTGGGGGGGCGGTGGCGGCAGTAGCCTCTTTGACACTGTGGTGGTCACGAAGCGCCGAGCGGCGACGATCCGCGGCCGCGCCCGGTCCGCAGGCGATGGGGGGGGCCGGAAGGGTGCCGGGCAGCGGCGCAGTCCCGGTCACGCCTCGCAGCGGGGGGGCGGCCGCAAGGGCGCGCCCGGGCGCGGGCGCGAGGCGGGACCAGCCCGGTCCGGCGCTCGCACCCGCGAGCTGAGGGGGGCGTCGGGCCCCGGAGGAGTGCTGTCGGACCACGGGGCCGACCTGTGGGCAATCGGACTGATCACCGTCGGCGTCCTGCTCGCCCTCGCCGTCTACGGCGACGCGGCGGGCGCCGTGGGCCACGCGGTCGACGTGGGCCTCGGGATGGCGGTGGGATGGGCGCGCTTCTTGTT
Organism: Acidimicrobiales bacterium; assembly: GCA_036796435.1. Lineage (GTDB taxonomy): Bacteria > Actinomycetota > Acidimicrobiia > Acidimicrobiales > RAAP-2 > JAJYVT01. Next base: position 13,445 of record DAIRCY010000064.1, read on the forward strand.
GCCGCCTTCGGCGACCGTGGCGGGGGTGGCGGTGGTCGCCGGCCGCCGGCGGCTGCTGAGCGGACGCGCTGCCGCAGGCGTCGCGATCGCCCTCGTGGCGGTCTCGGGACTGGCAGAGCTCGCCGGGGGCTCCCCCTCCCTCTCCGCCTCGCACCGGGCGCTCGAAGGGGCCGGTGGCGGCATCGGCGCCCTGGTCGGCCGTCCCCTCGCCCACGGCCTCGGCACGGCGGGCGCGGTCGTGCTGCTCTTGGCGATCGCCTTCGTCGGGGGGATGCTCACGACCGAGGTCCGCCTGCGGAGCCTCGGCCGCCCCTTCACTGCGGCAGGGGGCGCCCTTGCCCGCGCGTTCGACCGGCCAGTCGAGGTGCACGACCTCGGCGCG
>DAIRCY010000065.1:0-13590 GCA_036796435.1 Acidimicrobiales bacterium
CGTCGATCACCCGGGCGCGGAAGGCCTCGATGAGTGCTCTCGGTACTGCCGCCCCGCCCGCCATCACGGTCCGGAGCGACGAGAGGTCCGCGTCGGACGTCGCCGCCGCCCGGAGGAGGTCGTTCCAGATCGTTGGCACGCCCGCCGAGACCGTCGGACGGAGCTCGGAGATGATCCGCAGGAGGTGCTCGCCCTGGAGGAACATCTGGGGCATCACGAGGTTCGTGCCCACCATGAAGGCCGCGTACGGGGCGCCCCACGCGTTCGCGTGGAACATCGGCACGATCACGAGCAGCTTGTCGCGCTCGGTCGTGCCGAGGGAGGACGAGGAGGTGGTCGCGAACGAGTGGAGGACCATCGAGCGGTGGCTGTAGACGACACCCTTCGGCTGGCCGGTGGTGCCGCTCGTGTAGCACATCGCCGCCGCGGAGTACTCGTCGAGCTCGGGCCACTCGAAGCCGGGCTCCTCCGCTGCGACGAGTGTCTCGTAGTCGAGAACGTCGCCGCGCGCGTCGCCCAGGGGCGAGATGTCGCCGCTGCCGTTCACGATGATGGTCCGCACCGTCGGGAGCCCGTCGACGACCTTGGCGAGGACCGGGATGAGCGACGCGTCGACGATGATGACCTTGTCCTCGGCGTGGTTGATCACGTACGCGAGCTGCTCGGGGAAGAGCCGGATGTTGAGCGTGTGGAGGATGGACCCCATCGAAGGCACCGCCAGGTACGCCTCGAGATGGGTCTGGTTGTTCCACATGAAGGTCCCGACGCGGTCGTCCGGGCCGACCCCGGCCCGTCGGAGCGCCGCTGCCAGCCGTTCGGCGCGCTCACCGACCTGTGCGAACGTGGCGGTCCGGAAGCCCTCCGCCTCCACCGTGACGACCTCGCTCTCGCCGAAGACGAACTGCCCGTGCCGCAGGATGCCGCTGATGAGGAGCGGCCCGTCCTGCATGGTGCTGCGCATAGGTCTCCCTTCCCCTCGCGTCCGCGCACCGGCCCGGCCGGCGTCGCAAGCGTAGCTTTCGGCCCGCTCGAGCTCCCCATCCCCGCCGTGGGTACCGTGGAGGGGTGAGCGCACCTTCTGGTCTTCCCGCAGGCGATGTCCCGCTGGGCCCCGCCGTGGGCTGGCTCCGCCTCCGCACCTACCGGGAGGGGCTCGCTGCGAAGGCGGGCCACGACCTCCTACTCGAGGCCGCGGAGTGGCGCGGCCGCCTTCACATCCCGGAGCCGGCGGGTGCCGCCTCCGCCGTCGACGGCGCCGTCGACGCCGGTGTCGAGGTGGAGGTCGACCTGCGCCGCCTCGAGGTCCTGGAGGGGACGGGCGGCGTGAAGCCGCTCTCGGAGGGCGACAAAGCGGACATCCGCAAGGCGATGCGCAAGCCACTGCGCACCGACGACTCTCCGATCGCGACCTTCCGCTCCTCGACGGTCACGTTCGAAGGTGAGGAGGGGACGGTCGTGGGCGAGCTTTCCCTCGCCGGCCAGACCCATCCGATCGAGCTCCACGTGCGGCTCGGGACGGAACGGACGATCCGCGGCACGACCCAGGTCGTCCAGACCCTCTGGGGGATCAAGCCGTACACGGGCTTCCTGGGCGCCCTCAGGGTGCGCGACGCAGTGGACGTCGAGTTCGAGGTCCGCCTCCCCGTCTGACCGGCTCCCCGCCCGAGCGCCGGTGGCGGGGGGCTCCCCGGAGCCGTGACCCTTCGCCTCCCGACCGTTCAGCGTCATGCAAAGGCTGGCCCTCGCGGGGCTCGCGCTCGTGACCTGCTTCGGGCTCGGTCTAGGAGCCTGCGCCGCGGTCGTCGCCTCCGCCGTCGGAGCGGGCGGACCCGGCTCCGGAACGACGGGCCCGGCGACAAAGACAGCGGGCAGCTCGACAGGTGCCATCGGCGTGGTCGCCGGAAGCGCCGGCGCGCCGGCCGTGCCCGAGTCGTGGGAGTCGATCGACGGATCCGCAGCCGCCACCTGCCGCGGGCTCGAGTGGTCCGTGCTGGCGGCGATCGGCCGTGTCGAGAGCGACAGCGGCCGTTCCTCGCTCCCGGGGGTGACCTCGGGCGCCAACGCCACAGGCGCGGTGGGGCCCATGCAGTTCGAACCGTCGACCTTCGACGCCTACGCGGTCGTCGGGCCGGGTGGCGTCACACCGCCGAGCCCGTACGACCCCGTCGACGCCGTCTACACGGCGGCGCACATGCTCTGCGCGAACGGTGCCGGGAGCCCCGGGGGACTCTACGGAGCGGTGTGGGACTACGACCACACACCCCGCTACGTCGAGACCGTGCTCGTCCTCGCCCGTGCGCTCGGCGCGGACCCGTCGCTCGGCACAGTTCCTGCATCTGCGCTTTCGTTCGCCGCGAGCAAGCTCGGGCTTCCCTACGTGTGGGGCGGGACGGGACCAGGTGGTTACGACTGTTCGGGGCTCGTCCAGGCGGCGTACCGAGCCGTAGGGGTCCCGCTCCCCCGCGTCGCACAGACACAGTTCGACGCTGGACCTCGGCTCGCGACCTCGACACTGGCGCAGCCCGGCGACCTCGTCTTCTTCGGACGCTCGGTGCGCGACGTCTCGCACGTCGGGATCTACCTCGGCACAGGTGAGATGATCGACGCCCCGCACAGCGGGACGGTCGTGCGCATCGAGACGACGCCTGTCGCCCCCGGAGATGTGTGGGGCGGCGACGTCGTCATCGGAGAGACGCGCCCCTGGGCGAGCTGAGGCTGAGGAGCCTGCCAGCGACGACTACCAGTTGCCGACGTTCCCGGTGACACCGGGGGGGCACGCCCTCGGGTCGTAGGGGGCGAGCGGGGTGACGGCCGGCTGGACCGGGGTGAACCCGGATGTCGACGAGGTGGTGCTGCCGGAAGACGCCCCGTTCGTCGTGGTGCTGGTGGAGCTCGCCGATGTGGTCGAGCTCGCCGAAGTGCCAGAAGTCGTGGTCGCCGTGTGCTTGGGCGCCGAATGGCCGGGGAGGCTCGCGTCGACATGGAAGTTGGTCCCGGTGGTGACCGTGACCTGAGCACCGTCGGTAGTCGGTCCGTACTTCAAGATGACCGCGCCGGAGAGCGAGTCGGCGACGAGCTGGGCCGCCGCGATGTTCGCCGGCGTCCGGTGGGCGTAGCTCACGGTCGTCTCGGCGTACTGCCCGACCGGTGTCGTGTTGCCGGTGCCGACGGTGTCGAACCCGAGGTGCTTCAGGGCCGCTGCCGTGGTTGTCGCCTGTCCTGTGACGCCGGTGCCGTTCAGAACCGACACGGTCACTGTCTTGGCGCGCGGCAGCGGCTTGCCCGTCATCGTGTTGTCGTCGGGAGCGAGGCCGAGGAAGGCGTCGATCGCCGCGTGGTCGTTCGGGTTCGCTGGGAACTCCACGTCCCCGAACGACCCACCTTGGTAGACGTATGTCCCGAAAGTGTCGATCATCACGGGCAGGGTGGTGGTCGGCGCCTTGTTCACGTTCACCGAGTGGAAGGTGAGCACGAGGTTGACCATGTTCGATGCCGAGAACGCGCTGTCGACCTTCAAGTGGGGCGCGATCGCGTCGATGAGGGAGAGGTCGTGGGCGGGGTTGCCGAGGCCGGTCTTGCCCATCTTGGAGGCGAGCACCCGGAGGAACTCGTGGTCGCGGGTGATCCTGGCGAGGTCGCTCTGCGCCTCCTGCGGCCATGTGTACGGGTATGTCTTCGGGTAACCGGGAACCCAGTACTGCAGATGCCGGGCCCGGACGACCTGGAGCGCCTGCACTCCGTTCAAGTGGTGACAGCCCGTGCTCAGGACGTGGAGGCCCGACTCACGGTCGAAGACGCCGTCGGGGAACTCCATTGTGATCCCCCCGAGCGCTGTGACCACGGCGGCGAAGCTGTCGAATGTCAGCTCGACGTAGTGCTGGATCGGGATCCCGAAGTCCTCTTCGATCGCGGCGACGAGTTGCGTCGGTCCCTGGGCCAGCGCGGCGTCGATCTTGTAGGCCCCTGTGGAGCGCGCGTTCGGGATGAAGAGGTCCCGTGGCAGCGAGAGGATCGAGACCGCGTGCGTCGCCGCGTTCAAGTGAAGGACCATGATCACGTCGCTGTTGACTCCCGTGACACCCTGTGTGCACAGGCCGTAGGCGGGTGTCTGCTTCTTCAGCCCGCAACGGGTGGTCGAGCCCACCATGAGGATGTTCTCCGTGTTGGCGTCCTTGCCGGTCGTCTCGCCAGGCGTGAGCCCCTTCACTGTGAGGCGGGCGATCTTGTGGTTCAGGTAGTAGGCGTACCCGGCGACACCACCTACCAGCACCACCACGACGGCCAACGAGATGAGCAGGGTGCGCTTCAGCCAGCGCCGCTTGTGCGGCCGGGGAGGCTTGCCCGCCCCGCCGCCGCCGCTCCCGGTCCGTCCCGGCGGCGCTCCGTCGCCGCCGTGGCCCTCACCGACGCCGTCGCCTTCGGTGACTCCCCTCGAGGTCGGGTCCCGCCGAGCGTGCGCCGGCCCCGAACGGCGAGCGCGACGCGGCACCTCCTCGATCGTGCGGCCGAGGGCCCGGAGCCCCTCCTCGTTCGGGGCGGAGCCCGTCATCGGCCTAAGGGTATGCCCACTTGCGTACGCGTCGATGGCGCGCGGTGCGTTTTCCTGACCTGTAGGCGCAAGGGGATGCTTCGGAGGCTCAGCGCCCGGCTCAGCGGCCGCCTCAGCACCGCCTCAGCGCAGCGCGACCTGACCCGGGGTGAGGGGAGCCGGAAGGGACGTCTCGCCCATGAGCCACCGGTCGACGCCTGCGGCAGCGGACCGTCCTTCTGCGATGGCCCAGACGATGAGGCTCTGGCCGCGTGCCGCATCGCCGCAGGCGAACACGCCCGCATGACTGGTCGACCAGTCGGGCCGCACCGAGACGTTGCCCCGGCCGTCGAGCTCGAGGTCGAGCTCCGCGATCACACCGTGGGGTTCGGGGCCGACGAAGCCCATCGCGAGGAGGACGAGGTCGCACGGCATCTCGAATTCGCTCCCCGGCACCGGCTCGAAGGCGGGCTTCCCGTCGAGGAGGGCGGGGGCGACTTCGTGACCGCGCAACGCGCGGACCCTACCCGCGCCGTCGCCGACCAGCTCGGTGGGGCTCACCGACCAGCGACGTGCGCCGCCCTCTTCGTGAGCCGCGGAGGTGCGCAGGATCACCGGCCAGGCCGGCCAGGGTTGGTCGGGTCCCCGCTCGCCGGGAGGCTCGGGAAGGATCTCCAGCTGGAGCACCGATGCGGCCCCCTGGCGGTGCGCGGTCCCGAGACAGTCGGCGCCGGTGTCCCCCCCGCCGACGATGACGACGTGCTTCCCGCGGGCGTCGATCGTGGGCGCGTCGAGGCGTCCCTCCTGCACGAGGTTCGCAGGCTTCAGGTACTCGAGCGCGAAGTGGACGCCGGAGAGGTCCCGTCCCGCCACGGGCAGATCCCTCGGAACAGTCGAGCCCGTCGCGAGCACGAGCGCGTCGTAGGCGCCGAGCAGCTGGCGAGCGGAGATCGAGAGCCCGACCGACGTCGAGCAGACGAACTCGACCCCTTCTGCACGGAGCTGGGCGAGGCGCCGGTCGAGCACTCGCTTCTCCATCTTGAATTCGGGGATCCCGTAGCGGAGGAGGCCGCCGGGCAGCTCGGCACGTTCGAAGACGGTGACGGCGTGGCCGGCACGGGCGAGCTGCTGCGCGCAGGCGAGGCCAGCGGGACCGGAGCCGACGACGGCGACGCGCTTGGTAGTGCGTGCCTCGGGCACGTGCGGCGTGACCCACCCCTCGTCCCACGCCCGTTCGGCCACCTCGAGCTCGATCCGCTCGATGGTGACGGGGTCTGTCGAGATGCCGAGGACGCACGCCGCCTCGCAAGGTGCGGGGCAGAGGCGCCCGGTCATCTCCGGGAAGTTGTTCGTGGCGTGGAGCCGCTCACTGGCACCGAACCAGTCGTCGCGGTACACGAGGTCGTTCCACTCAGGGATCAGGTTCCCGAGCGGGCACCCGTCGTGGCAGAACGGGATCCCGCAGTCCATGCACCGCGCACCCTGGGTGCGGACGGCAGACTCGTCGAACGGCTCGTACACCTCCCGCCCGTCGCGCACCCGCACGGGGATCGGCCGCCGGCGCGGCAGCTCGCGCCCGTGCTCGAGGAAGCCCGTCGGCTTACCCATGGGCCGACGCCATCACGACCTCGTCCACCTCGCGGCCTTCTTCTTCGGCACGGCGCGTGGCCTCGAGGATGCGGCGGTAGTCGCGCGGCATCACCTTCACGATGTCCCCTGCGGCCCTCCCCCAGCTGGCGATCATCCGGGCCGCGACCGCCGAGCCCGTCTCCTCCTCGTGGCGGAGGACCACGCCGAGCAGCCACACGTCGTCGTCGGCCGCCAGCGGTTCGAGGTCCACCATGCCGTGGTTGACGCGGGCGGCGAAGGTACGGCCCGGGTCGTAGACGAACGCGACCCCTCCCGACATGCCCGCCGCGAAGTTCCGGCCGGTCGGGCCGAGGACGACCACCCTGCCGCCGGTCATGTACTCACACCCGTGGTCGCCCACTCCTTCGACCACTGCGAGGGCCCCCGAATTGCGGACGCAAAACCTCTCCCCCACCTGGCCGCGGATGAACACCTCCCCCGACGTCGCGCCGTAGAGGACGACGTTGCCGGCGATGATCTCCTCCTCGGCCGAAAAGCGCGATCCCTCGGGGGGCCCGAGCACGAGCCGCCCACCTGACAGGCCCTTCCCGAAGTAGTCGTTCGCGTCCCCGAAGAGCCGCAAGGTGACGCCCTTGGGCACGAACGCCCCGAAACTCTGCCCGGCCGATCCCGTGAAGGTGAGCCGGATCGTGTCCTGAGGGAGGCCTTCGGCCCCACGCCGCTTCGTGACGACCGAGCCGAGGAGCGTGCCGACGCTGCGGTCACGGTTCGAGATTCCGAGGGTGAGCGACACCGGCGTGCATGTGCGTACGGCGGCTTCGCACGCCGGGAGGAAGCGGTGGTCGAGGGCGCGCTCCAAGAAGTGCTCCTGCTCGCGAACGCGCCGTCGCGGGCCGCTCTCCGCGCCGCCACCCTCGGTCGGCACCTCGGTGAGGACGTTCGACAGGTCGAGCCCGGACGCCTTCCAGTGCTCCAGAGCGCTCCGCACGTCGAGCAGGTCGACCCGGCCCACGGCTTCGTCGATCGACCGCAGTCCGAGCGCGGCGAGGTGCTCGCGCACCTCCTCGGCGATGTACTCGAAGAAGGTCGTCACGAACTCGGGCGTTCCCGTGAAGCGCTTTCGCAGCTCCGGGTTCTGCGTGGCGATGCCGACAGGGCAGGTGTCGAGATGGCAGACGCGCATCATCACGCATCCCGACACGACGAGCGGCGCCGTGGCGAAACCGAACTCCTCGGCGCCGAGGAGAGCCGCGACGAGGACGTCACGCCCAGTCTTCATCTGCCCGTCGACCTGGACCACGATCCGGTCACGCAGCCCGTTCGCCACGAGGGTCTGCTGCGTCTCGGCGAGTCCGATCTCCCAGGGGATCCCTGCGTGCTTGAGCGAGGTGAGCGGGGCGGCGCCGGTCCCGCCGTCGTGACCCGAGATGAGCACGACGTCGGCGCGTGCCTTGGCGACGCCGGCGGCCACCGTCCCCACCCCGACCTCTGCCACGAGCTTCACGTGGACACGGGCCGCGGGGTTCGAGGACTTGAGGTCGTGGATGAGCTGGGCGATGTCCTCGATCGAGTAGATGTCGTGGTGCGGCGGCGGCGAGATGAGCCCCACCCCCGGCGTCGAGAAGCGGGTCCTCGCGATCCACGGGTACACCTTGTGGCCGGGCAGCTGCCCGCCCTCCCCCGGCTTGGCGCCCTGGGCGATCTTGATCTGGAGGTCGTCGGCGTTGACGAGGTAGTCGCTCGTGACGCCGAAGCGACCGGATGCAACCTGCTTGATCGCGCTCCGCCGGCTGTCCCCGTTCGGGTCACGCACAAAACGAGCAGGGTCCTCACCGCCCTCCCCCGTGTTCGAGCGCGCGCCGATCCGGTTCATCGCGATCGCGAGCGTCTCGTGCGCCTCCGAAGAGATCGAGCCGTAGGACATCGCGCCGGTCGAGAAGCGCTTCACGATCTCGCACGCGGGCTCCACCTCGTCGATCGGCACGGGCGGCCCCGCAGCTCCCGCGCGCAACTGGAGGAGGCCGCGCAAGGTGGCGAGGCGCGTCGCCTGGCCGTCCACCGCCGCCGTGTACTCCTTGAAGACGTCGTAGCGCTTCGCTCGGGTGGCATGCTGGAGCTTGAAGACGGTCCGCGGGTTGAAGAGGTGGTACTCGCCGTCGCGCCGCCACTGGTACTCTCCTCCGCTCTCCAGCTCGCGATGGGCCCTCGAGGTCGCCCGCGCGGCGTGCGCGGCGGCGTGGCGGGCCGCGACCTCGGCGGCGAGCACGTCGAGACCCACCCCGCCGATCCGGCTCGGCGTCCCCGTGAAGTACTCGTCGACCATCCTCGGGTCGAGGCCGACCGCCTCGAAGACCTGCGCCCCGGTGTACGAGGCCACCGTCGAGATCCCCATCTTCGACATGACCTTGAGGACGCCCTTGCACAGCGCCTTCAGGTAGCGACGCCGTGCCTGGCGGGGGGCGACACCTTCGAGCTGTCCGCCTGCGATCATGTCGTCGATCGAGTCGAGCGCGAGGTACGGGTTCACTGCCGCCGCGCCGTAGCCGATGAGGAGCGCCACGTGGTGCACCTCGCGGGCGTCGCCGGTCTCGACCACGAGCCCGACCTTGGTGCGGGAGCGCTCGCGCACGAGGTGGTTGTGGACGGCCGCGGTCACGAGCAGCGAGGGAACCGGCGCGAGCTCCTCGGTGGAGTGACGGTCCGAGAGGACGATGAGGTTGGCGCCGTCTTCGATCGCGGCCGAGACCCGGCGCCGGACGTCGTCGATCGCTTCGGCGAGCGCAGTCCCGCCGCCGGCGGCGGCGAACAGTGCGTCGACCGTGAACGCCTTGAAGCCCGGCGTCTCGCCGTGCTCGTTCACGTACATGAGCCTGGCGAGGTCGTCGCGGTCGATGACCGGCTGTGGGACGAGGATCTGGCGGCACTGGCCGGGGCGCGCATCGAGCAGATTGCCTTCGGGCCCGATCGTCGCGCCGAGCGACGTGACCAGCTCTTCTCGGATCGCGTCGAGCGGAGGGTTCGTCACCTGTGCGAAGAGCTGGGTGAAGTAGTCGTACAGGAGACGGGGGCGTTCGGAGAGGACGGCGATGGCGGTGTCGGAGCCCATCGAACCGATGGGCTCCTCGCCGACTCGCGCCATCGGAGAGAGGATCGTGCGCAGCTCCTCGGTGGTGTAGCCGAACGTGCGCTGGTGCGTGACGACGCTCGCGTGCTGCGGCGTGAGCATGTGACGCTCTGGGAGCTCCGAGAGGTGCACCTGGTCGGCGGCGAGAAAGTCCGCGTAGGGGTGTTCAGCTGCGAGCGCCGACTTCACCGACTCGTCGTCGACGATCGTCCCCTGCGCGGTGTCGACGAGGAACATGCGTCCCGGCTGGAGCCGCCCCTTGTGCACGATCGTGGCGGGGTCCGCGTCGAGGACGCCGACCTCGCTCGAGAGCACCACGAGACCATCGTCGGTCACCCAATAGCGCGCGGGACGAAGGCCGTTGCGGTCGAGGACCGCGCCGACGACCGTCCCGTCGGTGAACACGACGGCGGCGGGGCCGTCCCACGCTTCCATGAGCGAGGCGTGGTAGGCGTAGAACGCGCGCCGTCGGGGGTCCATCGACTCGTGGTTCTCCCAGGCCTCGGGGATCATCATGAGGACGGCGTGCGGGAGTGACCTGCCGGCGAGATGGAGGAGCTCGAGCACCTCGTCGAAGGACGCTGAGTCACTTGCCCCCGGCGTGCAAACCGGGAACAACCGCTCGAGGTCGCCAGGGAGGTTCGGCGTCGACAGGAGCGCTTCGCGGGCGCGCATCCAGTTGCGATTGCCCGCGAGCGTGTTGATCTCGCCGTTGTGCGCGAGGTACCGGTAGGGGTGGGCGAGCGACCAGCTCGGGAAGGTGTTGGTGGAGAAGCGGGAGTGCACGAGCGCGAGCGCGCTGTCGAACGCCGGGTCCGAGAGCTCGGGGTAGAACCGCCGGAGCTGGTGGGAGGTGAGCATCCCCTTGTAGACCAGGGTGCGTGCCGAGAGGGACGGGAGGTACAGCCCTTCGACCGCGTGCTCCGCGCGCTTGCGCACGACGTACGCGAGACGGTCGACGATCAAGGGGTCGACGTCCGAGGGGTCGGCCGAGTCTCCTTGCGCCACGACCCGCGCGGCGGCCCAGGTGCAGTGGACGGACGGGGTGACGACGACCTGCTCGATCCTGGGCATCGCGCGCCGCGCCGTCTCGCCGAGCGTGGAGGGGTCGGTCGCGACCTCTCGCCACCACAGGACCGTCATCCCCTCTTCGACCGCGATCGTCTCGAAGGCGCTGCGGGCCTTGGCGGCGTCGTCGGGGTCCTGGGGGAGGAACGCGCAGCCGACGGCGTACGAGCCTGCGGCCGGTAAGGAAACCCCGGCGTCTGACGCCAGAGCCCGGAGGAAACGGTGCGGGACCTGGACGAGGATGCCCGACCCGTCGCCCGAGTCCTCGTCGGCTCCGGTCGCGCCGCGGTGCGCGAGCCGCTCGAGAACGGTGAGCCCCTTCTCCACGATGTCGTGGTCCCGGATGCCCGAGAGCCGGGACACCATGCCGATCCCGCACGCGTCGTGCTCGAAGCGCGGGTCGTAGAGGCCGCGGCGCGGCCCGGCCGGCCCCGGATGTGCGCCGGCGCTGGCGGCGGGTGCCGTCAGGGAGTCCACTCGGTCGTCGTCCTTCGCTGGGCTCGGGGTGCCGCTGTGGGCGGCACCGTTCGTGCAGGTGCATGCGCCCGGGGACGACGTTGGCCCTGGAGCTTCGGGTCATGGTACTCGACGTCTGGAGGTGGACTGCTCACACGGGAGCCGACCGCCAGGGAACCGTAGGATCGGACGGTGGCAGCTTCGGCCGACGTCGTGGTGGTGGGTGGCGGGGTGATCGGCCTTTCCGCAGCCTGGGAGGCCGCACAACGCGGGTTGTCGGTGGTCGTCGTCGATCCCGAACCAGGTCACGGTGCTGCATGGGTCGCCGCCGGAATGCTCGCCCCTGTGACGGAGATGACCTTCGGCGAGGAGCCGCTCGTCCAGCTCTTCCTCACCGCGGCGGCCCGTTGGCCGCCGTTCGCGGAGCGGTTGAGCGTCGCCGCCGGCCGGGACGCGGGGTTCCAGGCGTGCGGGACGATCGCCGTCGCGCTGGACGCGTCGGACCGCGCCGAGATCGACCAGCTGCTCGGCTTCCAGCACGCGCTCGGTCTCGATGCCTCGAGGCTCTCCGCGAGCGAGTGCCGGAGGCTCGTGCCGCTGCTCTCCCCCGCCGTGCGCGGGGGGGCGCTCGTGCCCGGAGACCACCAGGTCGACAATCGGGCCTTCGTGCTCGCGCTCATCGAGGGGTGCCGCCGCGCCGGAGTCACGCTCGTCGCGGACACCGTCGTCGAGGTCCGCCTCGACGCCGGCGGGACCGTCTCCGGTGTGCTCACCGCGGGCGGCAAGACCCTGTCCGCAGGAAACGTGCTCCTGGCAGCGGGCGTGGGGACGCCCATGGTCGCCGGTGTCCCCGACGGCGTGATCCCTCCGGTCCGGCCGGTGAAGGGCAACGTCGTCCGGCTACGCGCAGCAGCCGATCGACAGCCCTTCCCTCACACCGTGCGCGGTCTCGTTCACGGCCGCCGCTGCTACCTCGTGCCCCGGGCCGACGGCTCGGTCGTGATCGGTGCGACGTCCGAAGAGCGCGGGTACGACACGACCGTCCAGGCCGGCGTGGTCCACGCGCTCTTGGACGACGCCCGGCTCCTCATGCCGTCCGTCGACGAGTGGGAGTTCCTCGAGTGCGTGTCGGGTCTGCGCCCGGGCTCCCCGGACAACGCCCCCTTCGTCGGGCCGACCTCGGTCCCGGGTCTTGCGATCGCGACGGGCCACTACCGCAACGGGTTCCTTCTCGCCCCTCTCACCGCCGACGCGGTCGCTACGTATCTGACCAGCGGCCGCGTCCCCCCACCGCTCGACACGTTTCCCGCGGACCGGCATCTCACTTCCGTCCGAGAGGTTGGATGACCGCAGGCGTGGTCGCGGTGAGCGTGAACGGCGAAGGCCGGACGGTCGCGGCCGGAACGACGGTCGCGCAGCTGGTGCGTGAGCTGGCAGGGGACGCGAGCGCACGCGGGGTCGCCGTGGCCCTCGACCGGGAGGTCGTCCCCCGCTCGTCGTGGGAGGAGGTCGTGCTCCGGGAAGGGACGAGCATCGAGGTCGTGACGGCCGTCGCGGGGGGCTGACGCACAGCCCGAAGCGCAGCCTGCGGCACTGCGGGTCGCCGCCCACCTCGGTACTTGCTCGGGGTCTCCGGACGACGGCAAGAATGGTCCGCATGACCCCACCGGCAAAGACCGCCTTCGTCCTCGCAGGCGGAGGGGCCAAGGGGGCCTTCGGCGCAGGGGCCGTCTCGTACCTCGTCGAGGAGGAGGGCATCGTTCCCGACGTCATCACCGCGACGTCGGCCGGCGCGGTGTGCGCGGCGGTCCTCGCCCAGGCCCGCACCCATGCAGAGCTCGTCGACCGGACCCGAGAGCTCCACGACGACCTGCTGGCCATGACCAAAGCCGACCTCCTCTTCGGCAAGCAACCGTGGGTGGCGGCACTCGACGGGACGCCCTTCGGCCGGGCGATCGACTACTGGGTGGTGGAGAGCACGCGCCCTCCCGTCCCCGGGGTCACGGGCTCCGCGGGCACGCCTCCCCAGGGCAAGGCGCGCGGGCGCTCGCTCCGCGTGGCCGCACAGGTCGTCCGCTCGATCCCGAGGCTCGGGAGGGCGCGACGCCACATGCGGGGCCGCACCGGCTCGCTGCTCACCCTCGACCCGCTTGCGGAGCGGCTGCGAAGGGGCGGACGCGGCATCGCGCCGGTGGACCCCGCGCTCATCGCGCGGCCGGGGCTCGACCTCCGGGTGGCCGTGGTCGCGCTCGGTGCGGGCGAGCTGCGCTATGTCACGGGCGAGGGTGCCATCGTGGGCTCCGACGCGCTCACGCCACTGGAAGGCCCGGCCGGCGGCCCCGTGGACCTCATCGAAGGAGTCATCGCCTCGGCGAGCGTGCCGATGATCTTCCCGCCGCGCGCGCTCGCCGGCGACGCGTACGTGGACGGAGGGGTGGTCGAGAACGTGCCCGTCGCGGCCGCCGCGGCCCTCGGCGCGCGGCGCATCTTCGCAGTGCTCGCGGTGCCGCTGGATCCTCCCCCGGACGACTACGACTACGCACGCGCCAGTGCGCCGGAGGTGTTCCTCCGCGCCGTCGGCGCGATCTCGTTCGCGGAACGGCAGCGCGCGAACCTGTCACCAAAGCTCCCGGAGGGCACGGAGCTGACCGTGATCGACCCGGTCGTCGACGTCGTCGGCCCGTTCGACCTCGCGCGCGGGTTGATGCTCTTGAACATGGACTACGGCTGGATGCGTGCCGCCGACATGTGCAATGACATCGGCGACTCGGCTCCCCTGCGCGCCGGGGGAGCGACCGCGGCGCTCGCCGGCGGGCGGGCCCCG
>DAIRCY010000066.1:0-4599 GCA_036796435.1 Acidimicrobiales bacterium
AAGCCAGAGCGGCGGGTCCGACGGGTCCGACGGGAGCGGCGGGTCCGGCGGGTCCGGCGGGTCCGACGTACACGATCTCGTCGACCGTCTCTCCGGTCGAGAAGGTGACCCGGACGCTGCCGGCCCTCGACCACCGCTCGCGTTCGTACAGCGCGATGGCACCCGCGCCATGCCCCGCGAGGACGTCGAGCACGGGCCGCCGGCCGAGCGCCCAGGCTTCTTCGGCGGCCCGTCCGAGCAGCAGCAGCGCGAGCGGCGTCGCCGAGGGGTCAGCGCCTTCTAGCCGCCTCGCCGAGGGGCCCGCCCCGCCCCGGCGGGCCCACGGCGCGACGAGGAGACGGCCCACGACGGCCAGCCGTTCCTGCGGAAGCCCCGCGGCGTCGCTCGCGACCGCCATCACCCGCGCGTTCACCGAGGCTCTGAGGAGCACGTGGCCGGCGAGATCGCCGTCGACGAGCGCCACCCATGCGCCGAGAGCCTCGGGCACCACGAAGAAGGAGGCGGGGTCCTCGGGGAGGTGCAGCGGGTACCGGTCCGTCTCGTGGACGGCACGAAGCAGCGAGACGCACCCGTCGAGGTCGCCGTCCTGTCGCACCCGGAGAGTGACCATCCCGTCACACTGCCATCCGGAACCACCACGAAGGCGACGACCCGTCCACCGGCGGCGGTCGCGGCGATACTGGCGTCGATGCACGGCGGTCCCGATGTCACGGTCACGGTCGCGCCCCTCGTGGCGGCGGACGAGGAGACGTTCCTCGCGGCCGTGCGCGCGAGCAGGGACCTCCACCACCCCTGGATCGATCTCGCGGACACCCACGACCGATTTCTCGCCATCCTCGAACGGTTGAAGCGCGACGAGCACGAGGCATACCTCGTGCGGCACGGATGTGGAGGCCTCGTCGGCTACGTGAGCGTTGGCAACATCGTGCGAGGCGCGTTCCACTCCGCCTATCTCGGCTACGGGGCCTTCGCCGGCCACGAAGGCCGGGGGCTGATGACGGAGGGTCTTCGGGCGGTGCTCGGCATCGCGTTCGACCAGCTCGGCCTCCACCGGGTCGAGGCGAACATCCAACCCGGAAACGTGCGGTCCCTCGCCCTCGTGCGGCGGCTCGGCTTCGAGAAGGAGGGATTCTCGCCGCGCTACCTCATGATCGGCGGCGCCTGGCGCGACCACGAACGGTGGGCGTTGCGCAATGTCGCGATGGAGTGAGGCCGCTCGCCCCTGTGCTGAGGCCGATCCTGAGGTCGCCGCTGACGCGACGAAGCCCCCAGGACTGCGGGGGCTTCGTCGCATTGTGACTGACGCCCGGTCGAACCCGGACCCCTCCTCTCTACCCAGGACAGGGTGGCTCCATGCCCGCACGCGGGGGATCCCCCGAGAAGGAACCCCCGTGTCATTGTGCACCCACCCCCACCAGGGCGGTTCTCCGGCTTCGCGGGACCCGACCGCAGATCCCCTCCGCACGAACCTGCAATTCAGCCAAGGTCACAGGCCGGAATCCACCCTTCAGCCGGGACCCATCTCGCCGCTCCGGGCCTCGTTTCCTCCGCCGGCGGCGACGGGTGCCGACTTCATGTCAATACGGTGATGACTCCTGATCGGGGCACGAAGACGCTGGTTTTATAGAGGCCCCGCCTTGCCTCTGATGCAAGCTGTTGTCCGGCCCCTATAGCGGGAAAGCCCCACGGGGCATTGCGGCCTGTGCAGGGAGCCACCGGACTTGCCGCCCGTCTCACCAGGACCGACGCGACATCGCCGCTCGGCCCGCGCCGGCCGGCTGCGTGCGGCTGCCATGCCCTGAACCGGCGTCGGAGCGCGAAGTACCGGCCCACCCCCGCCCCCCAGAAGGGTGAACTTGCCGTCCCGAACCGAGAAGCAAGCCGATCGAGTGGTGCACGCAAACGGTGGATGATTGTGTACAGTTCCCCTCTATGGCCACCACCGCTTCTGGGAAGAGACGTGCACGCAGACCAGGTCCGATGTCCGATTCGCACAAGGCGGCGTTGGCAAAGGGGCGGGAAGAGGGCCGGATCGTGCGGGCCTATCTCGAAGCGTTGGAGACCACCAAGCCGCGGCGTGGACGCAAGCGGACCGTCGACTCGATCCGAAAGAAGCTCAACGCCATCGAGAAGGAGCTGGCGTCGGCGAGCCCGCTGAACCGGCTGCACCTCGTCCAGGAACAGCGGGACCTCGAGGCGGAGCTCGCCCACTCCGGCCAGTCCGTGGACGTGGCGACGCTCGAGAAGGACTTCGTCAAGGTCGCCAAGGACTACAGCGCCCGCAAGGGCCTCTCCTACTCCGCGTGGCGAGCGGTCGGCGTGAGCGCACAGGTGCTGGAGAAGGCAGGCATCCCGCGCTCGCGCAGTTAGGCGCGAGCCGACGCGGCGCTCGGCGGGGCGTTCATCGGAAGTCCCGGGATCCCGGAACGGGGCCGAGCGTGATCGGCTCGAACCGCTCGGCGATCACGTTCACCACGCCCTGGGCCCGCTCGAGACGGCCCTTCACGATCAACGCGGGCGAGCTCCTGGCGACGGCCCGCCAACGCGCCCAGGCTCCCTTCGAGCAGACCACGTTCAGCATCCCGGTCTCGTCCTCCAGGTTCAAGAAGACCGCGCCGCGAGCGGTGTCAGGCTGCTGGCGGTGGGTCACCACCCCGGCGACCACCACCTTGGACGGTGGCGCTTCCACGACCTGTGCGATCGTCGCCACGCCACGTCGTTCGAGCTCGGGTCGCGCGAGCTCGATCGCGGTGCGCTCGGGGGTCACCCCGATCGACCACAGGTCGTCGCGCACCTCTTCGATCGCGGCGCGCGGCGGAAGCGGGGGCGCGACGGTACCGGTCACGATCCCCGGGAGCCGGCCGGGCGTCGCCTGCGCGGCCGCCCCCGCCGCCCAGACGAGCGCGCGCCGGTCCGGCCGGGCGGCGAGCCCGTCGAGGGCGCCCGACAAGGCGAGTGCTTCGAGCTGAGCCCGGTTCAGCCCTCCCCGGCGAACGAGATCCTCCTGGTCCGCCCAGGGCTGACCCTCCTGCAACCGTTCGGCCGTCTCCTTGCCGATGAAGCGGACGGAGGAGATCCCGAGGCGCAGCGCCGCGCCGACGGGCGCCGAGCCGGCGCGGCTCTGGTTGATGTCGGGTCGCAGTACCGAGATCCCGTGGCGTTTGGCGTCGGCGAGCAGGCTCTGGGGTGACCAGAACCCCATGGGCTGCGCGTTCAGAAGGCCGGCGGTGAACGCCGCGGGGTAGTGCAGCTTCAGCCACGCCGACGCGTACACGAGCGACGCGAAGGACAGCGAGTGGCTCTCCGGGAAGCCGAAGTTGGCGAAGGCCGAGAGGCTCTCGAACACCTTCTCCGCCGCGTCGTCGGGCACCCCGCGCGCGGCCATCCCCGAAAAGAGCCGGTCGCGCAGCGCCCCCATTCTCTCGTCGGAACGCTTGTGGCTCATGGCCTGGCGGAGCTCGTCGGCGTCCGACGGCGTGAAACCCGCCACGTCGACCGCGATCTGCATGAGCTGCTCCTGGAAGAGCGGCACCCCGAGGGTGCGGCGGAGCGCCGGCTCGAGCAGCGGGTGGAGGTAGGTGACCGGCTCCTCGCCGCGGCGGCGCCGGATGTACGGGTGCACCGCGTGGCCCTGGATGGGGCCGGGCCGGACGAGCGCGACCTCGACCGCCAGGTCGTAGAAGCACCGCGGCTGGACGCGCGGCAGCGTGCCCATCTGCGCGCGGCTCTCCACCTGGAAGACCCCGACCGTGTCCGCCCTGCACAAGAGGTCGTAGACGGCGTCCTCCTGCGGGAGGGCAGCGAGGTCGATCTCGACGCCGTGGTGCTCTGCGACGAGGTCCACCATGTGGTGGAGGGCCTCGAGCATCCCGAGGCCGAGCAGATCGAACTTCACGAGCCCGGCGGCGGCGCAGTCGTCCTTGTCCCACTGGAGCACCGTCCGTGTCGGCATGCGCGCCGGCTCGACGGGGCAGACGTCGACCACCGGCCGGTCGCAGATCACCATCCCCCCCGAGTGGATGCCGAGATGGCGCGGGAAGTCGAGCACCTCGGCCGCCAGGCGCCGCAACGCGGGCGGCACCTCCGAGCGCGCACCGAGCGCGTCCATGCGGTCGGTCTCTTTGGCCCATCGGTCCACGTCGCCCTCCTCGAACCCGAGCGCCTTGCCCATGTCGCGCAATGCGGAGCGCTGCCGGTACGTGATGACGTTCGCCACCTGCGCGGCGTGGCGGCGGCCGTACCGCTCGTAGACGTACTGGATGATCTCCTCTCGCCGGGTGGACTCGATGTCGAGGTCGATGTCGGGCGGTCCGTCGCGCGCGGGCGACAGGAACCGCTCGAAGAGCAGGCCGAGCGACACCGCGTCCACGAGGGTGATGCCGAGCACGTAGCAGACAGCGGACGTCGCGGCCGAGCCGCGCCCCTGGCAGTAGATCCCCGTCCGCCGGCACTCCTCCACGATGTCGGAGACGGTGAGGAAGTACCCCGCGTAGCCGAGCATCGCGATCACCGAGAGCTCGTGGTCCAGCCTCTCCCACGCGCCGGCGACGCGCTCGGCGCCGCGCGGCCCGTACCGGCGGGGGGCGCCCCCCCCCCCCC
>DAIRCY010000066.1:4609-13046 GCA_036796435.1 Acidimicrobiales bacterium
CGGGTCGCGCCCTCCTCCACGAGGTGGCGCAGCCAGCTGTCCTCGTCGTGGCCGGCGGGCACCGGGAAGTCGGGCAGCTTCGGAGCCACGAGCCGCAGGTCGAAGGCGCAGTCGGCGCCGATCTCCGCCGCGCGCTCGACCGCCCCGGGCCAGCGCGCGAACCGGCGTGCCTGCTCCCCGCCCGAGCGCAGGCATGCCGCTGCCGACGCGGGCAGCCAGCCGCACAGCTCGTCGAGCGGCCGCCGGGCGCGGGTGGCGGCGAGGGCGGTGGCGAGCGGGAACCTGGCAGGAGACGCGTAGTGGACGTTGTTGGTGGCGACGAGCGCGCAGCCGGCGTGGACCGCGAGCCCGGCGAGCGCGTCGTTGCGCGTGGAGTCGAGCGGATCGCCGTGGTCCCACAGCTCGACGGCGACGGCGTCCCTCCCGAACGCGCCGACCAGCTCGTCGAGGCGGCGGCGGGCCGCGCGCGGCCCCTCGTCGGTCAGCGCGGCGGCGACAGCTCCCTTCCTGCACCCGGTGAGGACCTGCCAGTGCCCCCCGTGGGCGCGGGCGTCCGCGTGCGCGTCGGCGAGCGCGGCGAGCGAGAGCGCTGGCCTCCCCTTCTCTCCGCCCGCGAGCTGCGCCTCGGCGATGGTGCGGCTGAGGCGCGCGTAGCCCTGCGGGTCGCGCGCCAGCACCACCAGGTGCCGGCCGCCGGGATCGGGCTCGCCGGTGCGTTCCGGTGCAGGGGCCGGCGGCCGGGCGCATCCTCCGGCGGGTCTGGTGGGGCCTCCGGCGTCGAGGGTGAGCTCCGCCCCGAAGACGGTCGGGACGCCCAGGCGACGCGCCGCCTCGCTGAAGCGCACGACGCCGTAGAGCCCGTTGTGGTCCGTGAGGGCGAGCGCCGAGAGGCCGAGCCTGGCCGCCTCTGCGACGAGCTCCTCGGGGTGGGACGCGCCGTCGAGGAACGAGAAGTTGGAGTGGCAGTGCAGCTCCGCATAGGGCGTGGCCGGCCGCATCCTCTCGCGCCCTTCAGTCGTAGACGGCTTCGACGCGCCAACTGCCGCGCTCGGTGACCAAGAGCAGCGCGGTGCCGTCCGCCGTGAGGAGCTGCAAGCGCGCGCCGCGCCGGCGCCCCCGCGACCACCACCGTTCCTCCACCGGCCACGGCGCACTCCACGCGGTGACCGGGAGCCACGGTCCCCCCACGACCGAGAGCCGCGCGGGCGGCGCCGTGAGCAGACCTCTGGCGGTGACCCGGACGGACGAGCCGTCGCCGTCGACCAGCTCGGCCGTCCGTTCGTCCGCGACCACCCGGGCGGGGGCGGGCGGCGGGAGGCGGCCTGGCCACGGCGGGTCGGGAGGAACCCTGCGCCGGGACGTCTTGTGTCTTGACTGCGCGGGGGCGCCCCCCGAAGCTCCCGCCGGCGCGGCGGGGACGGCCCCCGTGGGGCTCCACGGGACGAGCCGGCACCGGTCCGCCGGGCTGCGGCCGCCCTCGAGCACGGGGACCGTGACCACGTCAGGGCCCAGCCGCCGCTGGAGGACGGTCAGCACCTCGGCGGCGCGCTCGTCGGCAGCGCTCGCCCCGCCCCAGAAGCCCGGCTGCCGGTCCTGGAGCGCGAGCGCGGCGCCGAGGGTCGCGAAGAGCCGGGCCCCCAAGCCGGCGACACGGTATCCCGGCGGCTCGCCCTCGAGCCCGCGCGCGAGCCGCTGCCCCCGGACCCCGGCGGCGCCGAAGCGGGCGAGCACGTCGGCGACGGGAAGGGCGGCGAAGCGGCCGAGCGTGGTCAGCCCCAGCCGGACGAGCACGTCGGCGAGCTCGGGGTCGCACAGCTCGTCGACCGACCAGGGCGCGAGGAAACGTGCGGTCTCTCCGGGCGGCACCACCGTCCCGGTCCTCGCCGCGAGCGCGGCGGCGAAGACCCCCTCGGCCACCCCCAGCCTCACCTCGGCGGCGCGCTCCACCGCCGTCACCGTCTCGGTCACCCGGGCGAGGACCGCCTCTTCCGTCCCGAAGTACCGGGTGGGGCCTCTGATCGGCAGCGTGCACACCCCGGGCCGGATCGGGTCCACCCACGGGCAGACCGACGACAGCGCCTCGACCACCCGGCCGAAACGGCGCAGATGCTCGCCACCGTCGTCTTCGCCGGGGGGCTCGAGACCCGGGCACTCGACGAGCAGGAGGCGCGACGGCGTCATGCCGCCGCCACCTTGCCGGTGGCGGTGGGCAGCCACAGCTCCTGGCGGACCGGACGGACGGCGGAGCCGCGGCCGCTGGCCACCACGCTGACCCGGCGCGACTGTAGGCGGCCGGTCCCTTCGGCGAGCCCGTGCCACTGCGCCACTTCCACCGCGAGCTCGACCTCTGCGGGGAAGTTGGGCTGCTCCTCGACCACGAGGACCACGGCGCCGCGGTCGCGGGCGCGCGCGACGAGCTTGCGCGCCGCGGCAGGCCGCGCGTGGCGGGGCGGCGCGAGCACCACGAGGTCGATGCCGTCGAGGAGGTCCGCAGCGGCGACCGCCCACTCGGCCGGCGCGGCGCGCACGACGGCCAGTCGCCCGAGATCGAGCCCGTAGCCGGCGGCGGCGAGGACGCCCAGCTCGTCGAGGCCCACCGTCGCGCACCACGAGCCTGCTGCCGAGGGCCCGGCGGCCACCGCCATGGCGAGGCTCGGGGCCGCCTTCCCGGTGCAACGGACGACGGTGCCCCTTCGAAGGCCCCCGTCGGGCAGCAGCGCACCGATCGGGGGAAGCGCAGGCAGGAGGCGGGTCCCGCTCGCAGCGACCGGCCGGATCCGTTGGCCGAGCAGCTGGAGGCCTTGAGCTCCGAGGTCCCGGGCTTCCTGGAGCTCCCGGCGCCGTGGTGTGGAGGAGGCGAACATATGTTCGCAAACCATACCCCTCGGCCCCGCCGCTGTCTCCTGCGCTGGCCAGGAACCACCCCGGGCGAGCCCCCGGTCCCTTCGGAGATCCCTGCCAGCGGGCGGAGCGGGCGGTACCGTCGAGTCGGCATGGCCGACGCACCCGGATCCGGCCCGGCGGCGCCCCGCGCGCACGTCAAGCACTGGCCGCCGACGATCGCGATCCTCGCCGCGCTCGGCCTGTACCTGCTTCTACCGGATCAGCTGGCCATCGGCCCGCGCTGGCTGATCCCCGCCATCGAAGCGGTCCTGGTCGTCCTTTTGAACCTCGTCCGCAGCTACCGGCGGTCACGCGAGGAGACCGACGTCCGGGATTTCACGATCGGGGTCATCGCCGTCTTGAACCTCGCCAACATCGTGTCCGTCGGCCTGCTCGTCGACGACCTGCTCTTCGGCGGGCTGGCGAAAGGGCGACCACTCCTCTACGGCGCCGTGTCCGTCTGGCTCACGAACATCATCGTGTACGCGCTCTGGTACTGGCAGCTCGACCGTGGAGGACCGCTCGCGCGCGTCCGCGGCCACGAGCGGGACCCGGACTTCTTGTTCCCTCAGATGATGGGAACCGGCGCGCGGCCGGGCGCGCTGCCGGGCGCGTGGAGCCCCCAGTTCTTCGACTACTTCTACGTCGCGCTCACCAATGCCGCCGCCTTCAGCCCCACCGACACGATGCCGCTCACCCGCACCGCCAAAGCCCTCATGAGCGCGGAGTCGCTCGTGTCGATCGTCACCGTCGGCATCGTCGCCGCGCGCGCCGTGAACATCTTGAAATGAGCCGAGAGCGCACGCAGGTGGGCGCGTTGCGCTGACGCCCCGCCCCACGCCCCCAGACCCGTCGTATCCTCGAGACCCGTGAGCCTGGCGGCGACGGTCCTCGAGCCGCGGAGCACCACGACGGCTCCGGGCGCAGCGCAACCGGGCGCAGCGCAACCGGGCGCAGCCCAACCGGGCGACACCTCAGGCGCCGCCCCAGGCGAGCAACGCTCAACGGGGTTCCACACCGGCTGGCGACGGGCAGGGCCGTTGCTCGCCGTCTTCGCCGTCTATCTCGCCATCGCGACGGCCGCCTGGTGGCACCTGCTCGCAACGGGGTTCGGCACTGCGCTCCCCGCCGGTTCTGCCGATCCGGCCCAGGAGGCGTGGTTCCTCGCGTGGTTGCCCCACGCACTCGGATCGGGCGAGAACCCGTTCTTCAGCCACGCGATCTTCTTTCCTCAGGGCGTGAACCTGCTCGACAACACCTCGATGGAGCTGCTCGGGCTCTTGCTCGCTCCGGTGACGGTCACGGCCGGACCTGTGGCGTCGTTGGACCTGGCGGTCCTCCTCGCGCCGGCGTGCAGCGCACTGGGTTTCTTCGTGCTGTGCCGTCGCTACGTGCGTTGGTCGCCCGCCGCCTTCGCGGGAGGGCTGTGCTACGGGTTTGGGCCGTTCCTCGCCGGCGACCTCCGCTACGGCCACCTGGACCTGACTTGGCTCGTGCTGCCGCCACTGATCTTCTGCTGCCTCGACGCGCTGCTCCTCGCCCGGACCCCCCGGCCGCTCCGGGCGGGTGCCGTGCTCGGGATCCTCGTCGTCGCGCAGTTCTTCGTGTCGACCGAGATGCTGGCGATCACCGCTGTGACCGCAGCGGTCGTGGCCGTCGTGCTTGCCGTCGCCCGCCCCCGTGAGGCGTGGGCGAGCCTCGGCGCCGCATGGCGCGGCCTCGCGTGCGCGACGGCGATCGTGGTGGTGGCGCTCGCCTACCCGTTCTGGGTCGTCGTCGCCGGTCCCCGTCACGTGGTCGGTCCGGTCTGGCACCACATCGGGGCGATCGCCACCTCCCTTGCGGCGACCGTCGAGCCGCACGGCGAGCTCGCCGGCGTCGCCTTCGTCTCGGGCTCGAACGGCAGCTACCTCGGCGTGGCGTTGCTGGCGGTGCTGGCCGCCGGCGCCGCGGTGCTGTGGCGGTCACCGGTGTTGCGCGTCGCGCTCTTGAGCGCGCTGCTCGCCTACCTGGCGTCGCTCGGGTACGCCCTCCACGTCGGGCACCACGGGCTCCGCTTCCCGCTGCCGGCCGCGGTCTTCGGGCACCTCGCGCTGCTCGACTCGATCGTGCCCGAGCGGTTCGCCGCGATGGTCGACCTCTTCTGCGGACTGGCCCTGGCGGTGATCCTCGACCGGATACGCCGCTCACAGCCGGACGGCCCGCCGACGAGCCGCCTTGCGGCAACCGTTCCCGTCGCACTCGCGCTCGCGGTGGGTGCCTTCGCGCTCGTGCCCTTCGCCACGGCGTCGCGATGGCCGTACACGGTGGCGTCCGTTTCCCGTCCTGGGGCGTTCGCGGCCGCTGCACCGGGGGACCCGGCCGTGGGCCGCCCGTCGAAGCCGCCGGTCGTCGCGATCTATCCGGACTCGTCGTCGTCGGTGGCAGAGCAGATGGTGTGGCAGGGGGGGGGGGGGGGCCCCTTCCCCCCCCCCCCCGGCTACCCGATCCTCCCCCGGCCGGGGGGCCACCCCGCGGAGGCGCCGCGCACCGACGCCCTGTGGCTCGTGTTCGCTGCGGCCAGCGTCCACCGCCTCACGCTGCCGCTCACCCATACGACGCGGGTGGCGGTCCGGGCGGACCTGCGCGCGCTGGGCGTCGACGAGGTCGTCGTCATCTCGGAGGCGACGGATGCCGCCCTGGCCCGCGGGGCGCTCCGAGAGGTGCTCGGCCGGGGTCCCGACGACGTCGCCGG
This sequence comes from Acidimicrobiales bacterium, assembly GCA_036796435.1. Taxonomy (GTDB): domain Bacteria; phylum Actinomycetota; class Acidimicrobiia; order Acidimicrobiales; family RAAP-2; genus JAJYVT01. The sequence continues at coordinate 10,227 of DAIRCY010000066.1, forward strand.
CGGCGCCGCCGTGTGGCGGGTCGGTCGCCTCGGCAGGTGAGCCGAGCCGCCACCATCACCAAGCGAGCCCGAGGCCGGGCCTATCCTCTCGCCGTGCGCGCCGAGCCGGTCACGGGCTGACCTGGTGATCGCGTGATGGTGGTCGCGTGACGGTCGTCGGGTGATCAAATACCTCGGCTCCAAAAGGCGTCTCGTGCCCGTGCTCGAGGCCGTCGCCGCGGCGAGCGGCGCTCGCAGCGCGCTCGACCTGTTCACCGGCACGACCCGGGTGGCCCAGGCCTTCAAACGGCTCGGGATGCACGTCACGGCGGTCGATCTCGCGCGCTACGCGGAGGTGTTCGCCCGCTGCTACGTCGAGACCGACGCGCGCCAGTTCGCAGAGGACGACCTGTCCGAGGCCCTGAGCTGGCTGAACGCGCTGCCCGGCAAGGCCGGCTACGTCACCGAGACCTTCTGCCGGCGCGCCCGTTTCTTCCAGCCCTTCAACGGGGAGCGCATCGACGCCATCCGGGATGCGATCGCGGCGGACTACAGCGGGACGCCGCTCGAGCCCGTGCTCCTCACGAGCCTCATCGAGGCCGCCGACCGCGTCGACTCCACGGTCGGCCTGCAGATGGCGTACGTGAAGCAGTGGGCGCAACGGTCGTACAAGCGGCTGGAGCTGCGGGCGCCGCAGCTGCTGGAGGGCGCTGGCCAGGCCGTGCGCGCCGACGCCAGGGCGATCGCCCGCGAGCTCGGGAGCTTCGACCTCGCCTATCTCGATCCGCCGTACAACCAGCACCGGTACTTCACCAACTACCACGTGTGGGAGACGGTGGTCGCCTGGGACGCGCCCGAGCATTACGGCGTCGCCTGCAAGAGGGTCGACGCCAAAGACCCCGCCACGAGGAGCGACTTCAACTCGAAGCGCACCATGCCGGCGGCGCTCGCCGCCACGGTCGCCTCGGTGGACTGCGGTCTCCTCGTGCTGTCCTACAACGACGAGTCGTGGGTCGGTGTCGACGAGCTCGAGAACATGTGCTCGCACCACCGGGAGGTGGTGACGCTCGCGTTCGACTCGGCACGCTACGTCGGCGCGAGGATCGGCATCCACGACCCGGCGGGCGTGAAGGTCGGGACGGTCTCGCACCTGTACAACCGCGAGTACCTCGTGCTCGCCGGAACGGCGACAGTGGTCCGGCGCGCCGTCACCGCCGCGCTGGAGGCGCATCCGGGGACGAGGTCGCCCGCGCGGCGCTAGCGCACCCGCAGCGCACCCGCAGCGCACCGGCAGCGCACCCGCAGCGCACCCGCAGCGCACCGGCAGGGCACCGGCAGCGCACCGGCCGCCGCCCGCCCACCCCGATAACGTGCGGCCCATGCAGCGGCTCGGCGTCACCGTCCCCTTCACGGGTGTCGGCCTCGCCGAGCACCGCGACTGGTTCGCCGCCGCACGCGCCGCTGGGTACACGGACGTGTGGTCTGCGGAGGTGGACGGCACCGACGGCTTCACGCCGCTCGCGCTCGGCGCGGCGTGGGAGCCCGACTTGCGTCTCGGCGTCGCGATCGCGCCGGCCTTCACGCGGGGCCCCGCGCTCTTAGCGCAGACCGTCGCCGCGATGGCCGAGGCGGCCCCCGGCCGGTTCGCCTTCGGCCTCGGCACCTCTTCGGAGGTGATCGTCGAGCAGTGGAACGGCCTTTCCTTCGACCGCCCGTACGAGCGGGTCCGCGACACCCTCAGGTTCCTCCGGCTCGCGCTGTCGGGTGAGAAGGTGACCGAGGACTTCGGGACGTTCTCGGTCCGCGGGTTCCGCCTCTCACGTCCTCTCGAGAGCCCGCCGCCGGTCTACCTCGCCGCACTGCGGCCGGGGATGCTCCGGCTCGCCGGCCGCGAGGCGGACGGGGTGATCCTGAACTGGCTCTCCGCTGAGGACGTCGCAACGTCGCTCGCAGAGGTCCGCGCGGCCGCAGCGGCGCGAACGAGCGGCGCGCCCAGCGAGGTCGTCGCGCGCGTCTTCGTGGTGGCGGAACCCGACCCGGCCGTCGCAAGGGCGGTCGCGCGCCGGATGATCGCCGCCTACCTCACCGTCCCCGCCTACGCCGCCTTCCACCAGTGGCTCGGGCGCGGGCCGCTGCTCGAGCCGATGTGGGAGGCGTGGAGGGCAGGCGACCGCAAGGGGGCACTCGCCGCCATCCCCGACCACGTCGTCGACAACCTAGTGGTCCACGGCGACGACGACGCCTGTCGCGCGCACGTCGCGCGTTACGTCGCGAGCGGTGTGACGATTCCCGTCCTTGCGGTCGTGACGCTCGAACGGGACCTGCGCGACGCGGTGATCGCTCTCGGAGGCTGAATCGTGGACTTCCGCACCATCGGCGTCGCCGAGCTCGCCGAGTGGGTCCGGCACGGTGACATGTCCGCTCGTGAGGTGGTGACCGCGTCGCTCCGGCGCATCGAGGCGATCAACCCCGCGCTCCTCGCCTTCGTGGCGGTCGACGGAGAGCGAGCGCTCGAACAGGCGGCCGCGGTCGACCAGCTCGTTGCGACGGGCGCCGACCCAGGGCCGCTCGCGGGCGTGCCGATCGGCGTGAAGGACAGCGAAGACAGCGCCGGCTATCGCACGACGCACGGGTCCGCGCTGCTGGCCGACACCCCGGTCGCGCTCCACGATTCCGCGCTCGTCGCCCGGCTCCGTGCTGCGGGTGCTGTCGTCGTCGGGAAGACCAACCTTCCGGAGTTCGCCTGGACGGCCCACACCTCCAACACCCTGTTCGGGACGACCCGCAACCCGTGGGCCCCCGACCACAGCGCCGGCGGCTCCTCGGGGGGCTCGGCGGCCG
>DAIRCY010000067.1:0-2858 GCA_036796435.1 Acidimicrobiales bacterium
GGTCGTTGAAGGCGTCGACGATGCCGATCGTTTTTCCTGTCCCTGTGGCGACGTCTGACTTCGTGAAGCCGTAGGCCGTCGTGATGTCGTGGGGGGTCAGGGCAGGCCATGTTGTGTACCCGTACACCTTTGCAAGACCAGTACCTGAGATCGCCGGCGCCACCCCGGGCTTGGGGCGGAGCTCCCGCGCCATGCACGTGTAGTGCCCAGGTGAGGCAGGCGGACACGGGTCCACTGCGACGGTTGTCGAGAGTGCGAATGGCCGATGAGCGGTGCTCGTGGCACCCGCCGGCCCTGCGGTCAACGCGACACCAGAGGCGGCAAGGGCCAACCCCGTCGCGAACGCGATAGCCCTCCGCATGAAGTTCCCTCTCCACCCCGTCACGCTGATCGGCGACGGCCCCGCACCGATTGTCCCACCTGGGAAGCGACAGTGCAGCGCGCCCCCGCGGAAGAGCGCGCTATCACTGCGCTGCCCGTGTAGCGGAAGAGCTACTACGCGGTCACCCCGAGCACCGGACGCAGGACCTCACCCGTGTAGCTGCCCGGCGTCTTGGCCACCTGCTCGGGGGTGCCTTCGGCGACCACGCGTCCGCCCCTGTCGCCGCCCTCTGGTCCGAGGTCGACGATCCAGTCTGCGTACTTCACGACGTCGAGATTGTGCTCGATGACGACGACCGTGTTGCCCTGGTCGACGAGCCGTCCGAGGACGTCGAGCAACCGGCGGACGTCCTCGAAGTGGAGCCCCGTCGTGGGTTCGTCGAGGATGTACATCGTGTGGCCGGTCGCGCGGCGGCTCAGCTCGGTCGCGAGCTTGACCCGCTGCGCTTCGCCGCCCGAGAGGGTCGGCGCAGGCTGCCCGAGACGGATGTAGCCGAGGCCCACGTCGACGAGCGTCTGGAGGTGGCGCGCGATGGGCGGCTGGTGCGAGAAGAAGGCAAGCCCCTCCTCGCAGGACATGTCGAGCACCTCGGCGATGTTCTTCCCGCGGAAGGTGACCTCGAGCGTGTCCCGGTTGTACCGCGCGCCCCCGCAGATCTCGCAAGGCACGTAGACGTCCGGGAGGAAGTGCATCTCGATCTTGATCGTTCCGTCCCCCGCGCACGCCTCGCAGCGGCCGCCGCGCACGTTGAACGAGAACCGTCCCGGCTGGTAGCCCCGCACCTTCGCCTCGGGCGTCTGGGCGAACAGGCGCCGGATGTGGTCGAAGACCCCGGTGTAGGTGGCTGGGTTCGACCGCGGGGTGCGGCCGATCGGCGCCTGGTCCACGTCGACCACCTTGTCCAGGTGCGAGATCCCGTCGATGCCACGGTGCAGGCCCGGCACGGCCTTCGCCCGGTGGAGCTCGTGCGCGAGCGCCCGGAGGAGTATCTCGTTCACGAGCGTCGACTTGCCTGACCCCGAGACTCCCGTCACCGCCACGAAGCAGCCGAGCGGGAATGCCACGTCGACGTCGGCGAGGTTGTGCTCCCGGGCCCCGCGCACGATTACTGCGTGACCCGAGCCGGCGCGGCGCCGCTCTGGGATCGCGATCTTCCGCTTGCCGGAGAGGTACAGCCCGGTCAGCGACTCGGCGTTCGAGAGCAGACCCCCCCGTCCGGTGACGGGTCCCGAGTGGACGATCCGCCCACCGTGCTCCCCGGCGCCGGGGCCGATGTCGACCACGTGGTCCGCGGTCCTGATGGTCTCCTCGTCGTGCTCCACGACGATCACGGTGTTCCCGAGCTCACGGAGGCGGACGAGCGTCTGGATCAGCCGCTGGTTGTCCCGCTGGTGGAGCCCGATGGACGGCTCGTCGAGGACGTAGAGGACGCCGACAAGCCCGCTCCCGATCTGGCTGGCGAGCCGGATCCGCTGCGCCTCCCCGCCCGAAAGGGTCGCCGACGCCCGCTCGAGCGAGAGGTAGTCGAGGCCGACGTCGAGGAGGAAGCGCATCCGCTCGCGGATCTCCTTCAGGACACGGTCCGCGATCAGGTGGTCGCGCTCGGAAAGCTCGAGCTGCTCGATCGCTTCGGTTGCCCGCGTGATCGAGAGGCTGCAGAGCTCGTGGATGTTCATGCCTCCCTGGCCCGGCTCCCCCTTGCCGGTCATGTCGCGCCGTCCCTCGGACCCGCGGCCGATGGTGACGGCGAGGGACTCGGGCTTCAGCCGGGCGCCGCCGCAGTCGGGGCAGGCGACTTCCCGCATGTACTGCTCGATCTGCTCGCGGCTCCAGTCCGAGTCGGCCTCCGAGTGGCGTCGCTGCAGCCACGGGATGATCCCCTCGTAGTTGGTCGAGTACGACCGGATCCGCCCGAATCGGTTCCGGTAACGGACGCTTACCTGCTTCGCACCCGAGCCGTAGAGGACCAGCTTCTTGTCCTTCACCTTGAGCTTCGACCACGGAGTGTCGAGGGAGAAGCCCCCCAGATCGGCGATGCCGTTTATGAGACCGCTGAAGTACTCGCTGCGTGCCCCCGCCCACGGCGACAAGGCGCCCTCTTCGAGCGAGAGCGAGGGGTCCGGCACGACGAGCTCGGGGTCCACCTCGAAGCGCGTGCCGAGGCCGAGGCACGTCGTGCACGCGCCGAACGGCGAGTTGAACGAGAAGCTGCGCGGCGCAGGCTCCTCGAAACTCACGCCGTCGAAGGTGCAGGCGAGGTGCTGGCTGAAGGTGATCGGGTCCTGGCCGGCCTCGGGCATGCCGTCGGTGCCGACGATCTGGACCTCGGCGGTCCCCCCCGTCAAGCCGAGCGCCGTCTCGATCGACTCGGTGAGCCGCTGGCGCATCCCGTCGCGCCGGACGAGCCGGGTACGCGCGCGACGAATCCGGCGTGCACGGCGCGATTCACAGGCCGCCGACTTGAATTTCACGGCAC
>DAIRCY010000067.1:2868-4854 GCA_036796435.1 Acidimicrobiales bacterium
GGTGACCGTCGGGCGCTTCCCGGCGCGCCGGACGAGCCGGTCCACGATGACCTCGATCGTGTGCTGCTCGTAGCGGGCGAGGGAGGTGTCGGCGCGCTCCGCGAGCTCGACCACGGTCCCGTCGACCCGTGCCCGGGAGTACCCCTGCTTCGCGAGGTCGTCGAGGAGGCTCGAGTACTCGCCCTTGCGCCCGCGCACGACCGGGGCGAGCACCCAGAACCGCGTCCCCTCCTCCAGCTCGAGGACGCGGTCGACGATCTGCTGGGGGGTCTGGCGGGCGACGGGCCGGCCGCAGATCGGGCAGTGGGGCTTGCCGACGCGTGCGTAGAGGAGCCGGAGGTAGTCGTAGACCTCGGTGATGGTCCCGACCGTCGAGCGCGGGTTGCGCGAGGCCGACTTCTGGTCGATGGAGATCGCCGGTGACAGCCCCTCGATGAAGTCGACGTCGGGCTTGTCCATCTGCCCGAGGAACTGGCGCGCGTAGGCGGAAAGCGACTCGACGTAGCGTCGCTGCCCCTCCGCGTAGATCGTGTCGAAGGCGAGGGACGACTTCCCCGACCCCGAGAGGCCGGTGAACACGACGAGCTTGTCACGGGGAAGGTCGAGGGAGACGTCCTGGAGGTTGTGCTCCCGTGCCCCCCGGATCACGAGTCGCCCGGACACACCGGGAGGATACCGGTCCGCTCTCCCCGCCATCCCGACACTCTAGCGAACACACGTTCGACATGTGGCCCCATGCGGGGTGACGCGAGCCCCGAGCGATCTCTGTGCCGTGTTTGCCCTCGTGTGCAACCCGATAGCATCGGGGGTGCAGCAGGGGGGACGGGGGGGACTTCATTTCAATGGTCGCGCGCCGCGGTCGCGTGAACACAGCTTCCAGTCGAGCGAGGCCGAACAGCCGGGGCGAGAGGACGCGCCGTCGGATCGCGGAGGCCACGCTCTCCCTCCTCATCGAGTCCGAGACGCCTCCGACCGCGCACGAGATCGCGGAGCGCGCCGGTGTTTCCCCGCGCCTGATCTTCCACCACTTCGTCGACATGGACGCACTGCACCACATGGTGGGCGAGCTGTTCGCGGCCCGGTACGGCCGGCTCGCGCCGGTCGTCCCCGCTGACCTGCCGCTCGGGACACGGATCGACCGGACCGCGAGGCTGCGGGGCGAGCTCTACGAGTCGACGGGAAACCTGGGTCGCAACGCCGCGGCGCTCGCGCCGAACCACCCCGGCGTGGCGGCCGGGGCGATCGCGACCCAGCGGCTCCTGATGGGCTTCCTCGAGACGACCTTCGCCCCGGAGCTCGCGGCCGCGGGGCCGCGGAAACGAAAAGAGCTGGTCGCCGCCCTCGACGCGGCCGTCTGCTGGCCCGTCTGGGACCGGCTGCGCCGCATGGACGGCCTCTCGGTCACTTCGTCACGCCGCGTGATGGCGCTCATGCTGCGGGGGGTGGTCGCCGACGCCGCCTGATCAGCCGGCGACGAACGCCTCGAAGATCCCCTTCATGGTGAAGAAGGTGGGAAGGTCGTCGGCGCCGATCTGGATCGGGTGGCCGGTCAGCTCCTCGAGCAGCGAGAGCGTCTCGATGAGGCCGAAGGAGTCGAGGTAGCCGGCCTGCCACAGCTGGGTCGTCGGCTCGACGTCGCTGTGGAGGTCCGGGCGCCGCTCGCGCAGAAACGCCCGCATCCGGTCGTAGAACTCCTCTTCGGTCATGCCGCCGAGCCCACCACCGTGGTCGTGACGCCGGCGGACGGCCGCCTCATCGGCCGGGGCCGCCGGTCAGCGCGACGAGCACGCCCTCGGAGCCCCGCAGGTCGCCCTGCTCCCACATCCGGTAGACGCTCGCCAGCGCGACAGCCGCCGAGTCGCCCATCGGGACCTCGCGATTGTGGCGCTGAAGCGCGGCGGCGATCTCCGACGAGGTGACGTCGACGAAGCCGCCGTCCGACTCCTTGGCGGCGCGCGCGACGTAGTCGAAGCTCGAGAACGGGTC
>DAIRCY010000067.1:4864-13010 GCA_036796435.1 Acidimicrobiales bacterium
AACTACGAGCTCTTCGGCTACGTGTCCTTCGCCGAGGAGGATGGCGGACGCGAGCCCTGACGGCAGGGTCTCCGGTAGCCGCTCGCCGGTCCCGTTCAGGACCGCCCTGTAGGCCTTCACCATCGGCGAGCAGCTCGTCTGCTGCGCGCAGAAGAGGCGAGGACCCCTCCCCCACTCGCGGACCGCCGAGCTCTGCTCGACCGCCCGCGCCGCGGCGACGATGCCGAGGCCCGAGGCGACCGCCTGGACCACCGTGTCGACGCGGCCGCCGGCCCGCGCCACGTCGTCGAACGCCTCGAGGTAGGCGAGCTTGGCACCCTCGCGCCGCCCCAAGTTGAAGAAGCCGCCCTCTGAGACCTCGTCGGGGCGGATCTCCGAGCGTGAACGGTTTCCCGCCTCCACGTAGTCGCCCTTCACCCGCACCACTTCCATCTGGTCGGTCTTCGGGCCGAGCTGGGAATCGGGCACGTCTTCGGAGACGAAGACGCGGGCGGAGAGCTCGGGATAGAACTCGAGGCCCCACGCGTAGGCGGCCGCGGTGTTCCCGGTCGAGCTGAATACGAAGCGCTCCACCTTCCGTTCGATCATGAGGGGCAGCGAGACCGCGATCAGCCGGTCCTTCGTGGAGCCGGTCGGAAGGACCCCTTCGACCTTCGCCCAGATCGGCACGCCGTCGAGCTCGGTGAGGAGCACGGTCGGCGTCGGCTCGATGGCGATCCGGCACGACTCGCGGTGCGGGATCGGCAGCAGGTCCCAGTAGGTCTCGAGGGTGTCCGTGTCCCCTGGTTCGAGCGCGGCCTCCGCCCGCAGGTAGACCGCGTCGACGAGTCCGTGGCACGCCAGGCAGCGTCCCGAGAGGTCCTGGTCGGTCGAGCCGCAGTCGACGCAGACGAGGGAGGTCGCCCGCGGCGCACGCTCGGTCGTCGCGCTCGTCTCGATGATGTTCATGATCCGGTTCCCTCCCCGCCCTTTTCGGCAAGCTGCCTGGTCGCGTCGGCGTCCCACTTGCCGTGGGCGTTCACTACAAGGTTAGGCACCACGAACACCCTTTCGGGTACCGCCGCGGCGGGCAGCTCGGCGCGGAGGCGCTCCAACACCCGTGCCACCAGGTCGGGGTCAGTCTCGCCCTCTGGGACGACGAACAGCTCGAGGCCGCCGAGCCCCCGCGCGCTCACGGCCGCCGCCGCGTGGGCGACACCGTCGACGGACTCCGCCAGGTCGCGCACCTCGTGGATCTCGATGCGGAACCCTCGGACCTTCACCTGCTCGTCCAGTCGACCCCGATAGTGGAGCTGGCCGTCCTCCCGGATCACGCACCGGTCGCCGGTCCGGTACGCCCGCGCCCCGTCCGGGGCGGCGGGGCCGGCGATCGCGTCCTCGTCCAAGAACCGGTCCTTGTCCTCGGCATCGCCCCCGAGGTAGCCGACGGCCACGCACGTTCCGCCGAGGACGAGCTCACCCTCCTCGCCGACCGGTACCGGGCGGAGGTGCTCGTCGACGAGGTACGCCCGCGAGTTCCACACCGGCACGCCGATGGGGACGGGCCCGTCCGCCGGGATCCCCTCACGCTCGAACCGGTACGCCGTACAGCCGACGGTCGCCTCGGTCGGGCCGTAGTGGTCGAGGAGATGGACGCCGTCGAGCCGCTCGCCGAGACTCGCCACGAGCGCCGCGTCGAGCCGCTCCCCGCCGAACATCACCGTACGCGTGATCGCGCGGTAGTCGGGGCGGGCGATCCGTTCGAAGAGCCGCACGTGCGACGGGGTGATCTTCACGAAGGCGAACGGCCGCTCGCGCGTTGCGAGCCACGGCCGCGGGTCCCAGCTGTCCGGCACGAGCTGCACCGAGCCGCCGGCCATGAGGGGAAGCCACAGACAGGTGACGGCGTGGTCGAAGCCGAGGCTCGCGAAGCACGGCGTGGCGTCCCCTTCCCCGAAGTCGGTGAGCTCGCGCGCCCATCCGAGGTAGTTCACAAGGGAGCGGTGGCCGACGAGGACGCCTTTCGGCTGCCCGGTGGAGCCCGAGGTGAACACCGTGTACGCGACGTGGTCGTGGTGCGCCACCGACCGGAGCTCGGCCCCGTCGCGCGGCCCCGCGTGCGTGTCCAGCGTCGCGACGCCCCGGGGCAGGCTGCCTGCGAGCGCGTTCGGTTCGGCCGCCATGATCACCTTCGGCCGCCCGACCTCGAGGATCCGCCGGACGCGCGCGGCGGGGTACGTGGGGTCGATCGGCACGTACGCGGCGCCGAGCGCCATCACCGCCAGCGCGGCGGCGACCACCGGTGCGGTCCTCGTCGCCCAGATCGCGACCTGATCGCCTTCCGCCACGCCGGCGTCCGAGAGCGCCTCGGCCATCCGCCCGGCGTGCGCCCACAGCTCGGCATAGGTCTGCGTCGGGCCGTCCCCCTCCACGGCCGGCGCATCCGGACGGGAGCGCGCGTTGGCGGCGACGAGGTCGACCAGGGTCGCGTCGGGGAGTCCGGCCGTCGTGCCGGCGAGGATGCTGGGTGCTCCTCCTCCGGTCGTCCTGGCGGCGTCGTTGGCTGAGGTCATGGCGATGGAGCTCGATTCTGCCGGGCGCGGGGAGCATTCCCGGGCGGTTCCGGGTTGCTCAAGATTAGGCGACGACGCGTCTGCACCCGTCTCCGTGAGCGCATCATCTGCTGCGCCGCCCCGACGAAGCGCAGGGTGGGCACTCCGAGGTCGAAAGTCAGCCGCCCGGCGGCGGGAGGACCTCCCAGACGGGGGGCACCTGTGGAGATGGCCGATGCCGCGGATACGCCCCGGCAGCGGTGTCGGGGAAGCTCTCTTGCTGCAGCTCCTGGGACTGAGCTCGCTGGGACTGCGCACGGCGGCGGAGCTGCGCTTCCAGCCGGACCAGCCGCTCGCGCAGGTCGTCGTTGTCCCGGGCCATCGCATCCAGTGCGTCGGCGGCACGGCCCAGCAATCGTTCCACGGGCGCCGCCAAATAGCCGCCCGCGATGGGCTCGAGGTCAGGCGAGCGCAGACAGGCGGGATCGAACGGCTCGTCCCGCCGGATGGCTTGGCTTGCCCCGAGCGTGGGCAGCTCCGCGCGCCCGGCAGCCTCGGGCTTCGTCACGGCAGTGATCAGCATTCCCGCCGCCTGCTCGAGCTTGTCGGTGGTCCTCGCGAGGTGCTGCATGACCGCGGTGTGGCTGCGCAGGTGGAGTCCGTAGTCGTTCACTGCACCCACGAGGTCCCGGACCAGCGCCACGCTCTCCTCGCTCCGCTCACTCGCCGATCTCACCTCGCGCGCGAGCTCGTCGAGTGACCGTGCGCTCGCATGTGAGCGGAATGTCGGCACCCGCTCCAAGATCGTCGCGGTCTGGCGCGGCATCTGAGCCGGGTCGCCAGCCGCAAGCGCCCCGGCCGAAGAGTGCTCGAGTGCCCGTCGCAGGTCGTCGGACTCCTGACGGAGCGCCTCCATCGTGGACGACACGCCCGCCAGGTACGCCCGGCGGTCCTCCCACAGACCGAGCAGGAAGTAGAGCAGCAGGATCCCGCCCGCCGAACCGAGGAAGATCTCGCCTTGGCGACTTCCGAAGAACAAGAAGGCGTATCCAACCTTTGGAATCGTGTAGGCGACTTCTCCGACGATGTTGGAGGCAGGGGTCTTGAAGATGTCATCAGAGTGGTTGGCGTCGCCCTTGGTGGTGAAGACGAGCCCGTGCTTGGTGCGATCGATTCCCACGATCCGGTGGACGACGTGTGCGGGCAAGTCGTATCGCTTCCGGAAGGCCGGTGCGACCGTGACGGCGATGATGTCTCCCTTGCGCAAGCGTGCCGGACTGACGCCCTCCAGCACGACGAGGTCGCCGGTCACGAGCCTCGGATGCATGGATTCGCCTTGCACCGCGACGATAGGAGGATTCGTATGTTCGACAGCGATCCCGACGAAGTACCCGGCGACGCCGAAGAGGACGAGGGCAGGGAGAGCCCACCAGACGAGCAACGAGGTGGCCCGCCGCACTCTGTGGCGCCAACTCCGCCCGCCTGGAGCGCCGACTCCGCCTCTGACGTGCCCAGTCATCCCAACTGTGTGCTCAGGAGGCTGATCCCGCCGAGACGTAGAAGCTCAGCGATGTGAGCTGGCTCTGCTGGCCCGTCGGGGTGTTCCCGGGGTCGACGATCGAGGCGACGACGTAGATGGCTCGGCTCTGCGCTGTCGGAAGACCGGGCGGCTGGCACCACGTCACTGCAGTCGCTGAGCACGACGGCAATGTCGCTGTGCTCGGGAATGTGTGCGTCAGGAGGTATCCGTGCACCTGGTTGTACGCCAGGAGGAGCTTGCCTGTGGCGTTGACGAACTTGCCGGCCGACGCAGTGGACAACGACGCGCAGTATGTCACTGTCGACAATTTGATGGTCACGTACGGGTCGGTCACAGTCGCCCCGGATGTGCCAGTGCACGCCCCGGAATGGACCGTCCGATAGAGACCAACCGAGATCTGCGCATTGGGGTTCTTGAGCACGCGGGTCGCTGTGGCCACGTCCGTCCACGAGATGCTGACGCGAGCCGCGTTCACCGCGCTGTAGCCGAGCTGGACCTGTGCGAGAGTGATCCCCGCTGTGAGCGAAGCGCCGCCATTGCTCCGCGTGACCGCCGCGGTCATGGGAATGATCTTCGCGACTCCTGTCGTCGGAGTTCCCGGCGACGGCTTGACCGACAGGGAGACCGCTGCTGTCACCGCGAGCCAGTAGGAGATGCTCGCCAGGAGGGCGACCAGGATGGCGACGAGGACGATGACGTGGCGCCGCGCAGGCCGGGCTCTGCGCGGCGGGAGCACAGCGGTGGTCATGGCATTGCTGCCTGCACCACTAGTACGGCTGCGCCGTGAAGTAGTACGCCGGCGCGAGCCCTGTACCGCCGGAAGGCGCTGTGGTGCAGTAGTAGCTCCCGCCCGTGCTCATCGTGACGTCGTACAAATAACCGTGAGGCAGATTGAAGGTAAGGGATCCGGTGGTCGAGGTGATGTAGGTGGCGGTGCTGTATGACGTCCAGGTGCCTGTCAGCGTTGAGCAGTTGAGGCCTGTCGTGGCCATCGTCGCGCATTTCACGCTGTAGATCTGCACCGGGAGCACGAAGGAGCTGTAGTGCTTCTGCAGTGTCACCAGGTTCGTGATGTACATGCTGACGATGACTCCGCCTCGCGCGATGCTCGCGTCGACGACCGCGAGGTCGCCAGCGGTCGTCACGCTGCCGGCGGAATTGGTCGCCGGGCTCCACGTGGGGGTCACCGCGGGTGTGGTGATCTTGCTTGACGCCACGCTGCTGTACTTCAGGGAGGTCAGCGCGGACGGGACCGCTCCGCCGCTGGACACCGGGTAGAGGAACTTTGTCGACGACGCAGTCACCGACGTCGTGACCGCCCCTGAAGTAGCCAGGTACGAGATGCCGGTCACGGCCAGCAAGACGGCGAGCCCCGGGACCGCGAGCACCAGGAAGCGCCTGCGAAGTTTCGCCTTGTTCACTGAGTCTCCCGCCGCCTGTTCGTCCGAGTGTCCAACGACCGGGGGTCGTCGAGCACACCCCCGTCTGGATAGTGCGGTGAGAGTGTAACACCTCCGTGGCAACAGCGCCAGGACACTCCTAGCGCAGGGCGGCTCCCGGGGCCTCGGCCCCCCTTTCCACTTCGGGACCCGCCGACTCCGCCGGAGTCGCCTGGCGGAGGGCCACGAGCTCGTCACGGAGCAGCGCCGCCTCCTCGAAGCGCAGGTCCGCCGCCGCTGCGAGCATCTCGCGCTCGAGGTCGGCCGCCAGGTCGGCGAGCTCGGGCGGAAGCTCGGGCACGGGTGCGCCCGGTGCCCAGCCGCCGCCGCCCACCGCAGCCCGGGTCCGCACCGTGCGCGCCGCCTTCCCCGAGCGGACGTCGCCGCGGCTGCGCTTCGCCCTGCCGGTGCCCTCGGCGCTCCCCCGCAGGCGCTCGAGGATGTCGGTCACGGCCTTGCGGATCGTCTGCGGGTCGATGCCGTGCTCGGCGTTGTACGCGATCTGGCGCTGGCGACGGCGCTGGGTGATCCCCACGGCCTCGCGCATGGAGTCGGTGATGGTGTCGGCGTAGAGGACGACCTGGCCGTCGACGTTGCGCGCCGCACGCCCCATCGTCTGGATGAGCGAGGAGGCGGAGCGCAAGAATCCCTCCTTGTCGGCGTCGAGGATCGCCACGAGCGAGACCTCGGGCAGGTCCAGGCCCTCGCGGAGCAGGTTGATGCCGACCACCACGTCGATGGAGCCGAGGCGTAGCTCGCGGAGGATCTCGATCCGGGTGATCGTGTCGATGTCCGAGTGCAAGTACTGCACCCGGACCCCGGCCTCGGCGAGGTAGTCGGTGAGGTCCTCGGCCATCTTCTTCGTGAGGGTGGTGACGAGGACCCTGCCGCCCTTGGCCGTGGCGTCCTCGATCCGCGCCATCAGGTCGTCGATCTGGCCCCGCGTCGGCTGGACGACCACCTCGGGGTCGACCAGTCCGGTCGGGCGGATGACCTGCTCGACGACCTGGGCGGAGTGGCCGAGCTCGAAGGCGCTCGGCGTCGCCGAGACGAAGACCACCTGGGGGACCCGCTCGATGAACTCCTCGAAGCGCAGCGGCCTGTTGTCGAGGGCCGAGGGGAGGCGGAACCCGTGCTCGACGAGCACCTCCTTCCTCGAGCGGTCGCCCGCCCACTGCCCGTGCAGCTGGGGCACCGTGACGTGGCTCTCGTCGATCACGACGAGGTACTCCTTCGGGAAGAAGTCGAGCAAGGTGAACGGCGCCTCGCCGGGCATGCGGCCGTCCAGATGGCGGCTGTAGTTCTCGATGCCCGAGCAGATCCCGGTCTCGGCGAGCATCTCGAGGTCGTGCTCGGTGCGCGCCCGGAGGCGCTGGGCCTCCAGGAGCTTGCCCTCGCGCTGGAAGATCCCGAGCCGCTCGCGCAGCTCCGCCTCGATCGAGCCGATCGCCTGCTGGATCGTCTCGTCGCCCGCCCCGTAGTGGGTCGCCGCGAAGACGCCGACGGCCTCGAGCTCCCCCCCCCTCTCCCCGCTCAGCACGTCGAAGGGGACGATCCGTTCGACCGTGTCCCCGAACAGCTCGATCCGCAAGGCCGACTCCTCGTAGGCGGGGTGCACCTCGATCGTGTCCCCGCGGGCGCGAAAGGCGCCCCGGACGAGGTTCATGTCGTTGCGCGAGTACTGCAGGTCGACGAGACGCCGCAGAAGGTCCCGCTGGTCCACCTGCTGGCCCACCTGGAGCCCGAGGATCCTCCCGCGGTACTCCTCGGGCGACCCCAGCCCGTAGATGCAGGACACCGACGCCACGACGATGACGTCGTCGCGCATGAGGAGCGAGGAGGTGGTGGCATGGCGAAGCCGGTCGATCTCGTCGTTGATCGACGAGTCCTTCTCGATGTAGGTGTCGGTCGACGGGAGGTACGCCTCTGGCTGGTAGTAGTCGTAGTAGGAGACGAAGAACTCCACCCGGTTCTTCGGGAACAGCTCCCGCAGCTCCGAGGAGAGCTGGGCTGCGAGCGACTTGTTCGGCTCGATGATGAGCGTGGGGCGCTGGACCGCCTCGACCGTCCAGGCGATGGTGGCCGTCTTGCCGCTCCCCGTGATCCCCTGGAGCGTCTGGTAACGGTCGCCTCGGACGACCCCCTCGGAGAGCGCGCGGATCGCCTCTGGCTGGTCACCCGCGGGGCGAAATGTGGAGACGACGTGGAAGGGGGGCACCTGCCCGGAGCGTACCAACCAGCTCGTTCACGGCTTCCGGCGGAGCCTCAGCCGATGAGCCTGAGCCGGCTCCAGAGCTCATCCACCTGTTCTTCCAGGTGCGCCGGAGTGGACGAGTTGTCGACCACGTAGTCGGCGAGCGCGAGCCTCTCCTCCCTCGAGGCCTGCGCCGCGATCCTCGCCCGGGCGTCCCTCTCCTCCATCCCGCGCCCCTCCATCAGCCGCCGGACGGCGACCTCGGTCGGGCAGTCGACGACGACCACCGCGCGCAACCCGAGCGCCTCGACGTGGGCGGCCCGCAGGAGCGGGATCACCGCGAGCGCCACCTCTGGCCGCTCGTACGCCGGAAGGCGCTCCAGTGACGCGAGCCGCTCGAGCATCGCCGCGCCGACCGCGGGATGGGTGAGCGCGTTCAGGT
>DAIRCY010000068.1:0-3940 GCA_036796435.1 Acidimicrobiales bacterium
CGCGGGGCCGTCTACTGCATCAGCCAGCGCGCCGAGCACATCTGGGAAGGGGTGTCGTCAGCGACGACCCGCAGCCGGCCGATCATCAACACGCGGGACGAGCCCCATGCAGACGCCGAGCGCTACCGGAGGCTCCACGTCATCGTCGGCGACTCGAACCTGAGCGAGTACGCCACGTTCCTCAAGGTCGGCGCGACCAGCATCCTGCTCGCGATGCTGGAGGACACCGGCACCGTGCTCCGGGACCTCACCCTCGAGAACCCGATCCGGGCGATACGCGAGATCAGCCACGACGTGACGTGCCAGCGGCGGGTGCGGCTCGCAAACGGCAGGGAGATGCGCGCCCTCGACATCCAGGCGGAGTACCTCGACCGCGCCTTGCGGTTCAGGGACCGCCACGGGCTCGGACCCGAGGAGGAGCGCGCCCTCGAGATGTGGCAGCACTGTCTGAAGGGCCTCGAGTCCGATCCGCTCTCCTTGTGGCGGGAGTGCGACTGGGTCGCAAAATACCGGCTGATCGACCAGGTGCGGACGCGCCACGGGGTCCCGCTGTCCCATCCCAAGTCCGCGCTCGTCGACCTCATGTACCACGACGTCGACCGGACCAGGGGCCTCTTCTACAAGCTCCAGTCGAGGGATCAGGTCGAGCGGATCTGCCGGGAAGCCGACATCGCGACCGCGATGACCGAGCCCCCACAGACGACGCGCGCCCGCTTGCGCGGCGCGTTCGTGCGCAGGGCTAAGGAGCGACGTCGTGACTTCACCGTCGACTGGGTGCATCTGAAGCTGAACGACCAGGCGCAACGGACCGTGCTGTTGAAAGATCCGTTCCGGTCGCACGACGACCGCGTAGAGCGTCTCATCGCGTCGCTCTGACCTCCTGGCGTCGTCGTGACCAGGAGATCGGGCGATGGCGCCCGGCGAGCGGGGACACCCTGTAGCCTCGCGACCCCGTGACCACCGAACCCCCCGCGCTCGAAAGTGACGTCGGTCGAGACGGCGAGGCCGGAGTGGGCCGGGGAGCCGCCGTGGGGCTTTCCGACCCCCGTGGTCCGGCTGGTCCCGACGGTCCCGGCGGCCCGGGCGGCCCGGACGGCCCCCACGGGCCCGACGGAGAGCGGCCCCCGGCCCACCGTCGCAGCGCGCGCCGGTGGATCACCGAGTGGGTCGTCATCGTGCTCGTCGCGGTCGCTGTCGCCTTCGGGGTGCGCACCTTCGTGGTGCAGACCTACTTCGTCCCGTCCACATCGATGTGGCCGACCCTCAAAGCAGGCGACCGGATCGTGGTGAACAAGCTGTCGGGCGCGCCCGGCGTGGGCGACATCATCGTCTTCAAGCGGCCCCCCGCCGAGCAATGCGGAGGCTCGCCGGTGCCCGATCTTGTGAAGCGCGTCATCGGCCTGCCGGGCCAGACGGTCTCGGCGCGCGGCGGCAAGGTGTACATCACAGGGAAGCTCTTGAAGGAGCCGTGGCTGCCCAAGCACGACACAGCCCACATCCGCACGACGATGACAAAGCCCCAGACCGTCCCGAAGGGCGACTACTTCGTGATGGGCGACAACCGGATCGACTCCTGCGACAGCCGGATGTGGGGCCCGGTGAAGGGCTCCTACGTCGTCGGCCAAGTCTTCTTGATCCTCTGGCCCCCCTCGCAATTCAGGTTCTTCTGACGGCACTCCGCTCCGGCGGCCGCCGCCGGCTGTCCCGGCACCGGGGTCTGGGGCGGAAAGGCACGCGAGGACGTGCCTGTACAATCGGGCGCGCGTGCTGGATCTCAGCCCGACAAAGCTCCTGATCATCTTCGTCGTCGCCGTGGTGCTCCTCGGCCCGAAGCGCCTGCCGGAAGTCGCCCGCCAGCTCGGCGTGGGATGGCGCAAGGTCCGTGAGCTCCACCTGCGCCTCGACCGCGAGCTCAGACAAAGCCTTCCCGACCTTCCGAGCAACCGGGACATCGTCCGCTTCGCCCGGTCGCCGGTGATGCTGCTCGACCAGCTCGCGGACCGACATGACGACGGTCCTGTCGGTGAAGGAGGGGGGGCGGTCGAGCAAAATGCCCCGGCCGTGGGTCCGGTCGGGCCAACCGCACCCCCGCCGGGCCCGGGCATCGCGGCCTCCACCCTCCTGGCCCCTTCTTTCGACACCGACGACCCGAACCTGAACTAGCGATGGCCATGCCCCTCTCAGAGCGCGTGTCGGCGCTGCGACGCCCGGGTACCGCCGCTGCGCGGGCCGATGCGATGACCATCGGCGAGCATCTCGGCGAGCTCCGCGGCCGGCTCATCGTCACGGTCCTCGCGTTCGTCGTTCTCGCCTGTGTGTCGGTTTTCTTCTTTGGCTGGGAGTTCGCGTTGCTCCGCCACCCGTACTGCGAGATCGCGGGCGCGGGCCACGCGTGCAGGTTCTACGTCACGACGCCCACGGATCCGCTCGTCCTGCGCGTGAAGATGGCCATGTTCGCCGGCTTCGTCCTCGCATCTCCGGTGGTGCTGTGGGAGCTGTGGCGCTTCATCACCCCCGGTCTCCGGCCCACCGAGAAGCGCTACGCCGTCCCCTTCGTTGCCGCGTCGATCGTGCTCTTCCTCTTCGGCTGCTCGATCGTCTACGTCGTGCTCCCGCACACGCTCGGATGGCTGATCCATGTCGGAGGGCCGTCGATCCATGCGCTGCTGAACCCCAACGCCTACCTGTCGCTCGTGCTGCTCCTCATGGTCCTCTTCGGGCTCACCTTCGAGTTCCCCGTGGTGCTGGTCGCGCTGCAGCTCGCCCGGGTGGTCACGCCGGGAGGGCTGCTCCGCCACTGGCGATGGGCGGTGATCGGCATCACCATCGGTTCGGCCGTCCTCACGCCCAGCTCGGACCCGTTCTCTATGGTCGCCCTTGCGGCCCCGCTCGTGACCTTCTACTTCGCGTCGATCGGCGTGGGGAAGCTGTTCCGTCGTTGAGCGACCGGGCGGCGGAGCGACCGCCGGAGCGACCGCCAGAGACACCGCCAGAGACACCGAGCACAGGACGCATCGCAGGCCGCGGGGCGAACCCCGGGTCGAGCGCCCAGCGCGCCCGGTTCCTCCGCAAGCTCGGCCTCGAGCCGGACCCTTTTCAGCTCGAAGCCTTCGACGCCCTCGACGAAGGGCGCTCCGTCCTCGTCTCGGCGCCGACCGGCTCGGGCAAGACGCTCGTCGCGGCGTACGCAGTCGACCGTGCGCTCGCCGGCGGCGGGAAGGCCTTCTACACGACCCCGCTCAAGGCGTTGTCGAACCAGAAGTTCGGCGAGCTGTCCGCGACCTACGGGAGCGAGCGCGTTGGGCTCCTCACCGGCGACACCGCGCTCCGGCCAGAGGCACCCGTCGTCGTGATGACGACCGAGGTCCTGCGCAACATGCTCCTCGCGGGCTCCGATCTGCTCGAGGGCCTTCGCACCGTCGTGCTGGACGAGGTCCATTACCTCCAGGATCCCTACCGAGGCGGCGTGTGGGAAGAGGTGCTCGTGCTGTCTCCGCCGACCGTCACTTTCGTCTGCCTGTCCGCCACCGCATCCAACGCCCATGAGCTCGGGGACTGGCTCACCTCCATCCGCGGCCCGACGTCCGTCGTCGTCGAACGGCGCCGTCCCGTCGTCCTCCACCACCACCTCGCGGTCCACCGTCGAGCATCCGAGGGGCCACCCGAGACCGAGCTCCTGCCCCTCCTCCGCGACGGCCGTCGGGGGGGCGAGGCGCTCCGGCTCGACGAGACCGCCCGGCGGATCGCGCAGTTCGACCCAGCCCCTCGATGGCGTGGGGGAGAGCGCCGCGGCCCGCGCCTGCCCTTCCGCCCGCCTCGGCGCACGGAGCTGGTCGACGCGCTGGAGGAGTGCGACTTCCTGCCGGCGATCGTGTTCATCTTCAGCCGCGCGGCGTGCGACGACGCCGTGGCGCAATGCCTGCGCGAAGGGATGCGCCTC
>DAIRCY010000068.1:3962-7670 GCA_036796435.1 Acidimicrobiales bacterium
ACCGATCATCACCAGCGCGCGGAGATCCGCTACATCGCCGAGGCCCACGTGGAGCCGCTCAGTGACGACGCCCTCGACGTGCTCGGCTACCCACAGTGGCTCGAGGGACTCACCTCGGGCATCGCCGCACATCACGCGGGGCTCGTGCCGGCGTTCCGCGAGACGGTGGAGGAGTGCTTTGCAGGCGGGCTCCTCCAGGTGGTCTTCGCGACCGAAACGCTGTCACTCGGCATCAACATGCCGGCGCGCACCGTCGCGATCGAGCGGTTCGACAAGTACGGAAGCGCCGGAAGAGCGCCGCTCACCTCAGGTGAGTACGCCCAGCTGACCGGACGTGCGGGACGGCGCGGCCTGGACGACGTCGGCCACGCCGTCGTGCTGTGGACGCCGGAGACCCCCGTCGCCGAGATGGCACGCATCGCGGTCGCGCCGCCCCCGGACCTCCGATCGGCGTTCCGCCCGACCTACAACCTCGCCGTCAACCTCGTCCGACGCTTCGACCGGCCGACCGCGGTGGCGGTGCTGCGCAGCTCCTTCGCGCAGTGGCAGGCGGACAAGGCAATCGGTGCGGGTCAGCGCCAAGAGAAACCCCCGCCAAGGGGCGCACGCAGTGCGCGGTCCCGCGCCGGCCGCGGGGATCTGCTCGTCGACCACCTCGGCCGCCGGCTGGCCGTGCTCCAGGAGCTCGGCTACGTGGACCAGTGGCGCCTCACCGGGCGTGGCGAGCAACTCGGACGGATCTACCACGAGTCCGACCTCCTCGTCGCAGAGGCGCTCGCGCAGGACGTCCTGCGCGGCGCAGAGCCTGCCGTGCTGGCAGGTGTCCTCGTGTCGCTCGTCTTCGAGCGACGGCGCGCGCGCCGGCCACCCGGCGGCCCGGTCCACGGCCGCCGGCGAGCGGCCAGGGAGGCCCAGCGAAGGCAGCACCGCGGGAAGGGCGGAGGCGACCGCCTGGGGGAGCGGCGGCGGGAGGAGATCGCGACCCGTCTCGCCGATCTCGACGGGATCGCCGAGCGGATCAGGGGGCTCGAGGAGGTCCATCTCGTGCCACGAACCCGCCACCCCGAGCACGGTCTCTCCGGCGCCGTCGCCGCCTGGGGGCGCGGCGCGACCTTCGGCACCGTGCTCGAGGTCGCCTCTCAGGACGTGGGCGAGGTGGCCCCGGGTGACTTCGTGCGGACCGTGAAGCAGCTCGTGGATCTCGTCGGGCAGGTCGCCGCGGTTGCGTCCGATCCGGCAACCGCCGCTGCGGCCGACGCAGCGATCGGGCTGCTCCGGCGAGACGTCGTCGCCGCGGGCGGGGCGCCCGACCTCGCCGAGTGAGCTCCGCGAGTGAGGTCCGCGAGGTCCGCGAGGTCCGCCACCTCCAAAGAACGGGGGCATAACCTTGGCCGGGCCATGGCGCCCTACGTCCCCGAGGAATTCACTCCGGAGGAGGAGGCGATCCTCCGCCGGTACGTGACGAACCTCGAGCTTCCGGTGTTCGCCCTGGTCAACCTCCCCGAGGTGGTGAAGGGTGCCCTGTTCGCCCGCTACTCGCGCTCGGCCAAGAGCCTGCGGCGCCTCTTCCTCGACGAGTTCGTCGGGGAGCTCGACGTGTCGGGCGACTCGACGATCGACGCCACGGTCGGGCTCCGGCGCGCCGAACAGCTGTACGAGCGGGTCTTCTTCGAGTACGGCGACGACTCGGTCGCGCAGCTCGGGGGCGTCCACCTCGCGTGCGAGCAGGCGTCGAACGTGCTCACCAAGGTTCTCGAACGCGGGCGCCTCATGTCCTACCTCGAGCAGTCCACGCGCTACATCGCGTACGACCAGCGGCTCCCGAGCGGCCACTACCGGTACCACCGGCCGCCCGAGATCCTCGAGTCCGGGCTGGGCGCGCGTTACGTCGGCGACATGGATCGCATGTTCGACAGCTACGGCGCCCTGCTGGCGCGCCTCGTCGGCTGGCTCGGCACGCGCTATCCACGTCAGCCCGGCGACTCGGACTTCGTCCACCGCCAGGCGATCAAGGCAAAGGCGCTGGACGCAGCACGCGGCCTCCTACCTGCGGCGTCCCTCTCGAACGTGGGCATCTACGGAGACGGGCAGGCCTACGAGGCGCTCCTGCTGCGGATGGCCGCCCACCCGCTCCCCGAGGTCCGCGCCTACGGCTCGATGATGCTGACCGAGCTCCGCAAGGTCATTCCGTCTTTCCTCCAGCGTGTCGATCTCCCTGACCGCGGCGGCGAGTGGTCTGCGTACCTCGCCGCAACGCGGGACGGCACGGCCGCGATCGTGGACCGGCTGTGGCCCGACGGGCCAGACGCCGTCCCGCCTGGGACCGGTCACCCTCCCGAGGTGCGGCTCCTCGGCTTCGACCCCGATGGCGAGCTCGAGGTGCTCGCCGCGATCTGCTTCCCCCATAGCGGGCTGTCCGAGACCGAGACCATCGAGCGCGTCCGGCGGCTCTCGGCCGAAGAGCGGCGCTCCCTTTTCGACGCGTACGTCGGCGACCGCAAGAACCGCCGGCACCGTCCGGGCAGGGCGTTCGAGCGGACCGACTATCGCTTCGAGCTCGTCACCGACTACGGCGCGTTTCGCGACCTCCAGCGGCACCGCATCCTCACCATCGAGTGGCAGCCTCTTTCGACGGATCTCGGGTACGACCTCCCCGAGCTGGTCGTCGAGGCCGGCGAGTCGGGCCCGTTCGTCGAGGCGATGGAGCGCTCACGTGCCTTGCACGACGCCATCGCCTCGCAATTCCCCGCGGAGGCGCAGTACGCCGTGGCGCTCGCATTCCGTCTGCGTTACGTGATGCAGATGAACGCACGCGAAGCGGTGCACCTCATCGAGCTCCGGTCCGGCACCCAGGGACACCCCGCGTACCGGCGCGTGGCCCAGGAGATGCACCGGCTGATCGCCGAGGAGGCGGGGCACCGGCAAATCGCCGAGGCGATGGCGCACGTGGACCACACCCCGGCGGAGCTCGAGCGATTGGACGCCGAGCGGAGGGCAGAGGCGAGGCGAGCCGGTGCTGCAGGCGCATCCACCCTCCCCTGACTTTTCTCGGGGTTCCGTGACGACGTTGACCAGGGAGGATCGGCGTTCCCCCTGGTCTGTCGGTGAGAACTCCTCTTGAGCGCGCACCGCGAAGTGTCTAGTGTGCTGCTCAATCCCAGACGCCCCGACGGGGCGGCCCGGCTCAGCCGCCGGGGCCGTCGGCGGGGGGGATGCTGTGAGAGGCGGAGCGAGGCCCTGGGGGTCGAGTAGAGAACGTCTGGCCCGGGGGGGCAGCGGCCCCACCGGCGTCGAGATGGCCCCAAAGGCTCCCGGGCCCGACCGCCTGATTTCAGCCTGTTTTCCCACTTCAGCGGCCTGGAGTGGTGCCGCGCCCCATCGCTCGGAGGCGCGAGGCGAACGTCTATGCTCCCGCGGCACATTTCGGAGAAAGGCGGCCATGCCCGACGACCTGGACGACGTCACGATTCCTGACGACCTCGACGAGCTCGACATGAACGACGATGACGCGGACGACCTCGACGAGGAAATCGACGAAGACGAGCTCGACGGGGACCTCGATCTGGACGAGGACGACGACGACGACGGCGATGTCGACGTCGACGACGTCGAGGACGGCGAGGACGAAGACGAGGTGGTGTCGACCGAGACGGTGGAAAGGCCCACCGAGGACGCCGAGGACGAGGACGAGGACGAGGAGCCGCAGGA
>DAIRCY010000068.1:7680-9350 GCA_036796435.1 Acidimicrobiales bacterium
CCGCGAAGGGGCGCGACGACGACGACGACGATGACGACGACGACGAGGAAGACTCCGATGACGTGGAGGCGAGCCTCGACGTCATCTTGAAGGAGCGGCTCGTCGTGGCGGACGACGAGCCCGAGGACGACGAAGAGGGCACCGACGTCGAGGACCGTGCGGAGATGGGCGAGCGGGTACTGCCAAAACAGCCCGACGAGTTCGTCTGCCGGTCCTGCTTCCTCGTGAAGCACCCGAGCCAGCTCGCAGACAAGAAGAAGATGTTGTGCCGTGACTGCGTCTGAACAGAGACCCACCCTCGACGCCCAGGCCATCACCGAGCGCGCGCTCGACATGCTCGTGTACCTCCCGGCAGGCGCATTGCTGACCGCGGTGGAAGAGATGCCCGAGACCATCGCCAAGGGCAGGGCCCGTGTCGACCAAGAGCTGCGCAACGCGAAGATCGTCGGCAGGTTCGCGGTCGGCGTCGGCTGGCGACAGCTGAGAGAGCAGATCGAACGTCTTGCCGCGGAGGGGCGCGGCATCGAGGGGACCTCGGCGCCCAAGCCTGATGCGGTCCCCACGGAGCCCCTCGGCGCCGGGGCGAGGCCCGCGGCGAGGCCCGCGGCGAGGCCCGCGGCGAGGCCCAAGCCGCCCCACGTCGGCGGCGCCACGAGTCCCAAGCCGCCGCCGACGCCGTCTCCCCCCCGGCGGATCACCCCCGCACGTGACCCCGAGGTCGACCGGGCGATCCCGGATTACGACATCCTCGCGGCCTCCCAGGTCGTCCGACGTCTCGACGGCCTCGGCCACGACGAGCTCCGAGCAGTCGTCCGCCACGAACGGGCGACTCGCGGTCGCCGCACGATCCTCCACCGCGCCGAACAGCTGCTCGGCGAGGGTACGGCTCGTGATCCCGGCAACACGGGCTGAGGGCCGGCGTGGTGGAGGGGGCCCGCCCGGCACTGCCCGAGGACCTCGCGGCGTGCGCCCGCCTTCTCCGTGAGGCACGAGAACGCGCCCGAGCGCTCCGCGGGGGGTCCGAGCTTCTCGCCTCGTGTCTCGGGGCAGCCGCGGACATCGACGATCGGTGGGTCGGCGAGACGCTCACCGGCGCTGACCGGATGCTGCTCGTCGGCACCATCGACGGCGTCGTGGTCGGCGTGGGAGCAGGGCACGTCGAGACCCGGGACCGTGTCGGGACCATTGACTGCTGTTACGTAGAGGAGGGCGCGCGGGGAGTCGGGGTCGGGACCGTGCTCGCAACCTCGCTCATCCGCTGGTTCAGCGATGCGGGATGCCGAGCTGTCGACGCGCAGGCACTACCAGGCGATCGTGGGACGAAGCAGCTCTTCGAGTCGCAGGGGCTCAGCGCGCGTCTGCTGGTGCTGCACCGCCGGCTGCGCTGACCGACGCACCCGGCAGCTCCGTGGTCGCGCTCCCAGCATCGGCGGCAGCGTCCTCGGCAGCGTCCTCCGCCTCACCGACCGGCCCACCGCCGTCGGCAGCGTCCTCCGCCTCACCGACCGCCTCACCGACCGGCCCACCGCCGCCACCCCCACCCCCGCCACCGGCGCCGGCGGACGCAGCGTTGCCACGCCGTCCGCCCCCGGCATCGCGTCTGCTCGCGGCCCCTCGTCCGACGGGCCGCCTCTGCCCGCCCGGCGCCCCGCCACCGAAACCACCGACCG
>DAIRCY010000068.1:9360-12551 GCA_036796435.1 Acidimicrobiales bacterium
CCCCCCCCCCCCCCCCCCCCCGCCCCCCCCCGCCGCCGGGGTGGGGGGGGGGGGGGGGGGGAGGGGGGATCCGCAAGCCGAGCAGCTTGGCGAGCTCGGGAACGAGGCCGGCAGCGCGGCGAGCAGCCTCCTTCGCTTGCGCATCCTCGGGGATGCCGCGCGGCTTCACGTTCCGGCGCACCGGGGTCTCGACCACAGCGTCGAGGAGCGCGATCCACTCAGCCTGGGGCGTCTCTGCGGTCATCGCCTGGCCGGCGGCCTCGGCGATCCGGACGGCAAGGTCCGCCGGAAGGCGCGTCGCCGGCTCCGGGGGGCGCGAGGCCACCCGCACAGCGTCCCTGGTCATCCGGCCGAGCCACTCGTCGCGCAGGGCGCGGACGCGCTGGTCCAGCGACTCCTGGAGCGCTCGGGCGATCGTCCGGGCCTCCTCGTCGAGGGACACGGTGCGTGCTGAGGTCACGACCGCCCGCAACTCACGGAGCCGAAATTCCTTCCCAGCCGCCTGCGCCGAGGCAGCCCGGTCCTTCCAGGTCGCAAGGTTGACCCGGGGGAGAAGCTGCTCGGCGACAGCCAGGACCGCGTCGCGATTGACTTCGGCCCCCGCGTCCTTCGGACTCGCCGCCCGCTGCTCCGCGAGCGCTTGTCGAACCGCGGGAATGCCCCCTCGCAGAAGCTGCTCGGCGACCGGCAGCTCCTGGGGCCCGAGGGTGGCGAGCATCGCGTTGCGGTGGGCCGTGGAGACTGCCGGGACCCGCGGCCTGCGCAGGCCCGGCGCCTCGCGGCGATCTGCCCGCGCCCCCTGCTCCGGCCGCGCCCCCCGGTCGGGACGTGACCGACCTGCCCCATCCGGCGGCCCTCCGCGGTGCTCGCCCCGAATGCCGCGTTGCTCCTCTTCGCGACTCTCGCTCCGGCGACCCTCACCCCGTTCAGGGCGGCCGCGTCGGTCGTCGGCCGGGCGGCGCTCGCCCGACCGCGGATGCGCACGCGAGCCGCCGGCGTCTGCACGCTCGTGGTGTCCGCGGCTCGGCCGCACCTCGTCGGGGGCGTCACCGGGAGCACGCCGGGCGCGCGGTCCTCGACCCGCCGCGGGCGGCCGACGGCCACCGCCGCGCTCGCCGTCGTCACGTCGTGGCCGTCCCGAGGCGTAGCTCACCAACACGTCAGGCCCACGCTTCGGCGACCCGAGCACCTCGATCCGATTCACCGGCCGCTCGTCGGCCTTCTCCTGGCGGGGGAGAACCGACACGATCTCGAGTCCTTCGAGCCCGGTCTCGACCTCCGCGCGCACGACGTCCCCTACGGCAGCACCCGCGGGCAGCAACTCGGAGGCGACGACGCCCTTCGGCTGCTTGGCGCCGGCAGCGCGCCAGGTGAACGCACCCTCGGTGCGGCTCGTCAGCTCGATCTCGATGCGCCGGGACATGCGGCGGTCACGCTACCGCCTCAGGCACTCGGGGTGTGGCGCACCTCTTGCAGCCTTGCTGCGCCAACTTCTGCGGGCGCTCGGCCGCCCCCCCACGCAGCGTGGAGGAGGCGCATCGATCGATCAATGGCGGTCCTCCACGCGAAACCTCTCGCGCGATTCGCGTAACTCCCCGAGTGCGGCGTCGCGGCCTTCGAAGCCGATGGTCTGGGTCGACTTCCCCGGCTCGAGCGCCTTGTAGACGCTGAAGAAGTGGGCGATCTCGTCGAGCAACTGACCGGGGAGGTCGGAGACGTCCCTCGTGTCGCTGCGCATGGGATCGTGCTCGAGGATCGTGAGCAGCTTCGCGTCCGGGCCCGCCTCGTCCTTCATCCGAAACACCCCGACGATACGGGCGCGCACGAGGCAGCCCGGAAACGTGGGGTCGTCGAGGATCACAAGGGCGTCGAGAGGGTCGCCGTCCAGCGCCAGAGTGTCCGGCACGAACCCGTAGTCGGCCGGGTAGGTGGTCGCGGTCGCAAGCCGTCGGTCGAGCCGGATCACGTGCCGGTCGTGGTCGTACTCGTACTTGTTGCGGCTTCCCGCCGGGATCTCGACGATGACGTCGACGATCTCCTCGGGCACCGTCACCCCCTCATCTTTCCCGATCACCCGAGTCCGCGCACAGGAGCGTGTATCGTGGAATCGATCGCCGGTATGCGTTACGATCGCGTGGTGCGAAGCAAACCGGAACCGAGCTCCTCTGCGGCGCTGCCTACCTGTGCCCTCGAGGGTTGTCAGGTCCCCGTCGTGAGGAAACCCGGTGGGGGGAGGGGAGGGCGCCCCCGCCTCTACTGCTCCGACGCCCACCGTGCAGAAGCGCGGCGCCGGCGTCTGGGTGCGGGCAGCGGCTGGCTCCTTGCCCGTGCGACACCGCCGGCCGGCGACGGTCCCGCGATCGCGATCCCCGACCATCTGGACCGGCTCCGGACGCTCCTCGCAGAGGCGCTCTCAACGATCGAGGTCGCCGCCCGCGACGCGCGCGTCAGCGCACGACCGCACCGGGACGAGGTGCTGATCGCCACCATCCGCGCCGAGACGACCGCCGAGGTTCTCCGTGCCCACCAGGCCGCAGCCGACGCCACGCGACATGCGGCCGCTGCCGAGCACCGGCTCGAGCAAGAGCGCGAGGACTGGCGGGCGGCGCTCGACGGACTCGCGTCCGAGCGCGGGGAGAGAGAACGGGTCATCGACGAGCTGACCGGCGCCCTCGAGGGTGCCCGTGCAGAACTGGAGACCGAGCTGCTCCGCCACCATGCCGACGCCGAGCGCACGGACGCGCTCCTCCAGGCACAGGGGCTGGCCCACGAGACCCAGGTGATGGAGTTGACCGAGGAGCTCGACCAGCTACGCGACCGGTTGACGGAGGCGACCGTCGACGCGGAGGAGAGCCGACACCGGGCCGCGCGAGCCGAGCAACTGCTCGAAGATCGGAGCGCCGAGCTCGTTGCGCTCGAAGTGCGGGCTGCGCGCGCAGACGAACAAGCCCGGCAGGTCGCCGAGCGCCTCGACGAGACGAAGGGGGAGCTGGAGAGGGTCCGGCGTGAGCTTGCCGACGAACGACGCCGGCGACGATCGGCCGACGGTGGGCAACTCCGCGTTCGGAGGCCCAGGACCAACAAGCAGGACGAGCAGCCGGCTGCTCGCTGAGCGCTACCCGGACACGCCCTTCAGGTCGACGACGAACACGAGCGTCTCGTTGCGCTTGATCGGCCCGTAGTGGTGGTTG
>DAIRCY010000069.1:0-12488 GCA_036796435.1 Acidimicrobiales bacterium
TCGGTGCCGACGTCCGCTGGTGGCTCCAGCACATGGTCCTCGAAGAGCCCATCGGTGGCCTCGAGGCGCTCCCCGGCTGGCACCGCTACCGCTCGCCGGCCAACTGGAAGCTGATGGCCGAGAACTTCATCGGCGACAACTACCACTTCGTCCACACGCACACGTCGTGGATCCGGGTGATGAAGGACTTCTTCGAGCGCGGGATCCACACCCCGATGACCACCTCCCCCCTCACCTGGCACGAGCGCACGTACGAGGTCACCGCCGGCTTCCGCCAGGGCGTGCCGCTCGGCCTTGGCGCACTCCGGATGCACACCGAGGCGATCTACCAACGAGACCTCGAGAACGCCCGCCCGCTCGGCAAGGAGGCCGTCGAGTGGATTCGCCATCGCAACGATTTGATGGCGAAGGCGCTCGCGGAGTACGAGCCGCGGCCCGACAGCTACGTGAACGGCCTGTTGTTCCCGAACCTCGGACTGCTCAGCATCTCGCCGATGATAGGGAAGCACTTCCTCCTCTTCCACCCTCGGGGGCCGCTCGCGCACGAGACGTGGCAGTGGACGATGGTGGAGCGCGAGGCGCCCGAGGTGGTGAAGGAGATCGCCATCCAGCGCGTGTACCAGGGTCAGTACATGGCGGGCGTCATCGCACCCGACGACGTGGAGAACTTCGAGCGCATCGTGGAGGCCTCCGGCGCCCCGCGCACCTGGCGCTACCCCATGAACTACGAGATCCACCTCGGCCACGACGAGGATGTGCTGTTGCATCTCCCCGGGAACTGCGGCGCGGAGCCCTCCGAGGTGAACCAGCGGGAGTTCTACCGGGCGTGGCTCGATCTCATGGATCCGCCGGCAAGGACGCGCCTGGAGGAGGAGCACTGATGTTGAGCACCGAAGACCGGATGGCGATCGAGCAACTGCTCTACCGGGAGGCCCACCTCCTCGACGAGCACCGCTTCAAGGAGTGGCTCGACCTCCTCACCGACGACGTCGAGTACCTGATGCCGCTGACCGAGCACGTCCAGGGCAAGGTGGCGCCCGCGGGGCACCCGATCATCAAGGACGACAAGGCGACGCTCATGGCCCGCGTGGCGAAGGACGACACCGGATTCTCGCACGTGGAGATCCCGGTGTCGATGACCTGCCACATGATCGGCAACGTCCTCATCGAAGAGGAGGTAGATGGCGAGGTGCAGGTGAAGAGCAGCTTCATCGTCCGCCAGGCACGCAAGCTGCGCGACGAGGCGTGGTGGGTCGGCCGCCGCGACGACCGCGTCCGCCGTGTCGACGAGGGGTGGCGGATCTGTCGCCGCACGGTCCACCTCGACGCGACGGTCCTGCCCCGGGGGATCTCGATCTTCTTCTGATCCCGCCACCTTCGTCGCGCTACAACGCACGTTCGAACACCCAAAGAAGGAGAGGACACAAGTGAGTGAAGTTGCTGAGCAGCTGCGCCGGGCGCAGCGCGCCCACGTCGACGCGGCGGTCGAGCGGTTCGCCTCGTCGCTCCGAGGACGCGTGGCCGTCGTCACCGGAAGTGCCCGGGGCATCGGTCGGTCGATGGCCGACGGGCTCCTGCGGGCGGGAGCGTCCGTCGTGACCTCCGACAAGAGCTGGGCCGGCTCGGAGGAGTACCGCAAGGCGCTCGATTCGGAGGAGCGGGCCATGACGCTCGACGCGGACATCACCGACGATGCGGCGCTCGACCGGATGTTCTCTGCGACCATGGAGCGTTTCGGGCGTGTCGACATCCTGGTTAACAACGCCGGCCTCGTCTCCGAAACGCTCTTCGCACCGCTCGGGCACGTGAAGCTCCTCGACACCAAGGACAGCGACTGGGAAGCGATGTTCAAGGTGAACGTGTTCGGCACCATCAAGGTGATCCGGCGGTTCATCGTCCCCATGCTCGAGGCCGGCAGCGGCAGCATCATGAACATCGTGAGCAGCGGCGTCCTCATGACCTCGAACGGCGGCGCCTACTTCGGGTCGCGGCCGTGGACCACTGAGATGCCGTACCAGGCGACCAAGTCGGCCCTCACGAGCGCCACGTTCTACCTGGCGCAGGAGACGTTCAACGAAGGGATCGCGGTGAACGCGATCATGCCTGGCCACACGCGTGCCTCATGGTTCGACGCGACCGCTCGGGCGTTCACCGAAAGCGGTGGCGGTGTCTACTTCATGCGCCCGCTCGTGTCCGAGCACATGCTCCCGCTCGTGCTCTTCCTCGCGAGCCAGTCTGCCGAGAAGCCGCCGGTCACCGGCCGGCTGTTCCACACGCCGGACTGGAACTACGACCACGGCTACGGGGACTACCGCACGTGGTACGACCACGACGTCCCCGCCGAGGTCGAAGAGGGCTACCGGCGCCTCGAGGCGGTGGTGCCGAAGTACTGGCGCGCGGGCCTCGGGAGGGCCCCCTTCGACGCCGAGCGCGTCGCGTTCGCCGGGGCGATGGACAAGCTCGAGCTGCTCGCGCAGAGGGAGAACGGGGGAAAGTCGTGACCGTCGAAAGGCAGGCAGGACCAGCGGGCCGGAGCTTCAGCGGCTCACTGCGTGTAAAGGGGCCAGGGACGTGGGTCTACGTCTCGGGGAAGATGGGCATCGACGGATCCGGCGCCGTCGTGCCCGGCGGGCTGCGCGGGCAGGCGAAGGCGGCGCTGGAAAAGGTCGCCGCCTCAGTTGAGGCTCGTGACCGAGGAGGTCTCGGGCAGGCCGTAGCCGGTGGAGGGGGGCGGCCTCGAGCACGTGGTCAAGCTCACCGCGTATCTCACGTCGCTCGAGGAGTACGAGATCTACAACGACGTGCGCGGCGAGATCTTCGGCGCGACACTGCCCGCGAGCACGGCGATCGGCATCGCGGACCTGATCGTGGAGGGGGCGGTCATCGAGATCGACGGCGTCGCCTTCGTGCCCGACAGTTGAGCAGCCGGCCGACGGTCGAGGAGACGTCGGCCCCGATCGACGAACGACGTGGGGCCGCGATCAGACGGACGTCGTACCCGGCGTCCGGACGGGGCGGAATCAAGTGGTGGTCGCAACACACGACGCAACAGGTGTGGTTGATGCCGAGAGGGGGAGCAATTCGGCCGGAGTTGACACACTGCTAATCTGCTCGATGGTCGAGCACAGGGACAATGCGAGTGGGTGGTCAGATGAGCGCCGGGTTCTTGTTCGCCGCGGTTTTCCTCGCGTGCATCGTCGAGGCGGTCGAGGCACTGACGATCGTCCTGGCAGTCGGAGTGACCCGCGGGTGGCGGGCGCCCCTGTACGGCACCCTGCTCGCGCTGTTCGTCCTAGCCGGCGTCGTTGCCGGTCTCGGTCCAGCCCTCAAGCTCATCCCGCTCCACCTGATCCAGTTGATCGTCGGTGGGCTGCTGCTGGTGTTCGGTCTGCAGTGGCTTCGTAAGGCGATCCTGCGAGCGGTCGGCGCGAAAGCCAAGCACAATGAGGCGGCAATCTTCGCCGAGGAAGTCGGGCGCGCGTCGACCGTCGCCTCTGCAGGTGCTTTCGACACGTACTCCTTCCGGATCGCCTTCATGGGAGTCCTGCTAGAAGGCCTGGAAGTCGCATTCATCGTGCTGACTTTCGGCACGACGCAGGGCGACATTCCACTTGCCGCCATTGCGGCGGCGGCGGCGATCGTCGTCGTCGTGGGCGTCGGCCTCGCGGTGCGGGCCCCGCTCTCGAAGGTGCCGGAGAACACCTTGAAGTACGCCGTCGGCCTTCTGCTCACGACGTTCGGCACCTTTTGGGGAGCCGAGGGGGCGGGAGCACACTGGCCGGGGAATGATGGAGCCGTCCCCGTGCTGCTCGCCGTGGTAGCCGTCCTGTCCTTCGGGATCGTGTGGCTCCTGCGTCAGCGGGTTTCCGGTCCGAAGGATCAGCCGGCCACCGCCCCTTCGGTGGTCACGGAGGTGACGCTTTCGTGATCCCCAAGTGGGTACGCGCGTTCGGGCTCTTCTGGTACGACTTCATCGTCGGCGATGACTGGCTTCTGGCCGTCGGGGTGATCGTGGGACTCGGGGTGACCGCCCTGCTCGCGCACGAGGTGACAGTGCCGAGCTGGTGGGTGCTCCCGGTCGCCGTGCTGGGGGTCGTCACGATCTCGGTGCTGCGTGCGGGGTTCAAGGCGATGCGTCCCGCCCCGTCCGCCCCGCCTCCGGTACACACGACCGCGCTGAACGAGCAGCACCCGGCTCCCTCAGAGTAACGGCGCCCTCCGAGCGAGAGCGGTCCGCGGACGTGGCTGGGGGATTAGAAGTCCATCGCCACGGAAGGCAGTTCGCGCCTTACCAATGAGCGGACTTGTCGCTGGGGCGAGCGACATCCGCTCGGTCTACTTCGGCCGACGAGCGCGGTGTTGCGCCGATCTTTCATTGCATGGTGGAGGCGCGAGCTCGACTAGATGGCGCAAGGCTCCGTCGACCCTCTGCACCGCGCCCCGCGCGTGTGCCGCGCCGGAAGGGTTTGCGGTGAGCCACTCCTTCCGCGACGTCCTGGCGCGACGCGCACCGTCGGTCAGCGACGCGGGGGCGCTACCGTTGTTCTCAGGCCAGGTCCTCGCAGGGGCAGCGGCCGCCCTTCACTGAAAGGTGACCGTCACTGTGTCGACGTGGATCGTTCACACCCCATCCGGCTCCGGCCTTCGGGTCGCCGTGAAGGACCTCATCGATGTGGCGGGGCTTCCCACGACCGCCCGGGCACGCGGCGCCTCCCCGCGCCCCCGCCCCCGCCTCGGTCGATGCCGAGTGCCTGGCCGGCCTGCGTGCCGCCGAGGCAACCGGCGCGGCGTCCCTCGTCGGGAAGACCAATCTCCACGAGATCGCCCTCGGTATCACGGGGATCAATCCCTGGTTCGGCACGCCGACGAACCCCTTGGATGCGAGGCTCGTCCCGGGCGGCTCGTCGAGCGGCTCCGCAGTCGCCGTGGCCACCGACGATGCGGACGTGGCGTACGGCTCCGACACCGGCGGCTCCATCCGAATCCCGGCGGCGTGTTGCGGGATCGCCGGCTTGAAGACCACCTGGGGCCGCATCTCGACGGCA
The DNA here is from genome assembly GCA_036796435.1 of Acidimicrobiales bacterium. Lineage (GTDB taxonomy): Bacteria > Actinomycetota > Acidimicrobiia > Acidimicrobiales > RAAP-2 > JAJYVT01. Next base: position 5,046 of record DAIRCY010000069.1, read on the forward strand.
GGGGTCCGACCCCTGGCGCCGAGCTTCGACACGATCGGCCCGATGGCCCGCGACGTGGCCGGGCTCGTGGCCGGGATGGCGCTCCTCGAACCGGGATTCCGCGTCGAGACAGCCGAGATCCCCGGCACCGTCGGGCGGTTTCGAATTCCCGCGGCACCGGCGGTCGACGCCGCGATCGACGCAGCCTTGTCGGCGGTGGAGGCGGACGTGACCGACGTCCGGCTCGACGGGTGGGACGCCGCCAGCAAGGCAGCGCTGTCTCGCCTCGTGGCTGAGGCCTTGGCCGGGAACCGCGACCTGCTCGCCTCCGGTGAGCTCGGCGAGGACGTCGCCGAGCGCCTTCGGGGTGGCGAAGCCGTCACCGCCGACGTCCTGGCCTCCGTCGATGCCACGGCGGCGGCGTGGGACGCCGAGCTTGGGGAGCTCTGGAAGAGGGCCGAGGTGCTGGCACTCCCCACCCTCCTCGACGTCCCGCCCCCGCTCGAGCGCGCACAGTTGATGATGAAGCTCCGCGTGACCCATCCCGTCAACCTCGCGGGGCTCCCCGCGGTCGCGCTTCCGGTCCCTGCGCGTCCCCTTCCCGCTTCGCTGCAACTCGTCGGTCCGAAGGGTTCGGAGGCGAGGCTCCTCCGCTGGGCCGCGCAGGGGGAGGCGGCGGGGGCGTGAAGCCGGCCGTTCGACGGCCGGCTCGGCGTTACGCCTACTGGTACTCGAAGTCGGGGACCTGAGGACGACTACGCCGGTCCGGCGACGAGACGTACGTCGTACCCGGCAGTGCCAACGGCGTCGAGCACGCGCTGCGCGTGGTCCCGGCCGCGGGTCTCGACGACGAGCTGGACCCCCGTCTCGCGCACGTGCAGGTCGTAGCCTTCTCGCAGGTGGGCGACGTCGATGAGGTTGCCCCCCGCCTCGCCGATCACGGCGAGCAGGCGGGCGAGATGCCCGGGACGGTCCGAGATCCGGGCGAACACGACGAGACGCCGCCCCGCGTTGGTCTCGTGGCGGCGGATCGCGACCGCGAGCAGATTGGTGTCGACGTTGCCGCCGGAGAGGACGACAGCGGTCGTGCCCTTCGGGGGCGCCTCGACGACTCCGGAGATGAGCGCGGCCACGCCGACCGCTCCCGCCCCCTCGACGACCAGCTTGGCGCGCTCAAGGAGGAGCACCATGGCTTCCGCGATGCCGTCCTCCTCGACGGTGACGACCTCGTCGACGAGCTCTTCGACGATCGGGAACGTGACCACTCCCGGTCGTTTCACGGCGATGCCGTCGGCGAGCGAGATGGGCGCGGCCTGCGCGACCGGCGGCGCGACGCCGAGGGCCGCGGCGAACGGCGCGCAGACCGCGGCCTGGACGGCGACGACCCTCGTGGCAGGCCGCCGTGCCTTGAGTGCGATCGCGATCCCGGACGCGAGACCACCTCCGCCAAGTGGCACCACCACGAGAGCCAGGTCGGGGATCTGCTCGACGAGCTCGAGCCCGATGGTGCCCTGCCCCGCGATGACGGCAGGGTCGTCGAAGGGGTGAACGAGCACCTCCGCCGTCGAGGCGACCCGATCCGCCGCCATGGCGAGGCAGTCGTCGACCGAATCACCGCCGAGGTCGACCGTCGCCCCGTACGATTCGGTCGCGTTCACCTTGGCGACCGGCGCGTCCTTCGGCATGAAGATGTGGCAGGGGACTCCTGCCTGACGTGCCCCGAACGCGACCGCCTGAGCGTGGTTTCCCGCCGAGGCTGCGACGATGCCGGCCTTGGCACCGTCGCCGACCAAGGCCAGCTTCGAGGCCACCCCGCGCACTTTGAACGACCCGGTGCGCTGCAGGTTCTCCGCCTTCATCGACACTGTTGCGCCACAGAGCTCCGAGAGCACGCGCGAGTGCAGGACCGGGGTCCTGACCGCAACGGCGTCGACCGCGGGCCGGGCGTGGTCGATCTCGGCAACGTCCACGGCGGCGCCGCCAGAAGAGGTCATGCCCTCACCAGGAACCGCTGTCGCTCTCAGCGGGCATGACGGAATCTGCCTTCCCCGCGCCACGTCCCATGCGCCGGGGCCTGCTCGAGCCATCCCGGTAGGGGCGCCTCACCCACGACTCGCAGAAGGACACCTTCACGCGAACGAGGCTACGGGCTGGTGCACGACCAGCGGCGGACGCACGTCGGCGTGCAACGTACGCTCGGGGCCGTGCCACATGATCCCGACACGCTCGGGATGGAACCCGAGGAGATGCGCCGACTGGGCTATTGGCTCGTGGATCGGGTGATCGATCACTTCGAGTCCGGCCCCTCGCAGCCCGTGGTCGTCGCGCCGTCGCCCGGGTCTCTGCTGCATGCGCTCGGAGGGGAGCCGCCGGAGGAAAGTGGCGACCCGGTCGCGGCGATGGAGACGGTCATCGCCGTCGTCCTCTCGAACATGCAGCACGGGGACCATCCGCGCTTTTTCGCCCGCGTCCCCGGGCCGTCGTCGTTCGGGGGCGTCCTCGGCGATTGGCTCGCGACGGGGTTCAACTCGATGGCCGCGTCCTGGGGCGGCGGGGCGGGAACGACGGCTGCCGAGCTCGTCGTGGTCGACTGGCTGCGCACACTGGTGGGGATGCCCGAAGGGACCGAGGGCGTCCTCGTCAGCGGAGGTTCCATGGCCAACACGACGGGACTGATCGCCGCCCGGCAGGCGACCGGGCCCGGGATCGTCTACCTGTCCGACCAGACCCACGCCTCGATCCGGCGTGGCCTGCTCGCGACCGGCACCGCACCGGAGCAGATCCGGGTCGTGACGACCGACGACGCCTACCGCGTCTCCGCGGACGCGCTCGCAGCCGAGGTGCGGAGGGACCGCAGGGACGGCCGCCGGCCCGCGATCGTGGTGGCGTCCGCGGGGAGCACCAACACGGGCGCCGTCGACCCGCTCCCCGAGCTCGCGGCGCTGTGCCGGGCCGAGGACCTCTGGTTCCACGTCGACGGTGCGTACGGGGCGCCCGCAGCACTGTGCGAGAAGGGACGCGCCGCGCTCGCGGGGATAGAGCTTGCCGACTCCCTCGTGCTCGATCCCCACAAGTGGCTCTTCCAACCCTACGACGTCGGCGCCCTGCTCGTCCGCCGGCCGGGCGCGCTCGAGGCGGCGTTCCAGATGACCCCCGAGTACCTCGCCGACGTGACCGCGCGCCACGCGGAGGTCGACATGCGCGACCGCAGCCTGGAGCTGACCCGCCGGTCCCGGGCTATCAAGGTCTGGCTGACCTTCCGGATCTACGGTCTCGCCCGGATCCGTACGGCGATCGCACGCGGCATCGAGCTCGCCGAGCACGCACAGGGCGTGCTCGAAGCCGACGGCCGATGGGAGGTCGTCACGCCCGCGCAGCTCGGGATCGTCACGTTCGTGCGGCGGGGGACCGGGCACGAATCACCGGCGAGCGCCGCGGAGCGCCTGACCGCCGGCGGCTTTGCGGCGGTGACGCGGACCACGCTTCGCACACGCGACGTCCTCCGGCTCTGCACCATCAACCCGCGCACCACCGAAGCCGACATCGAGGCGACGATCGAGAGGCTCGCCGTCGCTTCCCCTTCCTAGTATGGGGGTTTCTCAGTATGGGGGTTTCTCAGTATGGGGGTTTCTCAGTATGGGGGTGGACGGCGCACGGCCCTCGACGGCTCGGTGCGCTCGACGGAAGGCGACGTGCACGAGACCAAGGGGTAAGCCGAGTCACGAAGTCGGCAGGAAGAAGTGAAAGCCCGGCTGAGCCCTTCCCGCCCCGTTGTACTGGCGGCTGCGGCCACCGTGCTCGCGGTCGCCTGCGTCGTGGCAGCGGCCTCACCGCCGGCGGCACCCTCGGCCGTCAGGTCCACGGCCGAGAGTCTTGCCCGCACCTCCTCGCCCCTGCGGACACTCCTCGTGGAACCCGCCGCCGGCCTGGAGAAGATCTACGAGTCCATCGCCGCTGCGAAGCGGAGCATCGACCTCGAGATGTACGAGCTTGCCGACCCTGAAGCCGAGAGCCTTCTCGTACAGGCGGCGTCGCGTGGGGTGAACGTCAGGGTCGTCCTCGACCGCAACCTGGAGGGCCCACGCAACGCGGCCGCCTACGGGTACCTCACCTCGCATCACGTGTCGGTCCACTGGGCGCCTCCCGGGTTCGCCGCAGACCACGAGAAGGCGATGGTCGTCGACACAGACGAAGCCTGGATCATGACTCTCAACTTCACGTCCGCCTACTACGCCAACACGAGAGACGTCGCTCTCCTCGACGCGATTCCGGCCGACGTGCACGCGGTCGTGGCAACCTTCGACCACGACTTCGCCGGGAAATCGATCGACCCGTCCGACGGATCGGATCTCGTGTGGAGCCCGACCAACGCGTCGGGCGCGCTGCTGTCGCTGATCGCCGGCGCCCGCTCGTCGCTGTGGGTCGAGAACGAAGAGATGTCCGATACCACCATCGTGGACGCCCTCATCACCGCGGCGCGCCGCGGCGTCGCCGTGCACGTGGTCATGAACGATACGAGCGAGTACGCGAAGGAGTTCGACACGCTCGCCGCAGGCGGCGCGAAAGTTGCGACCTACCCCGGTGACCCCGGCCTCTACATCCACGCGAAGGTGGTCGTCGCCGACCCCGCCACTTCGTACGCGCGTGCGTTCGTGGGGTCGGAGAACTTCTCGTTCGCATCCTTGCTCCACAACCGCGAGCTCGGGATCACGACCCGAAGCGCCGCGGTCGTCTCCGCGCTCGCAGCGACGGTCGAGCACGACTTCGCCGGGGCGGTCGCCTGGCGCGCTCCGGCTCCGGCGCCCTCCGCGTGGTGCAAGGCCAGCGCGGCCCCCGCGAACGACGGATACCCGGGTGACTACACCGTCAGCATCCACTCGAACCAGCCCCGCAGTGAGGCGACGGCCTCGGACGCCAACGACCGGTACGCCCACGAGACCAGCACAGCTGGTTCCGCCTACCTCACGCTCTGGCACCAGAGCCCGGGCGAGCGCATCACGGTGACGGTCGGATCGGCGCACTGCTCGACCACGGCGTGAGCCCGGGCGGGCAGATCTAAGCTCGCGGCAGCCCCCGCACCCCGGCGCGGAGGCCGAGCTCCGCGGCCCGACGTGGGGAATCCGTTTCGGGCCCTTGGGGCGACGTTGCGTTGGGTACGCAAAGCGAAAGGGCGCTCGTCGGGGTGGGAGCCGTGGCGCGGCCCTGCGAGACGGGAGACTGAGACCCGTGGAAGACCACAACTCGAAGGTGACGAAGTTCCAGCTGGCCAGTCTGGTCGGCCCGAACGTGCTGGCCGACGACGGCGACGTCGCCGCCATCCGTGAGCACCACCGGCGGCGCCGCATCCGGAGGCTCTTCGTCGTCCTCGCCTTGGTGTTCGGCTGGGTCCTCTGGAGGGACCTCCACCACGAGTCGCTGATCCCCTTCCCGCACGTGGGCGGCGCCATCGCGCAGTACCTCCCGGCGCTCCTCCTCGTCGGTCTCCTTTCGCTCATCATCGGGGCCCAGTTCCTGGGTGGGGGAGCGTCCCCGCACACCCTCTTCCGTCCCGGCGACATCGACGTCGGCCTCGATGACGTCGTGGGCATCGACAACGTGAAGTTCGAGGTCGTGAAGACGCTGAACCTGTTCCTGGGCCACAAGCGGTTCAAGGAGCTCGGTGGCCTGCCGCGCCGCGGCATCCTCTTCGAGGGCCCGCCCGGGACGGGGAAGACCTACCTCGCCAAGGCCATGGCCCGTGAAGCCGACGTCCCCTTCCTCTTCGTCTCCGCGACGTCCTTCCAGTCCCAGTTCTACGGGATGACCGGCCGCAAGATCCGGAGCTTCTTCCGCGCCCTGCGCACCTACGCGGTGAGCGAAGGCGGCGCCATCGGCTACATCGACGAACTCGACGCCATCGGGTCCGCCAGGAGCGGCATGGGCGGCGCGAGGGGCGAGGGGCTCGCAGGCGTGGTGAACACCCTCCTCACCGAGATGCAGTCGTTCGACCAGCCCTCGCGGCTCAGGCGGGTGGTCCGCCGCCTGTTCGTCGAGCCGGTGAACCGATTCCTGCCCCCGAAGATGAGGATCGCCCCGAAGGCCGTGACCGTACCGAACGTCCTCGTCGTCGCGGCGACGAACAGGGCTGACAACCTCGACCCCGCCCTCCTCCGTCCCGGTCGCTTCGACCGCTCGATCCACTTCGCGTTGCCTTCCCGTGCGGCACGCGCGGAGATCGCCCGTTACTACCTCGCGCGCGTGGCCTGTGACCCCTCGATGGACATCGACGAAGCGGCCGACCGGGTCGCGGGCATGACGGCCGGCTACTCGCCTGTCGCCATCTCGCACATCATCAACACAGCGTTGCCGCTCGCGCTGATGAAGGGCCGGTTCGGGCTCACGCTCCAGGATCTGACCGAGGCCAAGGTGGAGTTCGAAACGGGAGAAAAGGACACCGCCACCGAGTACACCGACGACGAGCGACGCCGGGTCGCGTTCCACGAGGCGGGGCACGCCACGGTGGCGTACTTCCTCGGGGAGGGACGGCGGCTCGACGTGCTGAGCATCGTGAAGCGCAGGGACTCACTGGGCCTGCTCGCCCACTCGGACGCCGAGGAGCGGTTCACGAGGACCCAGGGCGAGTACGAGGTGCTGCTCCGCATCGCGATGGGTGGAAAGGCGTCCGAGCAGCTCTTCTTCGGCGAGGTGAGCTCGGGGCCGGCAGGCGACCTCGTCGTGGCCACCAGGCTCGCGGCCCAGATGGTAGGAGCGTTCGGGTTCGGCAAGTCGCTCGTCTCCATGGGCGCGGACGACGCGGCCGGACCGCTGAGCGGCGGCCTCGTGTCGAGCGTGCTCGGCGACACCCAGATGCGGGCGGACGCGGAGAAGCTCATCGCCGAGGCGTACGCGGACAGCGAGGCGGTCCTCCGCCGGCACAGCGGCGTCGCGACCGCGCTCGCCGAAGCGCTCGTCGAGCGGCGTGAGCTGATCGGGAGCGAGATCATCCAGGTGATCGAGTCGGTTGCCGGGGCGGACAGGGGCAAGGCCGAGGCGAACAGGACACTGGATCTCCTCTTGCGGATCCCTCCCAGGTGAGCTGACGGTGCTCCCTCGGCTGGAGGCCCAGGTTTCCGACCGCCGGTAAGCCGTGGAATGATCGTTTCCCGCCCGCGGGAGCGTCGGGGACGTAGCTCAGTTGGCTAGAGCGCCTGCTTTGCACGCAGGAGGTCGTGGGTTCGAGTCCCATCGTCTCCACTGCATTCTTCCTAGTGAACGGCACTTTTTGTATCGGCCACCCGCGGGGAGCTCGAGCGAGGACGATGCCTATCGCGCGTCCATCGCGCGGACCGAACCTGTGCGAGTGTCCCGAACTTGCCCCGGGGACCGGACGTCGTCGGCAACCCTACGGCACCATTCGCTGCCTGGCGGCACTCTCTATGAAGCGGGGCCGGCTGTCAAGGGCATGATCGTTGGCGCCAGCGCTGT
>DAIRCY010000070.1:0-12454 GCA_036796435.1 Acidimicrobiales bacterium
GCACAGCGCACCTCGACCCGCACGAGGACGGCGGCGCGACGTCTCGGCCCTCGCCCGCGCAGAGGCTGAGGATCTTCGGCGGATCCCCACAGGGGGGCTCGTCGAGCACGCCGAGCACGTCCGCGAGCCGGCGCTTCACCACCTCGAGCCGTTGGGCGAGCTGGCTCGACGGATCGTCGTACGCGCGGTGCCAGGCGTCCCAGTCGGTCACCCGACGGTGCGAAGCCCGCTCATCCGCCGGGCCCCGTCCGTCTCGGCGTCCGGACAGCGCGGCCCCGGCGCGCGGGCGGCCCGACCGCAGCATGAGGCCGGTAGGGGTGCTCGCCGGGCCGGCGCTGCGGGGGTCGGCGCGGGAGCACGGGACCGCCGCGCACGTGGCGCCTCGTTCCCGACCACGGCGCGGGCGGAGCGGTGACACGGTCGGCGAGGCGATAGGCGATCTCTTCGTAGTTGATGCGCCAGCCTCTGAAGTCGGGCCACGACTCCTCGGCGCTGCGCTCCGTCGGGAACCCGATGTCCTCCAGCTTTGCGATGGCCTGGGCGTACTCCTCGTACGTCAGCTGGATCTCCCCCTCGGGGTCGGGGTCCGGGTCCACCTTCCATCCGAGGGAGAGGGCGATCCGGTCGAACAGGGTGAAGCCCATCCGCAGACAGAGCCTCGCCTGCGAGCTCGCGCTCGACGGTGAGACCGCGAGATGGATGGCGGCTGCGTCGAGCACCGCGAGGAGACCGACCACCCACGAGTACCAGGCCTCGGGGGACCGGAAGAGCAGCAGGACCGGGTACGTCGTGTGGCTCTCGGCGACGTCGGCTGCCCACTCCTCCCACGAGGCGTAGAGGTCGGGCAGGGTGTCGATGATCCCGACGAGCTGGTGACGCATCAGGATCTCGGGCCCCCACGAGGGCAGGCCCGCTCGGCTCTCGAGCAGCGCGACGAGCGACTCGCGGCGGCTGAAGGCGCTGTAGAGCGTGGGCAGGTAGGCGATCTGGAGCGCCACGATCACGACCCAGATCGCGCCGGCCGCGATGTCCGGCGCGACCGCGGCACGTCCCCCGGCGTGCGCGGCGCCGACGGTGAACAACGACGTGAGCGCCTGGAGGAGGCCGTCCCCGAGGGGATGGTGTGTCGCCGCGATGACGAGCCCGAAGCCGACGGTGAGCCCTGCCGCCCAGAACATGAGCTGCGCGACGAGGGCGACCGGGCCGGCCGGGGAGAGGAACGCGTCCTTCCACTCGTACGTGGGGCCGAGACGCGCGAGACGGCTCATCGTGAAGAGGACAGCCCGGTTGATCCAAAGGTTCAGCCGGTCGACACCGAAGGGACGGCGGGGAAGCACCATCGTGAACATGACGTTCGTCGACATGAAGGCGACGATGAGGACGCCGAGCACAAGGAGTGGCCAGTTCACCTCGCGGCCACCGGCTTCCTGCTCGTCACGCGGCGGTCATGGGTGGGAGGGAGCGGGCGGCGCACCTTCCACGTCGAAGGCGAACCCGTCCTCGTAGCACCACCACCAGTCCTCGCCGGGCTCGAAGGAGCGGAGGATCGGATGGTCCCGGTGGGCGTGCCAGTGCGCCGTGGCGTGGCGCCCCGGCGAGCTGTCGCAGCACCCCACATGGCCGCAGGTCATGCAGAGGCGGAGATGAACCCAGCTGCCGCCCTCGCGCAGACAGTCTTCACAGCCCTCGGCCGACGGGGTGACGTCGCCGACGGCGTCGAGGTGGGAACACGTTTCGGCCATCCACCGCCCTTCCTTTCGGATCGGTACCGGACGCGCCGGCCGCTCATGGGCCGAAAGCCTACGGCCAGGCGATCACGACGGAGGCCGCTACGTCCGGATGGTCCTCGAGCCAGCGGCGGGCGAACGAGCAGTACGGGACGAGCGTGAGGCCGCTGCGCGCCGCGAACTCGGCTGCCCCGCGGACGAGGGCACCGCCGATGCCCCTTCCTTCGAGCGCCGGGGGCACACCGGTATGGAGGAGGGAGAGCCTGGTGCCGCGGAGGTGGTAGCGAAGCTCGGCCTCCTCCCCGTCCTCACGCAGCACGAAGCGCTCCCTTGCCCGATCCTGCTCGATCGACCGGGCGCGCTGCTCGTGGGCGGGGTCGCTCTCGTCCATCTCGTGTGCGGGCCCTCGCGACTCAGCTCGTGAGCGCGCTCTCGGCGCCGCGCGCGTAGACCTCGACGGCGCGCCAGCAGTACCACGCAGCGACGGACGGGTGCGGCGGGAACGGTTCGCCGAGGGGTTCGAGCTCGCGGGAGGTCGGCATCGGCACGTTCCACGCGAGGCCGTAGCCCCGGCGGACGCCGAGATCCCCGGTCGGCCAGACGTCGAGACGGCGCAGCTGGAACAAGAGGAACATCTCCGCCGTCCACCTCCCGATCCCCCGGACCGCGGACAGGCGGGCGACGACCTCCTCGTCGCTCTCGCGGGCAAGCCCCTTCGGGTCGAGCACGACCGTTCCGTCGAGCACCTTGGCTGCCAGATCTCGCAACGACGCCGCCTTGTTGGCGGACAGCCCTGCCCCCCGCAGCTCCTCGTCGCTGAGCGAGAGGAGCCGGACCGGCTCCGCGGCGCCCCCGAGCAGGAGGAGGAGGCGGCCGTGGATGGCGGCCGCAGCAGCGCCGGCGAGCTGCTGGTACACGATGGAACGGACGAGCGCGTCGAAGTGGGTCCCCATGGGCCTTCGGAGCCGGGGCGTGCCGACGTCGGCGACCAGGCGGGCGAGGACCGGGTCGGCGTCTGCAAGGCTCCTCGCGGCGGCCGCGTAGGACACCGTCATGTGGAGCTCATTCAGGCATCCTCGCGCGGCCGAGATCCACGCGGCCTCCCCGGATCGGCACGCCCTCGCGGCGGAGCCGGGCAAGCTGGGCCTCTCCCTTCGGGGCGGTGCCGTCCGCCCGCACCACCCGGTGCCACGGGACGCGCTCTCCCGTCGTGGCGAGCACCCGCCCGACGAGGCGAGGCGCCCCGCGGTCGACATCGCCGTACGTGCGGACGAAGCCCGGTGGGATGGCGCGCACACGTGCGAGGATCTGCGCCGCCCTGTCCCGCCTCCCCCAGGTGGATTGCTCCGTTCCCTCCACGGGTCGAAGTCTGCCGCGCCCAGCGCCGGCTCCGCGAAAGCTGTCACGCGGGCGCCCAGCCCCTCGCCGAGGTCGTCGGGGCTGCCCCAGAAAACGCTCATCCGCTCATCCGCTCACCCGGCGACGAGGGCCCGGTCGACGGCGTCGGTGACGAGGCCGAGCGCTCCGAGACCAGGAAGCCGATCGACATGGCGGTCGACGCGCGCCGCGACGCGACGGCCTTCATCGTCACCGAAGAGGTGGCGAACGAGGAACGCGACCTCCCGGCGGGGCATGAGTCCGGATCCAACCGGACGCCAGAAGCGCCGGAGCATGAGGCGCGTCGCATGTTGCGCCCCCCGGCTGTCGGACAGTCGGCGCCGGGCTTGCTCGACGTAGAAGTCGATGTGGCGGCCCTCTTGCTTCATGATGCGGCGGAGCAGCTCAGTGAGCACCGGATGGCCCGACTTGGCGGCGAGTCGGCCGTAGCCCGCTTGGGTGGTCCACTCGTTGATCGCACCCCACGTCATGTGGACCGCCACGAGATGCCGGCTGAGGGCCGATCCCGAGAGGTATACGAGCGGACGCAGGCGATCGAAGCGGGGCAGCGAACGCCGGGTAGCCGCGACACGGGCGGCGCCTGCGATCTCGCCATGAGCGGACAGGACGCGCGCGATCGCTGATCCGTGCCAGTGCTCCTCGTAGCTCCAGCATGCGAGAAAAGCCGTTACCTCGGGATCGGCGTGCGCCCTCGTCACGAGTACGTCGCGCAGGTAGCACACGGTGTGGCTCTCCACGTCGTGCATGTATCGCAGGCATCGAAGGGCCTCTGGGTCAAGCGGCCGGTCGGCGAATGCCGCGAAGTCGATCCCGCCGAGGTCAAGGCGGGACGACCGTTCGATGAGACTCTCCACACTTGACGTCATGTCTGTTCTCCGGTGCGGAGGGGCCGTCTGGATGCCCCCCCCCGCGTGTTTCGTAGGGAAAGGGAAGCCCCGCCCCCGCCCCACCCCCCGCCCAAAAAGGGGGGGGTTGGCGCGGGAAGCGTGACGGGTCAGTGGGTGGAACGAACTCGACGGCGGAATGCAAACATGCTCGTACCGCCGACAAGGAGGGCGCCTCCCAGTCCGAACAGCGCGATGTTCTGAACTCCGGCAGTCGAACCCCCGCCGGTCTGCGGCGCTCCGCTCGGGACAGCGCTCATCTGCGACGCGGTGAGCGACCCGCACAGTGCCGGGGCGGTCGCGGCCAACGGGAGCGTCGGCACGAGCGGGCTCTTCTCAGTCGTGGCCGCCTTGGGCGCCGTCGACGGTGTCAGCCCGTGGATCACGATCACCGCGTTCCCGTCCTTGATCGAGTTGACGGTTGTGGCGTCCAATGTGATCGTCCTGGAGTATGTGATCGTCGATCCACTCGGCGCGATGGACGTATTGGTCCCCGTCTTCGCAGAGGTGCCGCCCGGTGCCACCGATAGCGTCGTGAGGATTGTCCCGTAGGAGGCCTTCCCCTCGACGGTGCTGATGACCCCGTCGTGATCGGTGTCCGCTGTCGTGCCGGGACAAGTCCCCTTCGCACCACCGTGGATGTGCTGGACGTGAGGGAACGGCTTGCCTGTGAAGGTGGCGGCGAGCCCCGTCACGTGCTCGGTGATGGTCGCCTTGGAGCCTGTGAGCACGAGCTTCAGTGTTCCCGACGCGGTTGTCTGGCCATTGAGCGGGACGGGCTTCAGGGTCGCCATGTAGGTGGTGGCTCCCGATGTCGCCGCGCCGGCCGCAGGCGGCATCGCCGCTCCCAGCCCGAGCAGCGTCATTCCGGCCGCTCCCGTGGCGACACCCGCAACGCTGAGGATCTTCCTCCCGACGTACTTCATGTGCGATGTCCTTTCATGGTGGTCGATGAGCTCTTTCACGTGTTCTCCGGTGTCGTCCCCGTCGGCGGATGAAGTGGAAGTGATCAACAAGTCCGGGGCCTCTCGCGTGCAGATCCGGATCACCACCTCGAGATGTCGGGTCATCCGGCCGCCGCACCCGCTTCGTACTGGAGGTTGACGGCACGTCGCGCGCACGCGAGCGCGGCGTGATCGAAGGACGCCGCGCGTGCGAGAGGAGACACATGGGCGGACGACTCGCGAACAGACGCAGAGCGATCTTGGTGAGAGCGTTCGCCTTCGCCCTCCTGGCGGGCGGGGCGAGCGCGATCGGGCTGGGGGTCGCCACCCAGGAGCATGCGCCGCAGCCGACGCTCCACGCCGCCGGCACCACCGGTCCGGCGCGCTCGGTACAGGCGCGCTCAGTTCAGGCGCGCTCGGCCGATCGGCCCACGAGGTCGTCGGCGCCGCACCGGGAAAGAACGTCGACGGCCGAGACCGGACCGACGCTGGCGCGCTCGGCGCCGGTTGCCGTCGACATCCCAGCCATCGGCGTCAGCTCCGGGCTCCAAGATCTCGGGCTCGCCCCCACAGGCGCGATCGCCGTCCCCCAGCCCGGCCCGCAGTACAACGAGGCCGCCTGGTACGACGGCTCACCGACCCCCGGGGAGCTCGGGCCTTCGATCATCGAGGGCCACATCGACTCGGCGGCGACAGGTCCTTCGGTCTTCTTCCGGCTGGGTGCCCTGGTTCCGGGCGACGCCATCGACGTGGTGCTCGCCGACGACGTCGTCGCCGTCTTCACCGTGACCGGCGTGCGCCAATACCCGAAGGCGGCGTTTCCGATCGGAGTCGTCTACGGCAATACGAACTTCGCGGCACTGCACCTCATCACGTGCGGTGGCGCGTTCGACTCCGAAACCGGCCACTACCTGGCAAACACCGTCGTCTTCGCCGCGCTGACGTCGTCACACCCCGCGTCCCGTCGTCAGGTTCGACGACACGCATGAGGGGTCGTTCGTCATCCGGACCGCTCCCCACTCCGTATACGACACAGACAATTACCCGCCGGCCGCCCGCCGGGTCCGTTCCAGGAGAGACGCCGTGGCCCGTGCATTCACACTTCCCGTACCCGGCGGACGCAGCCTGGGGCGCGTCTCCGGCTCGTCGCTCGTGGTGGTTCGCGGCGTCCTCGGACCTCCCTTCGCGACCCGGAGAAAGCTGCAATTGGCGCTCGCGCTCTTCTGGCTCCTCGACGGGGTTCTCCAGTTGCAGCCCTTCATGTTCACGAGGGGATTCGCGACCCATGTCATCGCCCCGTCTGCCGCAGGGCAGCCGGCGTTCGTCGCCGCCGGGGTCCACTTGGCGACCTCGGTGATCCTGTCCGACCCGCCGCTTTGGAACGCCTTCTTCGCAGTCACCCAGCTGGCGATCGGCGGCGCCCTGCTCTTCCGCCGGTCGGCCCGTCCGGCGATCGTGGCCTCGATCTCCTGGGCGCTCGGCGTATGGGCGCTCGGTGAGGGCTTCGGCGGACTCGTCGGCGGCACGGCGACCTTGCTCACCGGAGCGCCGGGCGCCGTCATTCTCTACGCGCTGGTCGCGCTGGCGGCGTGGCCGCGTCTCGAAGGGCGGGAGCGTGCAGTCCTCACCTCGAGGGGCGTTCCCGCGCGACAACGCCTCGGCGCATTGTTGGTCCCCGCTGCCGATGAGCGGACGGCCCGGTGGTTGCCGGCTGCGTGGGCCGGGCTGTGGAGTCTGTTCGCGCTCCTACAGGCCCTGCCGGCCAACAGCACCCCGGCGGCGCTCGCAGGTCAGCTGCGAGCGAACATGTCGTCGGCGCCGGGATGGCTCGCGCACGCTCAGCGGTCCCTGGCCGCGCTCGCCGGGCGCGACGGTGTCGTCATCGTGACGTCCGTGGTCGCCGTCGAGCTCGCCATCGGGCTCCTCGCCCTCTGGCGGGGTACGCCTCGACGTGTCGCGGCGGTCGCCGGCATCGGCCTCGCCGTCGCTTTCTGGGTACTGGGCCAGGCGTTCGGCCAGATCTCGACGGGGATGGGAACCGACCCCAGCTCCGGACCACTCGTCGCGCTGCTGGGCATGACGCTGCTCGGCAGCACAGCGAGAACGCGATCTCCCGTCGAACAACGCGGTCGAGCCCGCCCCGCTTCCCATCCAGTTGTCCCCGCACTCCGCGCCGAGGCGATATGAGCCGGGTCCTGCCCATGCCCATGCCCATGCCCATGCCCCTGACCGTCCCCGTCCCCGTCCGCGTCCCCGTGCCCGTGCCCGTGACGGCGACGACGCGCGGCGACGATGGCGCTTCTTGGCCCGCGGCACCGCCGTGCTGGCAGCATCTCGACATGGCAGGCGACGCGTCGGACCACCAGACGCTGCCCCTGAGAGAGCTCGGGGACCCGCAGCTGGTGGTCACGATCGCTCGTGCCAATGGCGACGCGCTGGCCGAGGTCTATCGCCGTCACGGCCGCGTCGTCTACAACCTCGTGCGGCGACTGCTCTCCGACGGTGCCGAGGCAGAGGATGTCACCCAAGAGGTCTTCGTCCACCTGTGGGAACACCCCGAGGCGTTCGACCCCGGCCGAGGGTCACTCCGCACGTACCTGCTCACCCGCTCGCACTCACGGGCGATCGACGCGCTGCGCTCTCGATCGGCGCGCATGCGCAGGGAGGAGCGCGACGCACGCGACGCCCCGATGGTCGTCGACGACGTGGAGCGCGAGGCGTGGGACCTGGCCACGGCGGAATGGATGTCGCAGGCGCTGGCTGCACTTCCGGCCTCCGAGCGAGTCGCCATCGAGCTCGCGTACTTCGACGGCCACACTTACCGGGAGGTGGCCGAGATCCTCTCGGAACCTGAGGGTACGGTGAAGAGCCGCATCCGAAAGGGCCTTCAGCGACTGCGCACGGTGCTGGACAGAGTGGAGAGCCATGACGACCGCGGGTCCTGAGCACGACCAGGTCGCCGAGCTGCTCGGCGTCTACGCCCTCGACGCCGTCGAGCCCGATGAGAGCCGCCTTGTCGAAGAGCACCTGGTGGCATGCCCGCGATGCACGGCGGAGCTGAACGCGCTGCGCCACGTCGCTGCGGGCCTCGCCGTCTCCGGAGAGCTCGAAAGTGCCGAGCCTCCGCCCGCCCTGTGGCATCGGATCGCCGACACGATCGGCGAAACGATCGGCGACGGCACAACCGAACGCGGCCGAGACGCCTCGATCACCCCGATTCGCAGACGGCTGGGCGGATCTTCGGGCTGGGGCACGGCGGGACGTCGCCCGGTCTGGCTCGCCATCGCAGGGGCGGCAGCCGCTGCGATCGCCTTGCTCGCGGTGAACCTCGTCGACACCCAGGGCAGGGTGGACCAGCTCCAGTCTGCGCTCGCTGGGCGCGGGCCGCACTCGGCCGTCGAGGCTGCGCTCTCGAGCCCGGACCATCAGGTGGTGGACCTCCGTTCGAGCGACGGCGCGCAGCTGGCAGAGATCGTCGTTCAGCGAAACGGCACCGGCTACTTCGTCCACTCGTCGATGACCGAGCTGCCTTCGAACGAGACGTACCAGCTCTGGGCGAGCATCGACGGCAAGCCGATCTCTCTCGGTCTCCTCGGCCGGCGGCCCTCCGCAGGCATTTCGTTCAGCCTTGGGACGTCCGTGTCGGCCGCCCGGGAGCTCATGGTGACCGACGAGCCCGCTGGGGGGGTGTCGACGCCGGACCGCGCTCCCATCGCCACCGCTCCCCTCGCAATCGCCTGAGCTGCACGGAGCCGGGACGCACCCGGCGTCCCGTCGACGTCCTCAGCCGACCGCGAACAGGTCCCCGTCCCGCTCGACGCGCGTCAGGACCTCCGCCGGCCCGAAACGGAGCGACTCCGGGTCGCCGCCGGCTGCGCACGCACCGACCTCCTCCATCGTCACCGGCGTCGAGACCGAGGGCCGGGAGACCGCGCGCAACGAGTACGCCGCGACCGTCGTCTTGGCAGGCACGTTCTGGCTCCAGTCGATGAACACCTTGCCCGGGCGGAGCTCCTTTGCCATCTTGGCGACGACAAGGTCGCCGTGGTCGCGCTCGACCGCGTGCGCGATCTCCTTCGCCTCCTCGCGCACCTTCTCCCAGCTCCGCGGTGGCGAGAGCGCCGCGTACAGCTGGAGGCCTTTCTTCCCGCTCGTCTTCGGCCGGACCGTGGTGAGCCCCCGGTCCGCCAGGACGCCGACGAGCAGCTGCGCGATCGCGCAGCACTCGACCACCGTCGCCGGCGCCCCCGGGTCGAGGTCGAAGACCATCTGGTCGAACCGGCCGTACTCGGCGCGCTTCTTGCTCCGCCACAAGGGGACGTGCAGCTCCAAAGCCGCGAGGTTGGCGGCCCACACGAGGGAGGCGAGGTCCCCGATCAACGGGGCGTGGATCGTCTCGGATGCCTTCGCGTGGTTCGAGCGGGGCACCTCGACCGCCTTCACCCAGTCCGGCGCGCCGCGAGGCACCCGCTTCTCGAAGAAGGACCCCCCCTCGACCCCGTCGGGGAAGCGGACGAAGGTGACCGGGCGCCCCTCGAGATGGGGCAGGAGGACGGGGGCGACCCGGACGTAGTAGTTGATGACGTCGGCCTTCGTGAACCCCTCGTCGGGGTAGAGGACCTTGTCGAGGTTCGTGAGGGTGAGGCGGCGGCCGTCGACCTCGGTGACCGTCTGGGTCTCGGGGCTCACGTGCGGCCTCAGGACTCCCGGACGACGTCGACGGGCGCGACGTCGTCGCGCAGCCCGAGCCACGCCGGCTGGCGCAGCCGTCCCGCCTTGGTCCACTCGGTGAAGCGCACCTCGCCCACGAGCTCGGGCTCTACCCAGGTCGCCCCCGACGCATCGGCGGCCGGGACCCCCGTCGAGAACGGCGAGCTGTCACGCCGGAGCGGCCGCAGCTCGGACAGGAGTGCCCCGATCGCCTGCTCGCTGAAGCCGGTCCCCACCTTCCCGCCGTAGACGAGCCCGCGGGGGCCCGGGACTCCCACGAGCAGGGCGCCGAAACCGGTGCGCGAGCCCTTCGGGGGGGTGAAGCCGCCGACGACGACGCTCTGGGTCCGCTGCACCTTCACCTTCACCCAGTCCGGGCTCCGCTGCCCAGGTCGGTACCCGCTGGTGGCGCGTTTGGCGACGACGCCCTCGAGGCCTGCGTTCGTCGCGGCCTCGAGCAGGTCGGCGCCGGGCCCTTCGTGAGAGGGAGGCACCGTCCAGTGCTCGCCCCCGAGACCCAGCCCCTCGAGGAGCCGGCGCCGCTCGAGGTAGGGCAGCGCCACGGTCGAGGCGCCGTCGAGGTGCAGCAGGTCGAAGATCATGTAGGTGACGGGCACCGAGGCCGCCAGGCGCCGGGCGCGGGCGGGGTCGTCCACGAGCATCCGCGGCTGGAGCGCCTCGAAGCTGGGCCGGCCGCTCGGGTCGAGAGCGATGATCTCGCCGTCGAGAACGACCTGGCGCGAGCCGAGCACCTCGCCGAGCTTGCGCAGCTCGGGGTAGGCGGCGGTGCGGTCGAGATCCCGGCGCGAGACGACGCGGACCCGGCCGCCTTCGACGTAGGCGACCGCCCGCACACCGTCCCACTTGAACTCGTAGCGCCAGTCGGCTTCCCCGCCGGCGGGCAGCTCTCCTGCGACCGCGAGCATCGGACGGACCAGCTCGGGGAGCGGCTCCCAGCCCTCGGGCGCGGGGTCCTCCCGGTGGATCATCCAGTCGTCACCCCTGGTCTGGAAGAGCACGAACCGGGCGTCCACGCGGCCGCCGTGCAGGTGGAACTTCACCTCCCGCTCCGTCCACTTGGTCGCCTCGTAGGTCCCCTTGTCCCAGATGGTGACCTCCCCCGCCCCGTACTCCCCCGCAGGGATGGCCCCCTCGAAGGTGCCGTACTCGAGCGGGTGGTCCTCCACGTGGACGGCGAGATGGTTCGTCTTCTTGTCCGTCGGGAGCCCCTTGGGCACCGCCCAGGAGACGTAGACGCCGTCACGCTCGAGCCGCAGGTCCCAGTGGAGCCGCCGGGCGTGATGCTCTTGGATCACGAAGGACGGCTCGCCCCGACGCCGGCGGGGCCGCGCGCCGGCCGCCGGCACCGGCTCGGGGGTGCGTGCCGGGTCGCGCTTCGAGCGGTACGAGTCGAGCGGCGTCCGTCCAGGCTATGCGAGGTGGGCGGCCGCGGCCGACGCCAGATCGTCCGGCGCGGCGGCACACGCCCGCGCAGCCCGGCCGAGAAGGCCCCGCAGGTACTCGGCGAGCCGAAGGGCGGCCTCGCGCTGGTCGCCCGCCACGAGCAGAACGGGCTCGCTGCGCGGGTCGAGTCCCGAGACGGCGAGGACGGCCCGGCGGAGCGCCTGCATGGCCCCGATCAGCCCCTCGGTGCCGGCGTCGTGCCGCTGCATGCACACGGAGAGGGCGAGGGGAAGGGCGAGGGGCGCCCGGGCGACCACCTCGTCGGTCGCGCCCGCAAGGACCGCCGCCACGTCTGCGGCGACCAGCTTCTCGGAGGCCCCGTCCTCGTCGGGCGCCGTGGCGAGGCTCCCCACGACCAGTCGCAGGTGGGGTCCGTCGGTCCTTCGCACGTCCCCAGCATCCCAAGGCGGTGTGACGCGGTGGTGGATGGATCGAGGGTGCAGGCACGCCGCACCGGCCTGCGCCGGGCCCCCGCGGCCCGCCCCGGCGGCCCGCCCCGGCCGGCCCGGCACGCCGAGGTGACCGCCGCCCCTGGTCAGGGGTACCGAATTGCTGCTTGAATTGGTCGGTCGGACGAGGGAAAGGGGCGGCATGGCCAGAGCCGTCTGGACCGGGTCGCTCAGCTTCGGCCTGGTGAACGTGCCCGTGGCGCTCTTCACCGCCACGGAGGAGAAGTCGATCCACTTCAATCAGTTCCAGGCGGGGACCACGGACCGCGTCCGGAACAAGCGCGTCAACGAACGGACCGGCGAAGAGGTCCCCTACCCCGAGATCGTGAAGGGCTACGACCTCGGCGGCGGCGAGTTCGTGCTGCTCGAGCCCGACGAGATCGCTTCGGTGGCGCCAGGGCGGTCGAAGACCATCGACGTCTCCGCCTTCGTGGACCTCGCCGAGATCGACCCGGTCTACTTCGACCGCACCTACTACCTCGCCCCGCCGGCCAAGGGCGGCGGCAAGGGCGCGGAGCGTGCCTACGGGCTCCTGCGCGAGGCGATGCTCCAAGCGAACAAGGTCGCCCTCGCCACCTTCGTGCTGCGCGAGAAGCAGTACCTGGTGGCGATCCGCCCGCGCGCCGACGCGCTCGTGGTGGAGACCCTCCTGTACGGCGACGAGGTCCGCGACCCCGTCCAGGAGATCGACACCCTGCCCGTCGAGGCCGAATGGTCCCCCCAGGAGCTCCACATGGCCGAGATGCTCATCGAGTCCATGACCACCGAGTGGGACCCCGAGGCGTTCCACGACACCTACCGCGAGCGGCTCGAGGACCTGATCGAGAAGAAGCGGGCCGGCGCGGTCGTTGCCGTCGAGCCCCAGGCGCCCGAGGGCG